>SXON01000156.1 GCA_005778355.1 Pseudomonadota bacterium | reverse complement strand
TATCTACCTTGGTCAGATGATGATGGCGCAGGCACAGCTGGCCGACTACCTATTCTGGTGGGCGTGGCGGCTTCATAGCAGCGCAGGCGAGATGTACAGCGACGCCAGGTACTACACTGGCCTCGGCTGTGCTCGCCTGGCTCTGGCGGAAGTCGGATACATCGCCTCGATACTGTTGCACGAGGACGTGCACCGCGACTTCGATCCCCACTGCCAGTTCGATGACGGCAGGCCCACCGGATGCCCGCACAAGAAGCTGCAGGTGCTGGGGCTCGCGAGATTCGCCACCAAGTTCAATCTTCCACCAACGTTCACCTACGCTGCGAACAACTCCACAGGTCCGACCACGAAGGTGTGGACCGGACTTGGAGCCGCAAAGCTGGCGGACGGCGCTGCAGACGGCGCCGCGAGGCGACGAGTTCAGACCATGCTCTCAGCGCGAGGCATCTCCGCCATGGATCCATTGACCAACCCACAGCGCGTCTGGCCGAGCGGGGCCCAGGACGACCCGACCGCCGCCAACGCGGACTGCGATCAGGCGTCGGGCATCTCCTTCGCCACCACCACCTTCGTCCTCGGTCGCTCGCAGAGCGTCGCTACCCTCGCCACCCCGCAGAGTTGCTCCAAGGCAGGCGCCAACACGGTCGTCGCGGTGCCCCTGTGACACGCCCGTTCGCAGCCCTTCTTCTGCTCTCAAGCTGCGAGCCGGAGCGCAAGTGGGTGTCGCCCGCCCAGGTGTGCGAGTGGTACGAGGATGCCGCTGCCGGATATGACGATACCGGGGAATTACATGACGATTCTCTGACTTTCTGGTGTGGCACGAGCACTCAGAATTGTGATGACGCCGCAAATACGCTTCCGATGAACCGAGACATCCTGGTCGATGTCCTGCGCGCCAACGGATGCGCATTCAGCGAGGAATGTCCGAGTGCGAAGTGCTCCCCCGAGTGGACAGGCAGCGTCGATTGTGGCGACTCGGGCACTGCGCGCTACTGGCTCTGCTACATGTCGGAGCCCTGACCGAGGGATGCGCATCGTCCACCAACTTTCACCGCTGGCGCCAGGCCTGCTCGCCGGCCTGGTCCTCCCCGCCTGCGAACCGGACGGCCGCTGGGTGTCGCCGGCGAAGCTGTGCGAGTGGTACGACGAGGCAGCCGCGGAGTACGCCGATCTGTCGATGGACACGGGATCCAGCCAGTACCCAGCCGGCACGAGCGTGTGGTGCGGGACCGACCTCGAAGAGTGCGACGATCCTGACAACATCCGCATGTTGAACCGGGAAATCCTCGTCTCGGCGTACCACGCCCACGGCTGTGGTTCCGGAGAAGTCAGCGGGAGCGACGCCCTGTCCAGCGTGGAGCTGCGCGGCATGCCGAGCTCGAAGGTGAGCATCGACTGCGGCGAGGCCGGCGAGTCCTACTACTGGCCCTGCTACATCGCGGGGCCCTGACCGGGCGCCGCCCCGCCGCAGGCTCGCCCCGCTGGCACGCCCCTTGCCCTGCCCCTGGGGGTGACCGCACAACCTCAACCCGCCGTCCCGGTGCTGCTCCGCGAGGGCTACCGGCTCTTTTTCCCCTGGGCGGCGCTGCTCGGCCTCGCCAGCATCGGCGCCTGGGCCCACGGTCTCGGCGGCGGCAGCTTGCCCTTCGCGCCCGCCCAGCACGCGGCGCTGCTCGTCTTCGGCGCCTGGGGCGCGCTAATCCTGGGCTTCCTGATGACGGCCTTCCCGCGCCAGAGTGGCGGGCCGATGCCGAAAGCTTGGCACATCATCGGCATGCTCGCCCTGCACGCGATCTCGCTCGCAGCGGTGCTTTTGCCCGACAACGGCCTGGGCAAAGCCGCCGTGGTCGCCGCCCCGTGGGCCCTCGCCACCTTCGGCGCCGCCCGCCTCGCGCTCCCCGCCCTGGGGCGGGGCTTCGACGGCACCACCGCCGGTGTCCCCGCCGGGATCGCCGCCGCGACCGTGGCGGCCTTCGCCTTCGGCATGGGCGAGACCGCACTGGCACTCCGGCTCGCGACGCACGCCTTCCTCGTGTACGTGGCGCTGGTGATGCTCGACCGCATCCTTCCCTTTTTCACGGCCCGCGCGCTCGCCGGTTCCGACCCACAGCGCCGCCCCGGCTTCGCCACCGCGCTCGGCGCCGCCACGCTCCTCCGCGTGGCCGTGCCGGAACACCCATATCTGGGCGATATCGCACTGCTTGGGCTGGTCGTGCGTCAGTGGCTGGGCTGGCGCCCCTGGCCCTCGTCGCGACTGCCAATGATCGGGGGCATTCACCTCGGCGTGGCCTGGATCGTCGCGGGCTACGTCGTCGATCTCGTGGGGGTCGGTCCCCCGTCCTTGCCGATGCACTTCTGGCTGCTCGGCGGCCTCGGTAGCTTCTGGGCGGCCCTGTCGATCCGGGTGACGCGCGGCCACGGCGATCTCCCCATCCTCATGCGCTGGGACGGCGCCTTGATCCTCGGCCTCGTGCAACTCGCGGCCGTCATGCGAATCGGCGCGGCCTTCGCTCCCTCGTTGTTCGTCGCGGCGGGTACCGCCCTGGCCCTCGCCTTCCTCGCCTGGTTGTTGCGCTTCGCGCCGCTCGTGCGCCTCGGCGGCTAGCCCGTGATCCTCGAACATCTCGGCGAGTCCGGTTTGCGCCTGTCGCTCGGTGCCGAGGTCTTGTGTTTCGATCCGCCGCGTCCGGTCGAGGGCCCGGTGGTGCTCACCTGGTCGGAGCAGGAGCGCGTGTCCGGTGCCCGCGTGTCCCCCGGCCCCCTCGCCGGCCACCCCGACAACCTGCGCTTCATCCAGCGGGAAGGCGCGGCGCTCGTCCCCGGACAGTCCACCAATCTCGGCCCCTTCACGGTGCGCACGTTCGCCTACGCGCCCATTCCGTACGCTGTTCCCGCCGAGGCCGTCCGCAAGACGCTGAGCGCCATGCGGAGCCCCTCGCTGGCCTACCGCCGTTTGCGTCACACGCTGCGGCGACCGGGCGACCCGCCGCTGGTGGTGGAGCTGACCCTCGGGACCACCCGCGCGGTCCACCTCGGGCAGAGCCTACATCGATTCGCCGATGTCACGACGCTGGCCGCCGAGTTGGAGGGCGCCGACCTCGCCATCTGCGGCACCGACTTCGAGGACGAGTTGGCGACGGGGCGACTGCTGCATGCCTTCCGTGCCCGCCAGAACGTGGTGGCGGACCTCGTGGGCACCGTGCGACAGCGCCTCGGCTTGCCGACGCGTCCGCTGGCGCTCACGCTGCGCGAGGCCCCCCAGGGCACCCACCTGTTGCGCCCCGGCGAGCTCTTGCGCCTCTGAGGCTATGTTGTGGGGATGCTCCTCCTCCTGTTCGCCTGCACCTCGCCCGGTGAAGACTGCGCCGACTTCCGAGCCGACTCCGGCGACAGTGGCGGCATCCCCGACGACTACGTGCCGCCCGGCCCGGCCGTCGTGCACCTCGACACCGACGACGGCATCACGCTGGAGGCCGACTACTACCCCCACGAGTACGCCGACACCGCCGTGCTGCTCTTGCACATGGTCCCGCCCAGCAACGACCGTTCCGACTGGCCCGTGGACTGGATCGAGTCGCTGCGCGCCGAGGGCCTTGCTGTCCTCGCCATCGACCGCCGGGGCGCCGGCGGCAGCGAGGGCGAGCCCGTCGATGCCTACGAGGGTCCGCTGGGCGTGAACGACGCCTACGCCGCCGTGGACTTCACCGTGTCGGAGGGCCTACCCGAGGTGCTGATCGTCGCCGCCAGCAACGGGACGACCACCGCCCTCGACTACGGCGTGTCCGCCGAGCCCAACCGTCCCGCGCCGCGCGCGATGGTCTGGATGTCGCCGGGCTCCTACACCACCAGCAACTCGAGCTTCGACGACCTCGACATCGACGAGCTCCTCTTCGTCTACCCGCCCGAGGAGGCGAGCTGGATCGACCGCGCCCAACGCAACCACGATCCCGACCTGGCCTGGACCTACGCGGTGTGCGAGGGCGGCGACCACGGCACGCTCATGTTCGAGGCCTACCCGGAGGTGGCGGAGCTGATGACCAGCTGGATTGCAGCCACCGACTGACAGTTGACTCGCTCCGCGTGGTGTCTACGCTGCTCCGCCATGAGAATCGTGAGTTTGAATCGGGCACCCTCTCGGGTGCTACGCTACCGCAACGCCAAGCCGGGCGGCGGGGGCACCTTTGTCGCCGACTTGCCGGTGCTCGACGGGCGGGTCGACGCGCTGCCCGAGGGCGTGGATTGCCTCGTGCTCACCAGCGACCTCCAGGGCCGGGAGCTGTCCGGTACCCGCCTGCTCGGCGAGGTGGTGCCGGCCTTCCTGCGTGACGAGGTGGGCGTACCGGCGAGCGCGATCGCGCTCCTGGCGGGCGACCTCTACGCCGCGCCACGGGCCGATGAACGAGGCGCCACCGGCGACGTTCGCCCCACCTGGCTGGCCTTTGCCGAGGCTTTCAGGGCCGTGGCGGGCGTCAACGGCAACCACGACACCTTTGGCGAGGAGAGCCCCAGCGACTTCGCCCAGAGAGCGCGGGTGCACATCCTCGACGGCCAGGCGCGCGACGTTGACGGCCTCCGCGTGGGGGGCGTGAGCGGCATCGTCGGGAAGCTCAGCAAGCCCAACCGGAAAGACCGCGACACCTTCACGCGCCTCTTGGAAGACGTGCTCCTCGACGGCGCACACGTGGTTCTCCTGCACCAGGGGCCCGAGGGCGAGGGCCCGGGCGACAAGGGCTCGCCCTGGGTCCGGGACGCGATCCTGGCGCTCGACGCGCCGCCGCTGGTGGCCTTTGGGCACTGCCACTGGCACGAGCCCTTGCTCGAGGTCGACGCGCGGCAGATGCTCAACCTCGATGGGCGCGTGGTCGTGCTGCGGGCGGCCTGACTACTCGAAGCTCTGGATCCCCGTGATCCAGCGCCCGATGATGAGGTTGTGGATGTCGTGGGTGCCCTCGTAGGTCTTCACCGACTCGAGGTTCGCCATGTGACGCATCACCGGGTACTCGTCGAGGATGCCGTTGGCACCATGGATATCGCGGGCCACGCGCGCGATCTCAAGCGCGATGTCGACATTGTTCATCTTGGCGAGCGACACCTGCTCCGGGATCATTGTCCCGTTGTCCTTCATGCGACCCAGCTGGAGAGCGAGGAGTTGCCCCTTGGTGATCTCGCGGAGCATCCACGCGAGCTTGTTCTGCACCAGCTGGTAGCTCGCGATTGGCTTGCCGAACTGGATGCGGCTCAGGCTGTACTCGCGGGCGCTGTGGAAGCAGGCCATCGCCGAGCCCAAGGCACCCCAGGCGATGCCGTAGCGCGCGTTGTTGAGGCAGCTGAACGGGCCCTTCAAGCCGTGGACGTGCGGCAGGATCCGGTCCTTCGGGATGCGACAGTCCTGGAACACGAGCTCGCTGGTGACACTCGCCTTGAGGGAGTGTTTGCCGTGCATCTCGGGGGCGGTGAAGCCCGGGTCGCCCGTCTCCACGATGAAGCCGCGGATCACGCCGTCGAGCTTGGCCCACACCACCGCGAGGTCGGCGATGGTCCCGATGGTGATCCACATCTTGGCGCCGTTGAGCACGTAGGCGTCGCCGTCGTCGACCGCCTTGGTGACCATGCCGCCGGGGTTGCTGCCGAAGTCAGGCTCGGTGAGGCCGAAGCAACCGATGAACTCTCCGGTGGCCATCTTGGGCAGGTACTTCTGCTTCTGCTCCTCGCTGCCATGCTTCCAGATGGGGAACATCACCAGGGAGCCTTGCACGCTGGCGAAGCTGCGGATGCCGCTGTCGCCGCGCTCGAGCTCCTGGCACACGAGGCCATAGGCAACGTTGCTCATCCCGGCGCAGCCGTAGCCATGGAGGTTCACCCCGAGCAGCCCCATCTCGCCCATCTGCTTGACGAGGGGGTACGGGAAGGTACCGTTGCGGCAGTGCCCCTCGATGATGGGGATCACGTTGTCTTCCACCCAGCCGCGCACCACCTCGCGAACGGCCTTCTCCTCGTCGGAGAGGAGCGCGTCGAGGTTGTAGAAGTCGAGACCCGAGAACTTGCGCATGGCTACACCTGGGTGAGGGCGTGGAGGGAAGTCGCGAAGAGGTCGACCGCCGTCTGGGCTTCCTCGGGAGCGAGGGTGAGACCGGGGCAGAATCGCACGGTGTTGCGGCCGGCGCCGAGGAGCACCATACCGGAGCGGTAGAAACAGTCCATCACCAGCGCGTTGCGGAAGTCCGCGGCGCGTTCTTTACTCGCGCGGTCCATCACCAGCTCCACGCCGATCATCAGGCCCTTGCCGCGGATGTCGCCCACGTAGGGGTGGGCGCCGACCGCGTCGCGCAGCATGCCCATCATCTGTTCGCCCACCTGCGCGCTGTTGTCGATCAAGCTCTCCTCGAGCAGATCGAGGGTGGCGTGCGCCGCCGCGCAGGCGACGGGGTTGCCCCCAAAGGTGCTGGCATGCGCGCCCGGCTTCCACTGCATCAGCCGCTCGCTGGCGATCGTCGCCGACAGCGGCATGCCGCTCGCGATCCCCTTGGCCAGCGTGATGATGTCGGGCTTGACGCCCCAGTGCTCCCAGGCGAACATCTTGCCGGTGCGACCCATGCCGCACTGCACCGCGTCGAAGACCAGCAAGATGCCGTGCTTGTCGCAGAGCGCCCGCAAAGATGCGAGCCAGTCGGTGGGCGGGATGATGTAGCCGCCCTCGCCCTGAACGGGCTCCACGAACAGGGCCGCCACTTCCTCGGGGGGACAGGTGGTGCGGAAGAGGTTGTCGAGGTGGTCGAGCGCCATCTGCGTGGCGTTCGCGCCCATGCGGTAGGGGTCGGGGTAGATGCCGTGGGTGACGGGCAAGAAGGGGCCGAAGCCCTCGCGCTGCCGGGCCTTGCTCGCGGTGAGCGAGAGCGCGCCCAGGGTGCGACCGTGGAAAGCATCGAGGAAGGCGACGAAGTGCTTGCGACCGGTGTAGAACCGGGCGAGCTTCATCGCCGCCTCGTTGGCCTCGGTGCCCGAGTTACCGAAGTACACCCGGCACTTGTCGCCGACGACCGGCTGCATCCGCACGAGGCGGTCGGCTAGGCGGCCTTGCACCGGGTAGAAGAAGTCGGTGCCGCTCATGTGAATGAGCTTGGCGGCTTGTTCCTGGATGGCCGCCACGACGCGGGGGTGGCAGTGGCCCGTGGACGTGACGGCGATGCCGGCCGACATGTCGAGGAACTCGTTGCCGTCGGGGTCGGTGATCCACACGCCCTCGGCGCGCTCGGCCACGAGCGGATGGTCGCGGGTGTAGCTCGGCGACACGGCCGCGTTGCTGCGCTCGATGAGGGCGCGGGCGAGCGGGCCAGGAAGCTCGGTGCGCAGGGAAGGACGGCGCGACAAGGGGGCTCCCGGGAAGGGCGGCGTCTATCGGAGAGGACGGGGTTCGGCCACCAGCACCCAGCCCTCGGTCGACAGGCGGGCGGCGGAGAGCCCTCGCGCCCGCCCGAGCGACACCCAGTGACGGTACCTGAGCCGGATGGCGCCTTCCCACCCGGCCCCACGCGCGTGCGTCACGATGCGCCCGCCCGGGGCGAGGAGGGCGGCGTAGGCGTCGAACATGGCCTCGAAGTGGCGGCGGCAACACGCGTAGGTGCCGGGGTTGTTGTCGACGACGAGGTCGTACGGTCCAGGCAGGGCACGCAGCTCGGGGCCGTGCTTGTCGACCAGCCAGGCGCGGTAGTTCGGCAAGGCGGGAGCGAGGTCAATCTCCTCGATCACGACGGTGATTCCGTGGATGTGAGCGACCGCCGCCGCGTGACGCCGCGCCAGCGAGGAGCTGCCGATGCCCACGTGCAACATTCGCGTGGAGGGGCCGAGGAGCGACGTGATCGCCTCGTCGAGCGCGGACTGATCGGGCGAGACCTGTCGTGCGTACGATGTGTCGCGATAGTGTTGTATTGAAGGGTCGCGACCGCAGTCGGCCGGACAGCGAGGCCACGGCAGCCTCACGGCGACAGGCTCCTCGCCACGTGCTGGCCGATGGCGGCGTGACCCGCGGGTCCTGGGTGTTCCCAGTCGGCGGCGTTGGCCGGTGGGGAGGGGGCGTCGAGCGCGCCCGTGGCGTCGATGGAGCGCAGGCCGAGCGCACGTGATGTCGTGAGCATTTCCGTGGTGAGTCGCGACGACAGCTCACACTGCGATCGCGGGACGCCGTAGGCCACGCAGGCCTCGACGCCCGGCGAGAGCGCGTGCGGGGCGAGCACGACGACACCCAGCGGCAGGTCGCCCACGTCCTCGGCCAGCGCCCGCAGCTCGCGCTCGAAGAATCCCGGCTCCGGCTCGAAGGTCCACTGGTCGCGATGGAAGTAGCCATCGAGCGCCCGCCACGCGGCCGAGGCACGCCAGAGGGGCCCGCGCGTTTCCAGCCACACGACGAAGGGCGCGGTCCCGACCGTGATCGCACGAGTGGGCACGTGGTCGTTCCAGTAGGCGCCCAGCAGCACGAGGTCGGGCGCGTGGGCGAGCGCCTCGGGCAACGTGGCTCGCGACTGCCGGATGTCGTAGCCGTAGGTGGAGAAGTTCAGCACCTCCACGCCGAGCGCCCTCTCGACCACCCGCGGCCAGGCCTCCTCGGGGCTGGTCGTGCCCCAGGTCATGGAGTCGCCCAGCACCGCGATGCGCCGCGTGCCGGGGGCCTTGGCCCTCGGCAAGTCGCGCTCGAAGAAGCCCTCGGCGTTCGCGCCGTAGGTGTACGGACGGGTGCGGTAGCGGCGCTCGCTCCCGAGCAGCTCCGTGCCCCCCTCGTGACGACGAGCGAGGCCCTCGACGGGGGCCAGCACGAGGGCGAGGGCTAGCAAGCTGAGGGCAACGCGCCGCACGGGGGGAGGATAGCGCGCGCCCCCCGTGCCGCCGCGCTCGCTCCTCGCGCTCCTTGCCGTGCAACTCCTGTTCGGCCTGCACCCGGTGGTGTCCAAGCTCGCCTTCCCAGCCTTCGGGCCGGGTGGCGTGAGCGCCTGGCGAGCCGTCGCCGCCGCCCTCGTGTTTCAGGCTGCCTCGCAGGTCTCGCGCGCACCGGCAATCCCCTGGTCGTTGCAGCCGCGCATCTTCCTGGCCTCGATGCTGGGCGTGGTGTCGAACCAGCTCCTCTTCATCTACGGTCTCGAGCGCACCACCGCGATCCACGCCACGCTCATCATCGTCACCATCCCGGTCGCGACACTGTCGATTGCCATCGCCGCCGGTCGCGAGCGGGCCTCGCGGAACCGCGTGCTGGGCATCGGGGTCGCCTTCCTCGGCGCCGCACTCGTCGTGAGTGACCGAGGCTCAGTCGCGGGAGGCGACATCGTGGGCGACTTGATGATCGTGGCCAACGCCGTGGCCTACGGTGCCTACCTCGTGATGAGTCGCGACCTCCTCACGCAGGTGTCGCCGCTCTCGCTCGCCGCGTGGTTGTTCACGTGGGGCGCCCCGGCCGTGCTGCTGGTGACGGGCCTGCCGCCCGTCGCCGTGGAGGAGCCGCGGGCCTGGGCCGCGCTCGGCTTCGTGGTGCTTGGCCCCACTATTGGTACCTACTTCCTAAATCTTTTCGCACTCCGCGATGTCCCTGCCAGCATCGTCGCGGTCTTCGTCTGCCTGCAGCCGCTGGTGGCCGGACTCTTCGCCTACCTGTGGCTCGACGAGTCCCTCGGTCCCTTCACGCCGGTGGCCGGCCTGTTGACCATGGCCGGCGTGATCCTCGCCACCCGGCGGGCGTAGCTGGCGACGAGCCGTGGAGAGCGCGCGCCGGGATCGGCGCGGCGAAGCCCGCGCGCCGCCGTTGACCCGTCAACGCCCAAGTCTTAACCCTTAACCTCCGGCACCTTTTTCGGCGATGGCTCCGCCCAAGCGAAGGTGTGTCAAGGGAGGGGGGGAGAGCGCCACTTCGAGCGCGTTAGCAACGCGCTCGACGCCGCAGGCCGGAAAGCGCAGCTTGGAGGCCGGAGGGCATGGCGCGGTAGGGGGGGAACCCGCTTACGCGGGTTCCCCCCCCTCAAGCAGAATCGGGCGGAGCGACCCGGAAACCCAAAACGCGCTCCTTCCATGGGAGCAACGGCCACCGGAGGGGGCCGGGCCGCTCCGCCCGCTACCAGTGTGACCCCGGAACGGGCGAACTACTCCGTCTCAGAAAGTCTCAATAGCAAGAGGGGTTCCAGGGTGTAGCTCCCATCGGGGGGCGGGCCGTCGGCGGGTGCACCCCCCGCACCCTGGGCATAACCAAAGGGGAAAGGCACATTGTCGTCGGCGATGAGCCACGCGCCCCAGAGCTCATCGGCCACGCCGTCGAGGTCGACCGTCCCGAGGCGGGCCCGCACCTCCGGGTCGAGCACGCCGATGCCGACGCCCAGCCTTGCCGGGGTGCCGGCTACGCCGTCGCAGCCGTTGTCGGTCGGCACGGTGAAGGTCCAGTAGGTGTAAATGCTCTCGCTGCTCGGCGCCGTGGCGGCCAGATCGCTGGGTGCCATCACGCCGCAATCGCGACGCTCCAAATCGGAACTGCCGATGACGAAGCGTGGCTCCAGAGATCCAGCCACTCCTCCATCGACGGTCGCGACCGCGGCGAGGCTGTACCACTCGGGAATGAAGTCGCTGTCGGCGTCGGCATCGGTGTCGGCGTCCGTGTCGGCGTCGGCCTCGTCGGAGGTGCCCGAGTCGGAGGTCGCGTCGGCCGCTTCCTTCGCGTTGAGCGCCATGTCGGTGCAGCCGCAGGCGATGAGGAGAGGAACGAAGCGCATGGTTTTCCCGTGGACGTCGACCGACGCCCCGACCCGATTCCAGTGTAGCCACCGCCGCGACGGCCTACCACCGCGACAATCGCGTCGCGGTGTCTACTCGATGGCCCAGGCCAGGGCGGGATAGAGCGTGTACACCCGGTCGGCCGACCAGCCCGGGAGACCTTCTTCACCGGTGAGGTCCAGGTCTTCGGGGTAAGCCCATCCCAAGGCGGATAGTTCCTCATCACCCCAGGCCACGAACCAGCCGAAGCTGTCGCCCGGGTGGGGATCGGTGGCCGAGAGGGACTCGGGCACCTCGGCGATCGCGTAGGTGGCCGGGCCCGTGTAGGCCTCGGAAGAGGCGAGGTCGCCCGTGCAATCCGTGCCGAGTTCCTCCACCTCGAGGCTGTACGCCACGCGGCAGTCGGCGCAGTCGGCCACGGTCGTGGTGGCGCCGATAATCGTCTGGGCCCGGGCGCAGAGGTAGCCGTCGCTCCCCGCTTCGGGCGACCAGCCCTCGGCGAAGAACTCCCAAGTTTGCGTGCCGGTGAAGCCGTTGTCGTCGGGGAGCACCGAGGCGTGCTGCACCGCCCACGCGGGGGTGTCGCTGGCGCAGGCAAACAGGAGAATCAACATGCGGCGCCGACTATCACAGCTTGATGTAGTACTCGCTCGTCTCGGCGCGGTTCCCGGCGGCGTCTTTCGACACCAGCGTGAAGTAGTAGGTCGAACCGGTGTTCCCGGTGAAACTCAGCGCGTGAGCGGTGGTGAGCACGGCGTCGCCGTACTCGCCGTAGCCGGTGAAGTTGACGTAGGAGCTGGCGGGCTCGTTCGTGGTCCACTGCAAGGTGAACTTGGTGCTCTGGGTGTAGCCGCTCACGGCCGAGATCGTCGGCGCGGTGGTGTCGGCTCCTGTGCTGGGGGGCGGCTCTTCCTCGGGCGCAGGGGCGCTCGTGTCGACCCCGGCCACCGCCGCCGCGAGGTCGACCTGCCCGTAGCCGTAGCTCGTGTCGTAGCCCGCGGTCCCGAGGTCGCGCGCGGTGTCGGTGAGCACCTCGAACACCCCCCTCGGCGTGGATTCCCCCGAGGCGTAGAGCAGGGCGGCCGCCGCCGCGACGTGCGGCGTGGCCATCGAGGTGCCCTCCCAGAAGGTGTAGGTCCACCGCCCGTTCTCGATGGTCTCCTGCAAGATGCCGTCTGCGTAACCGTCGCCGTCCACGTCCTTGCCGAGGTCGCCGCCCGGCGCCACCAGGTCGATGCCGGTGCCCCGGTTGCTGTACCCGGCGCGTGCACCGCCCTGGCCGGTTGCGCCCACGGCGATCACCGTGTCGTACCGCGCCGGGTAGCCCACGCTCGTGGCGTACTCGTTGCCGGTGGCGGCCACCACGGTGACCCCACGGTCGTAGGCGTAGCGGCAAGCACTCTCGAGCGTGGCCGAGGGGTAGGCCGAGCCGAGGCTCAGGTTCGCCACCTTGGCCCCCTGGTCGGTGGCCCACACGAGGCCATTGGCGATGGCGTTGATGTCGCCCGTGCCGCTGTCGCCCAGCACCTTCACGGGCAGGATCGTGGCCCCGGGCGCCACGCCCGACACCCCCAGGCCGTTGCCCGTGTTCTGCGCGATGGTGCCGGCCACGAAGGTGCCGTGACCGTTGCCGTCGGTGGGGTTGTTGTCGTTGTTGTAGAAGTCGTAGCCACCGAGCACGTTGGCGATGCCATCGGGACCGCCGGTTCGCACGCCGGTGTCGAGCACGGCGACGATCACGCCGCCGCCGGTGGTGGTCGTCCACGCCTCGTCGGTGCCGATGGCGTCGAGGTTCCACTGGTAGCTGCGGTAGGGATCGGTCCCCGACATCCGCACGAGGTGGTTGGGCTCGACGAACTCCACGCGACGATCGGTCTCGAGCTTCGAGATCACGTCGCGCACGCGCCGGCCGCTGTCGAAGCCCATTCGGCGCACGTCGATCCCGCCGATGGTATCGACCTCAGCGAGCTCGTTCTCGTCTTCCAGCTTCATCGCGTCGACGTCGTCGCCGCGGACCTTCACCAGCACCTCGCCGTCGAGGTAGGGCTCGGTGTCGACGAGCAGAGGGGCATCGTCGGGGGAGCAGGCGAGAACGAGCAGCAGCAAGAAGCCTCCCGGGCAGCGGCGGAGGTGCCCAACGCAACCACCGTGCCAACGGTTCGTGCGACACAATTGCCGCGTCACTGGGGCGGGCATGCCCCACTCGCGGGGTGCGCGAGTGGGGTAGGGAGGGGACATGGTGCTGGTCGATGGCCGAAGCGACCTCCAACTGCCCGCGGACGACGCCGGGTTCACGATGGGCCTCGCCGCCTTTGAAACCCTGCGCAGCTATGGCCCACGCCTCTTCCGCGCGGAGGCCCACCTCGAGCGCCTGGCGAGAAGCGCCGCGTTCATGGACCTTCCCTGCCCCCTCGACGAGCTCCGTCGCGACCTCGAAACGCTGGACGTCCGCGACGGCCAGGCCGTCAACGTGTACCTCACCCCCACCCACCGCGTGGTCATCTCGCGACCGCTGGATCAACGTCGCGTTCGACGCGCGATTCGTGTCGCGACAGCGCCCTACGAACCACCCCCGTGGCTCCCCGGCTGGGTGAAGCACAGCAACCGCGCGGGGTGGGAGCTGGCCGCCGCGCGGGCGGGGGTGGACGAGCTCATCTTCGTCGATGCCCGGGGTTTCTGGACCGAGTGCAGCCGGAGCAATCTGCTGGCCGTATGCGATGGCGTCGCGATCACGCCGCCGGTCGACGGCCGGATTCTCCCGGGTGTGACTCGCGCCGCCGTGATCGAGGCCGCGCGCCTCGACGCCGTGGAACTGCGCGAGGAGCCACTCCCCGCGGCGCGCTGTCACGAACTCTACGCACTCAGCACCCTCAAGGAGATAGCGCCCATCGAGATGATCGACGGCGCGTGGGCTCGGGAACTCGGCCCCGTGGGCGTTCGCCTGGGGCACGCCTTCGCGGAGATTGTTGCCAAGGGGGCTTGATTGCCGGTCCGGGTCGCCGATGTACGGGTGTACCCTAGGACCGTGCAAGTGAGCGCTGAGCCGAACCGTGTGGCCGCGGGCTGTGGAGTCCTTGCCGCTTCTTTCTGCGTCCTCGGCGTGGCCTTCAGCCTCGACATCGAGGCCGCCTACCGCCCGGAAACCATCGACCGCTGGTACTATGCGGCCCAGCAGCACAGCGGCGCGGCCTCGTGGAGCGCCTGGTGTTTCACGCTCGCGATGGCGTTCATGGTGCCCTGGGTGGCAGGCCTGGCCCGGGCGATCGGCCCCTACGCCTGGCCGGGGGCCGCGCTCACGATGATGGCCGCGATCATCAACGCGGGCGGTTCGCTGCTGCCTTTCGTGGCCGTTACCCACCTCCCGCACGGCGAGGACGCGCTCGGCCAGACGCTCTTGGCCATCGCCCTCACCGCCGACGCCCTGTTCAACCTCTTGTGGGGCGTCTCCATGGTGCTCTTGTCGCTGGCGATGGCCCGTGCGACGCACGTGCCCATGTGGCTATCGGGATGGGGACTCGTGGGCGGGGTGATGACCATGGGCGTGGTCGGCCAGGCGTGGACGCCGGTCGCCGCCGACTTCCTGCTCCTTGCGGGGCCGGTGTGGCTGGGCTGGCTCTTCACCACCTGCGCGGTCCTCGTTCGACTCCCCACGCGAAAAGCACGCCCCGAGAGCGAACCCGCCGGTCGCAAGCAGGATTTTCCCTACGTCGCCCGGCAGTCGGTCTCGGCCAAGTAGCCGCGCTCGCGATAGCGTCGGGGCGTGCTCGACCCGGGTCGACCCCTGCTCCTCGCCGCCGAGGCCCTCGCACGCGCCCACTCGCGGAACGAGGGCCGGTGGGCCGCCGCCGTCGCGGTGCTGACCCCCGCCGCGACCGTGTGGACCACGGGGC
Organism: Pseudomonadota bacterium; assembly: GCA_005778355.1. Lineage (GTDB taxonomy): Bacteria > Myxococcota_A > UBA796 > UBA796 > SXON01 > SXON01. Next base: position 62,339 of record SXON01000156.1, on the reverse strand, counting down.
TCGGCAAGAGCGCCTTGGTGGCCCAGAAACTCTCCGCTACTCTGTGTAGCTTCGGGCGCCGGGCCGTCTACGTGCACCCCGTCGATGCCCTGCACGGCGACCTTGGCGCCATCCAGACCGGCGACGTGCTCGTGGCCGCGAGCCACTCCGGCCGCACGGCGGAAGTGCTCCGCCTGATCGGCAGCGTAACAGTGCCGACGGTGTCGGTCTGCTCGACCGGCTCCCCCCTGGCCGATGTCTCGGTCGCGACACTAGATTGTACGGTCGACGAGGAGGCCGGTGGCCGTGCGCCCGCGACCAGCTTTGTCGTGGCCTGCGCTCTGGTCGATGCCCTCGCGCTCGCCCTGCGCGAGGGCGACACGCTGAACCACCCAGGTGGCCTCATCGCGCTGGCACGCCGTCCCGTGCGCTCCTTGATGCTCGCACCGCCGCTGGTGGCCGCCTCCACGCCGCTGCTCGAGTGCATCCCGCGCCTCGCGCACGGGGCGATCCTCGTGGAGGGCGGGGGCATCTTTACCGACGGCGACCTGCGCCGGGTGGTGGGACAAGACCCAGCCGCGATGTCGCGACCGGTGGGCGAGCACGCCACCCGGCACCCGGTGACGGTGCACGCCGACGAGCCGGCCAGCGTGGCGCTCGACCGCATGGAACGCAGGGACTCGCAGCTGAGCGTCCTGCCGGTGGTCGACGATGGCGGGGCCTACGTGGGACTGGTGCGCTTGCACGACCTGGTGCGCGCGGGGATGGGGGCATGAGCTTCGCCGTCGGCAACATCGTGGCCGGTCGCGACTTCTTCTTCATTCTGGGCCCCTGCGTCATCGAGGGCCCGGGCGTGACCGAGCGCGTGGCAGACGGGATCGCCGAGGTGTGCGCGCGCGTCGGCGTGCGCTGGATCTTCAAGGCCAGCGTCGACAAGGCCAACCGCTGCTCGGCGAACGCTGGGCGTGGCGCGGGGCTCGACGAGGGTCTGTCGCGACTCGAAGCGGTCAGGTCGCGACTTGGCGTGCCCGTCACCACCGATGTGCATCTCCCCGAGCAGGCGAGCGCCGCCGCGCAGGTGGTCGATCTCTTGCAGGTGCCGGCTTTCCTTTGCCGCCAGACCGATCTCTTGCTGGCCTGCGCCGCCACCGGGAAGCCGGTCAACGTCAAGAAAGGGCAGTTCATGGCCCCGGGCCAGATGGCGGGCGCCGTGGAGAAGGTGGGTCGCGACCGAGTGATGCTCACGGAGCGGGGGGCCAGCTTCGGCTACCACGACCTCGTGGTGGACTACCGATCGTTGCCTCGGATGCGGGATCTCGGCGTCCCGGTGTGCTTCGACGCCACACATTCGGTGCAGTCACCCGGCGGTGGAGGCGACAAGACCCTGGGCGACCGGCAATACGTCCCCGCGCTCGCTCGCGCCGCAGCCGCCGTCGGCATCGACGCGCTCTTCGCCGAGGTGCACGACGATCCCGAGAGTAGCCCCTCCGACGCGGCCAACATGCTGCGCCTCGGCGACCTGGAACGCCTGCTCCGCGACGTGCTCGCGATCAGGGACTACTGCGCTCGCGACGCGATGAGCCGCGCGTAGCCGTCGCGTTCCCACGCCTCGGTTTGCGCGTTGGCGTCCTCGATGTTCCGGTGGCGGTATACACCCGGTGGATATCGGATCGGCGCCAGCCGGTCGGCGAGGCGCCACACTTCACGGATAGTCACCCACAGGCGAGGGTCGCCCGGTTCAACCCAGGCCGCGCTCTCGGCCTCGTCGAGCGAATGTAGGCGACGGACGGGCACCTAGTCCTTCACGCCGAAGCGGGCCCGCAGGCGAGCGGCGTCCGCATGGTCCTGCGGCCTGACCGTACCCGCCTTCATCCGCACAAGCGTCTCCGGCGTCGCGACCGGAATCAAAATGCCTTCGACCACGACAGGGGAAACCTCGATGTCATCGAAGCTCCAGGCCTCGCCGAGCCGCGCGACGATGTCGACGTGGAAGAGGCCGGTGGGGGGCACGTACTGCACCGCCGGGTACGCGCCGGCGAGGTCGGCCTCGCTGATGCCAGCGATCTCCGGATCGTGGAACACCGAGTCGAGGGCAACGCGAAGGCGGGCAACGTTGTCGGCGTCGGGTGACACGAAGATGTCGAGGTCGCGCGTGGCTCGCGGCAACCCGTGGAGGTTCAGGGCAACGCCGCCGACCACCTTGTAGCGCACTCCGGACGCGTTGAGCGCGCGAAGCAAGCTGAAGACGAGGTCGGCATCCACGCGGCCATTCTACCCCGCCGCGAACCCGTAGCGTTCCCCGCCGCGCAGGCCGGGCAGGCGCTCGCGGGGGAGCAGGCAGCTGCGCACCGCCCAGAGCTCGGGGAACACGCGGTACGACGCGGTCTGGTCGAGGTAGTCCACCCCCGAGCTGCCGCCGGTGCCCACGCGGCGGCCGATGGTGCGCTCCACCATGCGCGCGTGACGATTGCGGAACAACAAGAGTTGTTCCTCGAGCTCGCACACCGTGTCGAGCAGAAGCCGTGGCCACGCCAGGAGGGGCAGTTCGCGGTAACTCTCGATGAACAAGAGGCCGGCGCGTGCACGACGTGCCTCCCGGTCGTCGGGGGTAAGGAAGGCCCGCGTGGCCGCGAGGCCCGCCTCCACCCGGGCGGTGATCGCCGGGCGATCATTCTCGGAGAGCGCGCGCACCAAGGTCTCGATGCCCTCCCGCTGGTGGCCCTCGGTCTTCGCGAGGTACTCCGAGAGGAAGGCGTCGACCATGGCGTCGTCGTCGGGGTCGCCCGGGTTCGACCCCATGATCGGCGTCCGCTGGAGCCAGGCCATCACCGAGGTGTGCAGCGTGGTTTCCGCCATCGCCGCTTCCAGCTTGCCGGCCACCTTGGCGCTGGCCGGGGAATGCGACTGGGCCCTGATGTGGGCCAATGGGTCGGTTCCCGCGTACTTGATGCGTTGATCCTGCCGAAGGCCGAGAACCAGCTCCAGCTCCCGCATCTGGAAGCTCTGGAAGCCGGAGGAGGGCACGAGCTTGTCGCGGAAGTCGAGGAAGTCCTGCGGTGGCAGGGTTTCCATCACCGCGAACTGCTCCACGCAGAGGCGAAGAATGGCGTTCACCCGGCCGAGATGGTGCACCACGAAGGGCACGCGCTCCTCCGGCAGCCGCGGCGCGGCGAGGTGGTCGCGCGCGAGGCGGAGCTGCGAGAGCACCAGCTTGAACCAAAGCTCGAAGCTCTGGTGCACCACGATGAAGTGCAGCTCGTCGGGGCTCGGCTGCCCGTCGAGCCCCCCCTGGAGCTCGAGCAGGTCGGGCAGGCGGAGGTAGTCCCAGTAGGTCGGCGTCGACATGGGTTCGGCCTATTCCCCTGGCCGGCCTACCGCCGCCACGTGATCGGCATCCCCGCAGTGGCGTACACCATCCCGTCGTCGGCGATCCACAAGGCCTCGACGCCGAGCGCCCGGGCCATGGCCCCGGCACCCTCGGGCCCGGCGACCATGATCGCGGTGCTGGCGGCGTCGGCGAGGGTGGCGTCGGGACTGAGGGCAGTGACCGCGCGAAGGCCCCGGGCCGGCCAGCCGGTGTCGGGGTCGATGATGTGGTGGTAGCGCACGCCCTCGCGCTCGAAGTAGCGCTCGTAGTCGCCGCGGGTCGACACGCTGGCGCCGGTCACGCCGAGCAAGGCCAGCGCGCTGGTGGCGGCGCCATCGGGGTCGCGCACCCCCACGCGCCAGGGCTGTCCCTCGGCGTTTTGGCCGCCGGCGTAGACCTGTCCCCCGGCGCTCACGAGGAAGTCGTGGCGACCATGCTCATCGAGGTAGTCCCGCGCCCGGTCGAGCGCCCAGCCCTTCGCGATGCCGCCGAGGCCGACCTTCATCCCGGCCTCGGGCAGTCGCACGGTGCCGTCTCCCAGCTCCACCCGGGCGTAGTCGATCAGGGGCAATCGCGGGGCGATCTCCTCTTGCGACGGAACCCGCCGCGCGCGGAAGTCCCACAGGTCCCACAGCGCGGCCCAGGTGAGGTCGAACTTGCCGCCAGTGAGGCCACCGATGGCCACGGCGCGCTTCACCAGCTCGTAGGTGGGCGCGGGCACCGCCACCGCCTCGCCCCCGGCGGCGGCGTTCACGCGGGCGAGCGGCGAGCCCTCGCGCCACTCGTTCGCCTCTTCCTCCACGGCCCGGAAGATCGCGAAGACGCCGGCGGCGTGCACGGCGGCGTCGGCATCGTCGGGGAGGGTCACCTCCACCCTCGTGCTCATCGCCTCGCTGCTGAAGGACTTGTTGGCGGCGAACGCGAGGGCAACGAGGAGCAGGGTCATCGACTCTCGATGAAGGCTATCAACGCGTCGATGTCATCGGCGCTCAGGTGGCTCGTGCCGCCGTGGGTATCGATCACGCCATCGCGCTCGTTGAAGCCCTTCTCGCCCTCGCGCAGGGCGGGGTGCCCGGGCGTGCAGAGCACCTCGCGGAGCCCGTTGGCCCGGCCGTCGTGCAACATGCGCGGGGCGCGGTCCCAGGTGCCGCGCAGCTGCGGGGGATTGAAGCGCACGTTCATGATGTCGTCGCACACGAAGGGGTCGTCGGTGCACGCCTCCTCGCCACACATCTCCGTGCAGGTGTCTTGCTCGGCGGTGGGGAAGGTGGCCATGAAGCCGTCGGACAAGAGGTCGATGTTCGTGCCCCCCTCGTCGCGCATCGGGGTGACGACCGGGGGCATCACCATCGCCAGCTCGTCGGGATTGTACATCGTCGACACGGTGAAGGCCGGCGCCGGGTGGCAGGTGGCGCAGGCCGTCGTCTTGTCGTTGAAGATGGCCTCGCCCCGCCTCACCACCGTGGTGTCGTCGTCGTTCGGGTTGGGGAAGAGGTTGGGTCGTCGAAGCAGGAAGATACCCAGTGAGCGCGTGATGCCTTCCAGTGTGAGCGGCAAGGGCTCGCGCTCGAGCGTGACTGGGTCTTCGAGGTACACCGCGTCGCCGAAGGTGGTGTCGCGACCCATCACCTCGATGCTGCGCGCGAGGAAGAAGGCGTCGCGGGTGACGTACTCGGTGGGCCAGGGCGAGCGGTGCTCCGTGTCGCGGGAGGGCAAGATCGCGTCGACGGAGCCGGTGGCCGTCTCGGTGAAACACTCATCGGGCGGGTTGGTGGCACAGTCGGCCGGGGCCCCGTCCGGCCAGAGCGTGTAGTCTTCGCAGCAGAAGTTCTCCACGCGCGCGAACTCGTTGATGACCGGGCGGAAGTTGGTCTGGTCCATCGCCCCCTCGAAGAACCAGGGGCGAGTGTCAAAGGCGCCGCGGTAGGCGGCCACCATGCGCGAGTTGATGCCGGCGTGGCGAGCCAGCGGCATGCCGATGGCCTTGTTGAGATTGCCGCCCTCGCGGTGACACATCACACAGGACTGGTCGCCGTCGACCGTGAATGGCCCGGTGACGTTGTTGAACAGCTCGCCGAGCTCCGCGTCGGTGGCGGGGAAGGCGCCGTCGCGCGTGTCGCCCACCGTGTACCGCTCCACCAGCTGCCCGGCGCGGAAGCGCGCCAGGGTCTCCGCGAGCCGCTCCACCACGAGCACGTCGCCGCTCTCGGTGACGGCCAGCCCATGAGGCGCGTGACCGGTCTGCACCACCTCACCCGGGCTCAGGTTCCCGGTGGCCGGATCGATGGTGAAGGACTGGAGCTGGTTGGAGGAAGAGTAGTCCACCCACACGGTGTCGCCGTCGACCACCACTTGCTCGGGCAGGGCTCCGCCCACGATCCAGGTGTCCTCGGGGGGCAGCTCGTCGCCGTAGAGCGCCGTGTCTTCCGGGTGGATGTCGCGGAAGTCTTTGCAGCACATCGTGTCTGACGTGTAGCGATGGGTGATCTCGCCGGTCCGCGCGTCGATCACCGCGATCTCCGACTGCAGGTCCTGGAAGTTGACATTCGGCGTGCCGTCGCCCGGCTCGCCGTCGCTGTTGCTATCGGGACCCTCGTGCGGCAGGTTGTGGCGCGAATTGGAGAGGGTGGCCACGATGAGCCAGTCGCCGGCGAAGGCGAGGCCGTTGGCGGGGGCGTCGAGGTCGATGGAGGCGAGATGTTCGCGCGCCACGCGATCGTAGAGGTCGACGCTCAGGCCGGTCACGTTGGCCACGGCCACGCGCGTGTCGGACACGTCGATGTCGCGGGGGTTGATGCCGGCGTCGAGGTAGCCCACGCTGGTGCGCTCGTTGCCGTCGAAGTCCCACACCTCCACCCGGTCTTTCCAACGGTTGGTGACCCAGGCCTCGGTGCCGTCGGCGGTGAACTTGATCTCGGCCGCGTAGAAGTCAGTTTCCAGCCGATTGATCTCGCCGGTGTCGGGGTCGACCTGTGTTACCCAGTTGCCGTAGCGACCGGTGGCGAGGAACCAGCCGTCGGGATGCACGGCGATGCCGGTGGGCGCCGGGCCCACCTCCCAGCGCACGATCTCGCCGGTGCCGAGGTTGACGTCGGCCACCTCGCAGCTCGGCTCGTCGACCTGGCCCTGCAACGCGACATAGGCGTGGTTGTTGGCGGTGGCCACCTCGGTGGGCTTGTCGCGGTGCGGTTGCGGCGACCAGAGCGGATCATCCGAGGTCATCGGATTGTCGTAGGGGGTGAGCGTGCGCCAGCTTTCCTCGGCGCAGGCCATGAACAAGACAAACATCACTCCTCCCCAGTGTCGGACGGGAAGCCCGAGTCCTCGGGACAGATGGGCTCGTCCCCCGTGTGGAGGCAGGGGTCCTCGTCCACGAGGATCGCCGTGCCTTCTACCGCGCAGCTCGCGTTACCCGACTGCACCCGCACCGCCACGCGGGCCGAGCGGTCGAGGTAGTAGCTGATGTAGTTGCTGGTGAAGAACACGAGGATCGGGTCGGTGATCCCGCCGTTGACATAGACCAGCGGTTGGGAACCGGACACCGCGTCGGCGCCCTCAGGCTCCACCACCATGGTGGCCGTGAGCGGGCTCGGCGCCTCGTCGGCCACCTTGAGTTGGAGCTGGGCGAGCACGAAGCCCTGGAAGCCCATCTCCATTTCCAGCGTATCGACGAGCGGCTGCCACCCGTTCTCCGGGGTGGGCACGCCCAGCTCGCAGGCGAAGCTCGTGGCCTCGGTTTCGCCCGTGCCGGTGTCTTCGGTGCCCGTGCAGGCCCAAAACAAGAGCAAGCTACCAGCGAGCATCGATGCCTCCCCCGAGGATCCAGCCATTGCGCTCGGGCAAGGCTGCGTAGTTAGGATAGTTGAACCAGAGCCGCTCGAGGTGTGCGTCGAGCGCCACCTTCTGCGTCCGCAAGAGCCCGAAGAAGTTCCAGCGGGCGCGCAGGCCGGCTTTCCACTCGGTGAAGCCCGATAGCTCGCGGTCGGCGGTGCGGTACTCCGATGGGCCCGCGTAGCCATCGGTCCAGAAGCTCGCGGGACTCTGCAACACGCCGCGGCCCTCCAGTCGCAAGACTCCCCGGCCCTCGAAGAAGGCGCCGGCGAGGGCGAGGGTGCCCGTGTGACCAGAAACCTGCCAGGTGTCAGCGTAGTACCGGTAGTAGCCGTGAACAGCGTAGTCGCTGCCGAAGGCCTGGGAGATCGAGGCGGAGGCGGCGCTCTTGGCCCGCGTGTCGGGGTGGCGCTCGGGCAGGAAGACGTCGCCCTGGGGCACGTAGCGATAGGCGCTCGCGACGCAGCCGAAGGCCGGATCACAGTCGGCGTAGCCGCCGGTGAACCGGAGCGCGGCCGACGTGGTGGGGCCGAGGATCTGCGTCCAGCCGAGGTCGAGCGCGGCGTCGATCGACTCGCCCGCGAGGGTGGGGTCGGCCCGGGTGCCGTCTTGCACCCAGCCGAGGCTGGCCCCCGCGTTGAGCCGCGTGCTGTCTTCGTTGAGCGCGGCCGACGCGCCGACCGAGCCGAGAACCACCTGGTGGTCGCTCTCGGTGCTGCCGGTGACGGCGGCGGTGTAGCTCCACTGCGTCGATGGCGCCCACTCGAGGTCGAAGGTGCCGCCGTTGCGCGTTTCCGAGAAGGGCGTGGCGCTACTCACCGCGTCGGTGGCCACCACCGGGGTGGCACCGGACACGAAGTCGGCGGTCCAGAGCGCGCCGACGGTCAGGCTGCCCGCGCCGACGCGCGCCCGCGCCGAGGGCGCCCACGCGGTGACGCCCTCGTCGCTGTACACGTTGAACTGGGCCGAGGCCGCGTCTGGGTGCAGGGTCTCGCTGTCATCGGCGAGGGCGAATGCCGCTAGTTGCAGCCACACGGGACCCCCGCCGAGGCCGTGGCCCCGCTCATCGCCTCGCGCGTGTCGTGCACGTGCATGTCGAAGGTGGAGCCCAGCGGATCGGGATCGAAGGCCATCTGCTCGGTCAGGAGCGGCGCCCGCTGCCAGGTGGGGACGTGTACACAGGCGAGAAGGAACAACCAGATCATGGCACACCTGCCCAGTCGGCGAGGGCAATCCAGCCGGGGTCGGAGCGGTCGAGGTAGATGACCAGCTCCTCGCCATGCACGAGCCCCCCCTCGGCGGGGTCGAGCGGCTTGAGGAGGAGGAGGCTTTGCGCGGGATCGGACGGGCTCAGAAACGCGCGCGCCCGGTCGAAGTTGAGCTGGTGTTCCTCGTCGCTGAGCTCCGCGTCGACGTAAGTGTCGTCGGGATCGGCACGATGGTAGTGCACCGCGTACACCTCGTAGGGCCGGTCGGCCGAGCCATGGCAGCTCGGGTTGCCGCAGCTCGCGCCGAGCTCGGGCTCCACCGTGGCGTAGAACTCGGCGGTGTCGGCGTCGGGCAGCTCGATGCTGCCGGGCCCGGTGACACACGCGGCGAGGAGAATCATGGCACCTCCCAGGGCGCGCCGAGGTCGATCCACGTGCAGAGGGTGGCGAAATCGCTGGGACTCAGCTCGCCGTGCGCCTGCCCGCTGAGCTTGGTGACGAGGCTGCTCGACCCCGCGCGACCGGGCTCGAGGAGACCACGCTCGAAGAGCGCGACGTAGCCCTCGTCGAACTCCGACAAGGGCTCGGTGTCGAGCCGCAGCTCGCCGGCCGGGTCCGTCGCCGAGTGACAAGAACGGCAGCTCTCGAAGAGGGGCGAGATGTCGTCGATGTAGTCCAGGGTTCGCCGCGTGTCGTCGCCGAGCACCATCGGGTCGAGCGGACGCCGCGGATCCTGATCCTCGTAGCGGGAGAGCGTGAGCGAGGCAGTGGTGGTGACGTCGGGCTCGACGAAGACGTTGTCCGGGTTGCCGTCGAGCGCGCCGTGACAGGCCGCGCAGAGGGTGGCGTAGGCGGTGCCGTCGCCCTTGCGCAGCCCTTGCTTCAACGTTTGACCCGGCGCCACGTAGAACCAGCGGTTGTGGTCGGTGCCCACGGCGAAGCCCTGGGCGTCGAGCGCCTGCACGCGGAAGGGCACGCCCGCAGGGACGCTGGTGTAGAGGGTACCATCGTCGGCGAGGGGGAACTCGGCGAGGATGCGCGCCGCCGCGTAGCCGCCGAGGCCGGTGGTGGTGGCGCGTTCACCCCACTCCGGCAGTGACCGGACGTCGCCCGGGGCCTGAGTGATCGCCTCGATGAGCCGTACCGCCACGATGTCGTCGCGCACGGGGCGTGGACCGGTGGGGGGCAACGCCGTGAGCACCGCGTCGATCAGCGCCAGCCCGTTGTGAACGTAGGTGCCGGTCGAGGCCTCCGGGTCCCACTTTCGTTCCTTCAGGGGCGCCGCCTGCCGCAGGTAGACGGGCACGGGGTCGTAGACGGACACGTCGGACTCGACCACGGTTTCCGTGCTCGCGATGACCGGACCGCTCCCGTCGCTCGACTCGGTGACGGTGAATCGCATCACTCGGAACTGCGGCACCGCCGTGTCGTCGCCCAGGTCGAAGGGGCCTTCCGCCACGGCCGCCAGGAAGCTGCCATCGGGAAGCGCCGCCGGGTCGCGGTAGAAACGCGCCGTCTGTCCCTTCTCGGCGGCCTCCGGGTCGAGCCGGGTGATGGGGTCGGCGTAGAAGGGGAGCGCCGGGTCGCTGCCACTCGGGATCTCCGGACCGAAGTTACGATCCACCACCGCGAGGCGACCGGCCTCCCAGGCATTGCCGAGGTCGCCGATCACCGCGAGGAATCGCCCGTCGGGTAGCTCCACCATGTCGTGGGTCAGCGTTTCCTCGGGCGAGATGCCGAAGTGCTGGTGGTACTCGGTGGAGAGGTCGGGGGGGAAGCGGAAGGGATGCGCAAAACTCTGCCCGGGGATCGCGTCGCGCAAGGCGGTGAACATCACCTCGCCGCCGTGCTCCTCGCCGTGGACCGCGAATGTCAGCTTGCGCTCGATGTGGGGCGTCCACGTCCACCGGGTGACGTCGAGGCTGTCAGGGTGAACGCTGTAGATCTCGGTGTCCATCCGCTCGCCGTCGTCGGCCACTACGCCCGCGCGGTTGGAGACGAACCACACCTCGCCGTCTGGCCCGAAGGCCGGGTCGCGGTCGGTCCCCTCGCCACGGGTGAGCTGGGTGAGCGCGCCGCTCTCCCGGTCGAGCATCCACACGTGGTGGTTGCTTTCCCCGGCCTCCCGCCGCGCGAAGGCGAGGTACTGTCCGGTCGGATCCACCGCCGGGTCGCGCGTGTCGTCGCCGCCGAGATCGAGGTCCTGGAGCCCCTCGGCGTCGCTGTACCAGGCGATGCGCGCGCTGTCGGTCGGTTCGAGCACGAAGGGGTCGGCCGGGGCCACCTCGCCCACGACCACGTAGTAGCCCTCCACCACGTCGCCGCAGGCGCCGCCCAGGGCTTCACGCTCGGCGCAGGCCCAGCTCTCGATGGCGGCGATGGCGGGGTCGTCGTCCATGAAGAAGAAGGTGGTGTTGCCCCCCTTGTGAACGATGCCGCCCCGGTGCATGGGCACGCCCTTTCGCAAGAGGCGCGACAAGGACGGGTCGCCGTCCATCGAGATCATGGTGCGTGCGGCGTCGTAGTTGTCGTGGGTGGCCTGCCTGGGGAATGCACCATCGACACCCGGATCGAAGCGGAATGGGATCGCTGCCGACACCCCATGGCAATTGCCCTGCATGCAGCCGCGCCCCGAGAGGATGGGCTGCACCGTGTCGGCGTAGAGTGTCTCAAGCGCGCTGAGGGGCTCGGCCACCTCGCCGCCCACCTGCTCCATGGCAATCCAACTGAGGACCGACTGGTAGCCCGGGTCGTCGGGGCTGCGGAAGTTGTCGCCGCCATAGTGCGGCAGGCCCCCGAAGGTGGAGCTGAGCGGCTTGCGGAGCAGCGTGGAGTAGGCCGGTGACTCGTCGGTGTTCACCACCCTCAAGGCGGTGACGTAGGCGGCGTCGAGGTCGGTGATGTGACTGTCGCCATCGGTCTGGAAATAGGTGTTCGCGGGGTCGGGCGCCGGGGGATCATCCGGGCCCACGCCGTGACAGGTCGAAGCGGCGCAGCTCCGCTCGAGCACGGGCACCACCTCCGCGTCGAAGACCTCCCGGGGCGTGGGCGGTGCGCAGGCAAACAGGAAGATCACGGGCTCACCAGGGCGCGCACCTGGGCCTCGATGCTCCCGACATCGGCGGCGGTGATCGCGCGGAAGAGGGTTGAGTGCACCTGCCCCTGGGCGTCGATGACATACGTGGCCGGCAGGCTCGGGGCAGACAGGGCACGAGGCAGAAGCCCCTTCGGGTCGTGCGCGAGTGGCAGCTTGAGCCCGAGGCGCGCGATCACGCCACTCGCGGGCCCCCAGGCGGTGTCGACCGACACGGCCACCACGGGGGCCACGCCCGAGAGGCGAGTGGACAGCTGGTCGAAGAGCGGCAGCTCCTCCAGGCAGGGCGCACACCAGCTGGCCCAGAAGTTGACAACGGCGGGTTTGCCCAGGAGGGCCGTCGTACCGGTGGGGCCGGTGAGCTGGCTGGCCGGGAAAGCCGCAGTGGCGGCGTGGGCCTGGGTGATCCCCGGGAGGGCGGCCAACTCGCCGCAGTCCTCGATGACCTCGTCGCCCTCGCCGTAGCGCAGGATCGTCCCGTGTTTCTCCCCGCCGTCGAACAAGTTCCCGCCGACGAAGTACACGCTGTCGCCGTGTTTCCACGCGGCGTGCAGGTGATCGGCGGTGAGCGGCGCGTCGGGCAGGATCCACTCGTCGCCGTCGAGCCCGCCGACAACCCCGAAGTTCCCCGCAACCCAGGCTGGCTCGCCGGGCGCCGTCCACACGCCGTTGAGCGGCTGGCCGAGCGCCGAGCCGTCGAGCGCCGTCCAGGCGCGGCCGTCGTAGTGCCAGAGCTCGGGTTGACCGAGGCCGCCCACCGCGTACACGTCGCTCGTGTCGCGACCGCGCACCGTCAAGAGGTGACCGCCGCCGAAGTCGACCGGCGCCAGGCTCTCGCCGTCGTAGGTGTAGGCCACCCCGTCGCCCACGAGGAAGCCGTTCCAGGCCTTGTAGACCGCGCCCGGCAAGTCCGTCGCGAGGGCTGTCCAGGCCCCGTCGCGGCGGCGCCAGACCTCGCCCACGCTGCCCTCGCTGGCGGAGCGACCGCCCACAGCGATCACCTCGCTGCCTTCCATCCAGGCCCCGTAGAGCGTGGCCTCGGTGGGCACATCTTCCCGCGTTCGCGTGCCGTCGTGGCTGTACACCACGAGGCCAGCCTCGCCCACGGCCACCCAGTCGTTGCCCTCGCCGTGGATCCACCACGGGGTCTTCTCCGAGAAGTCGCTCTCCACGCAGAGAACATCGTCGTCCAGGCGGGCGAGGATGCCCGAGCCGCCGCCGATCTGGCCGCCCACCATGAGGAGCGCGTTGCCCTCGCTCCACGCGGAGAGCAAGGCACCGCCCTCCACGCTGCTCGTCACCACGGAAAAACCGGCGCCGGGCGCGGCACTCTCGCCGGGGTCCGTCGAACAGCCGAGGACGAGGAGCGGAAGCAGGGTCACGCCCCCTGCTTAGCGACGGGGAAAGGGGCGGCGAGTCGGTAGCTCGACCGATGGCGGATGCGCGAAAAGCGTGTCTAGTCGGAGGAAACGAGCGCGTAGAGCATCGCGCGCCAGTCGGTGGCCATGTCGCGCGCGGGGTGGGTCCAGGCCTCGAGATCGGCGCGGAGGGCCAGCGGAACGTCGGTACGCGCGAGGCTACCGGCGAGCAAGACACCGCTATTGAGCACCACTTCACCGAGGAAGGGGTCTATTTCTACACGGCCTTTCAGACGACCGACGGCGGCGTTGGCCACCGTGCCGCCCGCCGCCACGCCCCCGCTCAACACCAGGGCGCCCGTGGCAGGCATGTCGTGGTCGACGCTCGAGTACACCACCTGGGTGCGGCCGCCAAAGGTGAGCCCGGCGTAGGCGCTCGACGGGGCCACGTCGGCGAGATCGAGGAAGTTGAGCAGGCCCTCGCCGCCCACGTCGGCGCGGAAACGTTCGTCTTCCCAGGTGCTGCCGCCGATCCGCAGGAGTGGTGTGCCGAGGATCAACTTCCGCTTCCGTGCCTCCGGCTCCACGGCGAAACCCAACTCGGATTGCTGGTTCTGGTCGCCCTTGGTCACGGGCTTTCGCTCGGTGATGAAGGTGGGCGTCCACCCGCCCACGCTGAAGTTCCACGCGCGGACCACGTTGTCGTTGGCGTCGGGGGCGCCGAAGAGCACCCAGGCGTCGAAGTCGCCCGCGAGGTGGCTGAGCGCGAGCCCGCCGGCGAGGGCGCCCTCGTCGTTGGTGGCCCCGGCGGCGCCAATGCCGCCCGCGTCGAGGATGCCGTCGGCGTGGGCGAGCGCGAGGAGCAGCAGCATGCGGGCGGTGTATCGCGAGGGGGGATGGTGGAGTTCGCGTCGTGCGAGGGGCCCCAGGTCGAAGACGACACCGAGAGCGACGACGTCGTCCGCGGTGACGCCAGGAGCGAGGACCCCGGCGACACGGACACAATCGAGGCCGACGTGGAGGGCCAGGCTTGGCTCGGCTTCGACGACGCCGACGGCAACTGCGCCGCCTTCGAAGTGTGGCTCGAGTACGACACCCCTGTTGCGGTGACCATCACCGGGTTCGCCGGCACCTGGAGCTGGCAGACGTTGTCGTGCGAGTAGCCGGGCCGGGTTGACACGCGCGCGGAACCAACGCGGCCCCTCGCGGTCGAGCCTTCGAGCTGGTTCCGCGTGATCCCGCGTTTCCGGAACCAGCTCGACCCCTCGAGCGGCGAGCCCCCCAGGTGGTTCCGTTTTTCAACCGATCTGCGGAACCAAGTGCGAGGCTCGACGTCGAGCCCCTGGCCTGGTTCCGACGGGGCAGCGGCGCTCCCCCACCGCACCCCCGGTGCCTGCGCGTGCCTCGCGCGCGCGGGGGGCCCGGAGCGAGACGACGAAGCTGCGTCGGGATTATTGTCACAAGCTGTCGCGAGGGCTGGTCCCCGGCCAGGGGGAGCTAGAATCCAGTTGTCGCGACGCTCACCGCTCGCGGCACACAACCGCAGCAAGGAGAACGGCCGTGGAGTGGCGGAAGATCTCGGGTCCCATGCGTGTCGACAGCGCGTCGAGCGGCGCACAGTTGAGCTACCGCCTGCCCGCCCGCAAGGGTGGCCGCATGGCGAAGGTGACCATGTACATGGTGAAGGTGCTCAACGCGAACGACACCACCAACGTGCGCGTGACCGTCGAGCTCGAACACGGTCCCGACGGCCAGGTGTCGATTCTCCACTCGGTCTGTATCAACGCCGCCAACCCCGGTGGTACATTCCCCACCGTGCTCTCCGGCCAGGCCGACACCAGCATCGTCATCGGCGAGTGGCTGCACCCCGTGCTCAAGATCGCCCACCAGGCCGGCGCCGGCGGCGCGGCGGTGTGGAGCGTCGTGGAAGTCTTCGAGATGAGGAAGCCGTTCTGATGGGCGGGGCGAGTTGCGGTTGCGGCGCCAACCCCGCCCGAACCGCGCGAGGCAGAGCCGTGAGCTCCTTCTGGCCTGTCGGGGCGCCGTTTCCCCCCACAGCGCCCTGGCTCGCAACTGCCGTCACACGCGACTCCGTGCTCGCACTGGCCTCGCGGCTCGATGCGCGAGCCAGCGCGGAACGCACCGACGAAATGACCGGCACCGAGAAGGAAGAAGTTCTACAAAAGGCGGTTTCGGATTTTAACCAATCGGACGATGCGTCCGCCTGCGCCGGATTCGACTCGCTCGTCATGATGGCGCTCGCCTATCTGGTGTGCTACGGCACTTGCGACGAGCTCGGGGGGGAAGTCACCGAGTACGGCTTCGACACTGACTCGTGCCAGATCACCGACTGCACGTGCGTGGGGACGGACGCGACGGGCTTCGACCCGGAGCCCATCCCCCGCCCGTCCCCCGGTTCGTTCGGCTGGACCGACGAGGATTGGGACTACGACAACTGGAGCTGGTAGTCCATGGCGCTCCTCGCTCTGTTCGCTTGCTGGGGTGATTCAACCCCCTCGCCGGACTCCGCCTCCGCCGACCCTGAGGGCGATGACACCGACACCAGTGGAGACACCGGCGAGGAGCCAGCCCCAGTCTCACTCCTCAATGTCACGAACGCGACCGACGTGGCGGCGGAGGGCTTTCAGGCCGTGTACACCGCGAAGCCGGGGATGATCGAGTTCGGCTACTGGTACATCGCACCCGGTGACACCCGCACGCACGAGGCCGACGTGGAGGGCCAGGCATGGCTCGGCTTCGACGACGCGGACGGCAACTGCGCCGCCTTCGAAGTGTGGCTCGACTACGACACGCCCGTGGCCGTGACAATCACCGGCTTCGCCGGCACGTGGAGCTGGCAGACGCTGTCCTGCGAGTAGGCGCTCACTCGGGCGCCCGGCGGCGCCCCCTACTCCGGGCACCGCCCGATGATGTCACTCCACATCGCCTCCGAGGCGGCGAGGTCCCACGTGGGCACCGCCGACAAATAGCTCGGATCGAGGTCGCCCTGGTCGACCAGCCACTGCAAGAAGTCCACGTCGAGCGCGCGCATGTGCACGATGGCCTCGGCGCGGGTGGGCACCTGCTCGCCGAGGTACCAGGTGCGCGTGACGTGGTTGTCGCCGTCCTGGTCGAGACCGGGGAGCAGCTTCGACTCGTAGCTCACGGCGTCCCAGGCCGCGTGTGTCTCGATCCCGTCGCCGTCGAAGATGCGGTCACCGAACCACCACAGGTCGTCGGTCTCGTTCGCCAACACCGCCTCGCCCTCGGCAGTGTTCCCGGCCTCAAAAAGCAGTGTCTCGCCCTGGTAGGCCGCGATCTCCACCCAGCCACGGCGATGCTGCGCCGCGCCGCTCGGCCAGCTGTGCCCGGCGGCCACGTTCTCCAACCGTAGCCGCATCTCCACGCCGTTCTCACTCGCACAGACGAGCAACTCGGAGAGCACGGTGGGATCGAGACGATCCTGGATCATCTCGGCTTGTTCTTCGCGGCCGGGGAACTCGATGAGCGCGGTGTCGACCGCGGGGAAACTATGGTCATGTACCCGTCGCAGCGGGGCGCCGTCGCTGATGGCCGCCCGGCCCTCGTAGCCGTCCATGTGACAGTTGCCGCAGGTTTGCTGGAGACCAGACGTGGCCGTGGCGTACTGGGTGCTGTTCCACTCCACCCAGCTCCGCTCGAGCTGCATGCCCGAGGGCACCACCACGTCGTGACAGCTCCCACACAGGTCGGAGCTCACAAGCTCGGCCCGGTCGTGCAGAGGCGAGTAGGCGGACGCGTGGGCCGCAGTGGGCACCGGGTCGGAAAAACCCCCACGTTGCACGAGATCATCGGCGTGTCCGAGGCCGTTGTTGTACAGGTCGCCCACGCCGTCGACCGTGTGGCAATACGTACAACTGATGCCGCGCATCGAGGCGGGAAGCGTGTCGAGATCGAGACCATCGCCGCTGAGCCCAAGCTTGCTGGCCATCGGCGCGTGACAATCGATGCAGAACGTTCCCAGCGCCCCATCCGTGGCCCGCTGGCCGGCCGCGTTGAGCGCGATGAACACCGGATCGTAGGAGGAGTAGGCGTGCATCGAGCCCTGCCACTGGTCGTACTGGTCGGGGTGGCAGGCCGCGCACGTGACGGGGTCGAGGGCCTCCGCCTCGGTCATCGCCGGCTCGGCTTCGAGCTCGGGCGCGCAGGCGAGGAGGCCGAACACTAGCCCTCGATGCAGAACAAGAAGTCGACCGAGTCGGTGCCGCTACTGCCGGCCGCCTTCACCGTGTATTGCCAGGCCCCGCCCATGAAGAGGTTGAAACTGTCAGACACGTACGTGCCGCCGCCGCTGCCCGTGGTCGATACCACGGCGGGGTTCGTCCCGTGGCCATGCTCCGGCATGAGCGGCTCAAGGGTGACGGTGAGATCGTCGACCCCGGCACCCCCCTCCTCGACGCGCACGGTCAACACGTTGTCGCCCTTGTCGGGCGGGTCGGGGTCGCTCGCCACCAGCACGAAGTCGTAGGTGCTTCCTGCGCGCGAGATGCCGGCCGACCAGGTGTCGGCTTCGAGGTTGCCGCAGACCGTGACCTCGGCGCTGTCGCTCGTGTCGGCCGTGTCGGTGTCGGCGGCGGTGCAGGCGACGAGGAGCACAAGCATGCCCCAGTCTTACCGCCTGGGCGACGCACCGGCGCCGGTCAATCGACCGATGGTGCGTCGGATCTCGTGGCCGCAAAAGAAGGCTGGATAGGTGGCCATCATCGCGAAAGGAAACACGCCGAGGCGCATGGTCGCGGCGATCCCGAGGTGCATGCCCACCCCGAGCAAGAGCCACCCGGGAACGACATCGAACCGGTTGAGCTGCGCGCGGATCCAGCCTGGCTGCGTGCGCGTGTGTCGCGACCAGTACACGAACGGGACGAGGCAGGCGCCCAGCTCGAAGAACATCGTCGCCGCCGTGAGCAGCTGGGTGAGCGGGTAGTAGCGTTGCAGCCACTCGAAGGGATGCCGCGCCACCGCCATGTCCTGCAAGACGATGAACAAGGCGGAGAAGCCGCCCCAGGGCCACCACGCCACGCCCGCCTTCTGCACCCCCGCCATGAAGTAGAGGCCCACCACCTGCACAACCAGGAGCCGCCGGGGCCAGGCCGCGATGCGCTCGCGCCGGCCAAACAAGAGCGCGTCGATGCCCCATCGTCGCGACGCACCCGAGAACGCGAGGATGAGCAGCACGTCGCGAAAGAAGGTGTCGATGCCGCGATCAGCCGCCGACAAGACCTGCGCGAACTGCGCGTACACCAGCACCGTGACGAGGCTCGACAGGGGCAAGAAGAGCCCCAGCGACACCGCCAGCGTGGAGGCACACAAGACCCAGAACGCGGCGCGGGTCGTGGCCACCGTGGGTGCGAACCACTGGTAGAGCAGAGGGACGCTGGTGCGGTGCTCGGGATCGCCGATGCCCCCCGCGTCGCCCGGGCCCCAGAGCGGGATCACCAGGTGCAACTGGTGCACTTGCCAGAAGTCCCACAGGAAAACCAGCGGCAGGATCACCCGGACCAGGACCAGTGGGAGCGGGTCGTCCTCGCCCTCCCAGAGCGCGCGCCAACGCGACCAGAGCGCCCTCATGGGCGACGCCGGATCTCGGGGAAGCGGTCGCCCACCTCCTCCAACACCGCGGCCGACTCCCCCGGCTCAAACGTGTGCACCCGGATGAACTTCACCCGCGCGGTGTTCACCTCGGGGTAGGCCGCGAAGACCTCGGCCGCCGCCCACGAGGCGAAGCGATCCCAGGTTCGACCACCCTTCTCGCTCTGGCCGTCGTACACCGCGCGCACGCGACGGTACACCAGCGCGTCGGCACGGAACTCGTGCTCAGGATCGAGAGAAGCATAGAGACGACGCCACTCGCTGCCCGCTTGTGCCTCGATCACCAGTCGCGCTGGCCAGCGGTCGGGATGCGTGAAGAGCCCCCAGTTCTGACCGGTCTGCGTGAGCTCGAAGATCGGCCGCGCCGGACCCGTGAGCCACTTGCGCGCGCTCACCCCGGCCTCGGCGAGCGCGAAGGCGGCGTCGGTGAGCTCGGCCTCGGTGTAGTCGAGACCCACCCGGGCCAGCGCCACCTGCCAGCGGGCGATCTCGTCCTGCGCGCTGGCCTTCTCGTAGTTCTCGCGCTTGGCACTGCGCGGCAGCGGGAGGGCTTCCACGGTGTTGACGAAGACCACCGCGAGGAGCACGGCGGCGCGCAGATCGGCGGGCGTCACGCCGGGGCGCTGGGCGGGAAGCGCACGGCGAGGATCGTCACCTCGCGACGCCCCCCGGGGGTGTCGAAGGCCACCGACTCGTCCACCGACTTGCCCAGGAGCGCCCGGCCCAGCGGCGACACGTAGGAGATGACGCCGTTGCCGGTGTCGACCTCGTCCTCCCCCCGGATTGTCCAGGTTTGATGCGCACCGTCCTCGTCCTCGATGTCGACCGTCGCGCCGAACATCACCGTGTTGCCCGAAAACAACGCGGGCTCGACCACCTGGATCACGTCGAGTCGCGACTTGAGGAAGCGGAGGCGACGGTCGATCTCCCGCAGCCGCTGCTTGCCGTAGATGTACTCGCTGTTCTCGCTCCGGTCGCCCAGCGAGGCGGCCCAGCCGACCTCGGCGGTGATGCGAGGCCGCTCGCGGTTGACGAGGAAGTCGTACTCGGTGACGATCTTCTGGTGACCCTGGGGGGTGATGTAGGACGGCATCGGTTTGCCCGATTATCCGGCGCGCCCGGAGACGCTCCCATGCGGCTGCTCGCCCCCGTTCTCGTTCTCGCCCTCTCCGCCTGCGCCCCCGGTGGTTCGCCCTCGGGCGGCGGCAACACTGTCACCGGCGGCGAGGTGGTGGTGAACGGCGCCAGCTACGGCGACCGCGCCCGCGCCGCGTGGAAGCTGGTGCCCAAGGCGGATATCTCCTCGGCCGCCGTGGAGTACATCAAGAAGGTGGGCACCAAGGTGGCGCTCGACGGCGAGGTGCGCGGCCTGCCCGCCGATCTCGAGACCATCGACCTCACCAAGCTCCCCGACGACGTGCTCATGGGCACCGAGGAGAGCAAGCTGGCCGACGCGATCCGCGACGCGGGCGCGAAGGTGCTGGTGGTCCACCAGCCGCTGGCGCCGTCGTTCGACCGCGACCGCCACGTGCTCTCGCGCATCTACCACCACGACTTCCTCGACCGGTTCCAGCTGGCGCGCGTGGAAAACGGTCTTTTCATCTACCTCGTGGTGGATGCCGGCCTGCGATTCGAGGCGGCCGTGGCCGACGCCTCGACCCGCTGGATTCGCGACAGCCTCGAGGGCAAGAAGCCCGCGCCCTTCCCGCCGCTCAAGCCCGAGCGCAGCACCTGGATGCTAGTGACGTCGATCCGCGGGGCCGGCCAGGAGCTGGCGATCTCCCTGGCCGAGGGCGACACCCTCGACGTGGCGCTCCGCGAGACGGTGGACGATCTGGAGACGATGCATCGTCGCCAGCGGGAGATCTGGGGGTTCGCCCCGCTCCAACGGCACATGCCGGGACTCGTGATCGAGATCCGTCGGGTGAAGGAGCGCGCGCTGGTCGTGCCCCGCGACGAGGAGTTCCTCCAGGGGCTCTGGGAGCTCGGCCTCGACGGCGCGATCCTGCTCGACCGCGACAACAAGAAGGCCGGCGTCTGGCCCGGCGCGGTAGCGGTGAGCCGGGGCATCACCAAGGCCGACGAGTTCCTCCGGGGGGTGGCCAAGGATTTCCGCTGGGACAGCCTCCGCCCCTGGCGCGACGAGGGCGTGTCGCTCGAGCTCATCCGCACCATCGACTACCGCGAGGTGGCCGGGCGGGGCCTCGTCCCGCAGTACCGGGGGAGCACGCCTGTGCCGCTCGAGTCGGTCAACATCGACACGGTGAAGTCGGCCATCGTGTACTCGGGCGAGTGGTACCTCCGCAATCTCCAACCTAACGGGCAGGTCACCTACAAGATGTGGCCCGAGGAGAACCGCTACAGCAACGAGTACAACCACGTGCGCCACGAGCTGGCCACGTGGAACCTGTGGCAGGCTTGGAAGCTCGACCCGCGTCCCGAGTTCCTCGAGGGCGCGATCCGTGCGCAGGACTGGACCTTGCTGTCACTGGTGGAGAAAGACAAGACCAACCTCGAGCCCTGGGAGCGCGATCTCGTAGAGAAGTCGCCCCTGAAGGATGAGATCCTCGAGAAGGGCATGGCCTATCTCACGTATGACAACAACACCAAGCTCGGCAGCGTGGTGGTTGGCCTGTACGGCATGATCGACGTGGCCCGCAGTACCGGCGACCACAGCAAAGACGAGCTGATGCGCAAGTTCGGCCGCTATGTCATGTTCTCGCAGACGCCCGAGGGCAAGTTCCGGCCCTACCACGTGCAGCCGGGACACCCCTACGAGAACGCCGTGAACGACATCGTGCCCGGCGAGGCGGCGCTGTCGCTGGTGTACTTGTACGAGTACTTCAACGACCCGCAGTACCTCGAGGCCCTGCCCAAGTTCTTCGAGTACTACAAGCCCTGGTTCCGCGACCGCGCGGCCAAGAAGAACCCCAACGCGCCGTGGCCGGCCTACATCTACGATAATGACACTCGCCTGGAGCTCGTGCAGTTCGGCCCGTGGACGGTGATGGCAGCCAACGCCTACACCCGCGTGCGCCCGGAAGAAAAGGAGATCGTCGACTTCGGCCTGGAAGTGGGTCGCTGGATGGTCGACGCCTACGAGTACACCACCGAGCGCACGCCCTACCCCGACTACCTCGGCGGCTACTACAAGTTCGAGGGCGAGCTGCCCGCGATGCAGGCCTTCTGCTACGGCGAGGGCACGGCCGCTGCCTACAGCATGGCACTGCGCGCGAAGCCCGAAGAGGCCCCCTACTTCGAGAAGGCCACGCGCGAGACCGTGCGATTTGGCCTCCAGACGCAGCACGACGCGCTCGACACGCACTACTTCTCGCGCGCCGACGAAGTGGCGGGCGGCATTAAGTACGCCTTGAACGAGCCGAAGGTTCGAATTGACTACGTGTACCACGCGCAGTCGGCGATGTGGCAGTGGCTCCTCGCCGCCGAGTCTGACCCCAACCTACCGGCCAGCGCCAAGGCGGCGCCCAGCGAGGCGATGAAGCTCATCCTGGAGCTGCAGGACATGCCGTTCTTCCGGCCGGTCGGCGCGCCGGTGCGCACCAGCGTGCCCCGGGCCGAGAAGATCACGTTGCAACCGCTCGGCCAAGAGCCGGTGCGCGTGGCCGTGCCGGTGAAGGCCGCGCCGGGCGACGACGAGGGCGGGGGGGAGTAGCGCTAGCCGGGCGTCGCAGGCGCCGCAGCCGCATCCGCCGGCGGCGCGGCGGCCCCATCGGTCGGCGGCACCGTCGCGTCGGCCGGCGGCGCAGTCGCCTCAGCCGGGGGCGCCGTCCCATCCGAGGGGGGTGCCTCACCACCCGGTGTGCTCCCGCCGGGGCCCGCCCCAGGCAACGAGGGCGGCGCGGCGAGGTCGATGGCCAGGCCCGCGAGGTCGGCCTCGGTGGCCGCCACGTCGACCGAGGCGGCGATGTTGTCGCCGTCCTTGCCCACCGTGATGATGCCGTCCTTGTTGGCGTCGCAATGCGGGATGATTCGCATCGCGGTGGCCTTCGGGAGCGCCATGGTGAAGGCGCCGACCGCGTCGAGGTCGAGCAGGGTGAGCGGCCCGTTGGCCGGGCCCGTGCTCACGCCGACCGCGTGGAGCGAGATCGTCCCCGCGCACTCGCCGGCGATGGTCCCGCTGGCGATCACGTGCGTCCCCGCCTTCATCTCGTCCTGCGTCTTCTCTGGCTTCATAGCGGAGAGATCGAGCGTGAGGCTGCCGTCGGCGCCGGGCTGGGGCGCCGCAGACCCAGGGTTACTGCCGCCGCCCGCACCGCCCTCGCCACCGGGCGGGGGCGCGGGGGTGGTGGAGCTTCCGGTGTCCTCCGGACAACCGACCAGCGCGAGGGCGAAGAGGAACGAGGCGGCGTGACGCGGCAAGGATCACCGGGGAGAACGTGCCCACCTATCCGCGCGGGCGAATGGTCGCAGCCCTGTTGCCGCCCCGGCACCTCCGCGCTAGGCGCTGAACCGCCATTCAGTGAGCCCTTGGCCGCAGCCGACCCCTCCCGCGATCGCGCCGACAAACACGAGCTGATCCTCGAGGCGGCGATCCGTGTTTTCGCAGAGAAGGGCTTCCACGGCGCACGGATCTCCGACGTGGCCGACGCCGCCGGCGTGGCCGACGGCACGATCTACCTGTACTTCAAGAACAAAGACGACCTTTTGCTCAGCATCTTCGAAGAGAAGATGGTGGAGCTCACCGGTGGCCTGAGAGACGCCCTGGCGGAGGGAAACACCGCGCTCGAGAAGATCGAGCGTTTCGCCCGCTACCACTTCCGCATGGTCCAGGACCATCGCGCGGTGGCGGAGGTGCTACAGATCGAGCTGCGCCTCTCCAACAAATTCCTCAAAGAGTACCGTCCCGAGAAGCTCTGGGACTACCTCGGCATCTTCGCGGCGCTCGTCCGCGAGGGACAAGACGAAGGCGTCATCCGGAAAGACATCGACCCCTTCATGGCGATGTGGGCCTTCTTCGGCGCGATGGACGAGATGGCCATGCAGTGGGTGCTGGCGAAGCACCGAACGTTTTCACTTGATGCCGCCGCCGACACGGTGGTGGGCATCTTCATCCGCGGCCTGGCGGCCCCACCGCCCGGCGGCAGCAACCCCCGGGAGCAAACATGAAGATCGGAGTCTGTTTGAAGCAGGTGCCGGCGACCGACACCCGCATCCGTGTCAACGCGGATGGGACGGGCATCGTCACCGACGACGTGAAGTTCGAGATCAACCCCTACGACGAGTACGCCCTGGAAGAGGGCCTGCGCATCAAGGGCACCGACGCCAGCCGCGAGGTGATCGTGTTCACCATCGGCGGCGCCGAGTGTGAGCCCCGGGTGCGCGACGCGCTCGCCCGTGGGGCCGACCGTGCGGTGCGGATCGACGACGCGGGCCTCGCCGGCTCCGACGCCCTGGGCATCGCCCGGGCGCTCGCCGCGGCGACGAAGGAACAAGGCGTGGGCCTCGTGCTCTGCGGTCGCCAGGCCATCGATGGCGACAGTAGCGCCGTGCCGGCGATGATCGCCGAGATCCTGGGCTGGAACCAGGTGTGCTACGCGGACAAGCTCGTGCTCGAAGGCGCCACGTTCACGGCGCAGCGCGCCGCCGGCGGCGGTGTCCGCGAGGTGGTGAGCGGGGCGATGCCGGTGGTCGTGAGCTGCGACAAGGGCATGAACGAGCCTCGCACCGCCACGCTCCCCGGCATCATGAAGGCCAAGGCCAAGAAGATCGACGTCAAGAACCTCGCGGCCCTCGGGGTCGACGCGGGCACCGTCGGCGCTGGTGCCGCCATCGTGAAGCAAAACAACATGGGGCTTCCCCCCGCGCGCCCGCCGGGCCGCATGCTGCAAGGCGACGCGACCACGGTCGCCGCCGAGCTCGTGCGCCTGCTCCGCGAAGAAGCCAAAGTCATCTAAGAAGGGAGGGAAAATACCATGGGAAACGGAATTCTCGTCTACTGTGAGTTCGAAGGCGGCAAGCCCCGCAAGACCGCCTACGAGCTGCTCGGCAAGGCCGCACAGCTCGGCCTCGGCCCGGTGTCGGCGCTGGTCGTCGGCGGTGGCGATACCAGCTCGCTCGCGGCCTGGGGTGCGGCGCAGGTGTTCGTCGTCGAGCACCCGGTGCTCGGCAGCTACTCCACCGGCGCCTACACCAAGGCCATCTCCGCCGGCATCGCGGCCAGCGGCGCGGCCTACGTGCTCGCGGCCGCCTCCGCGGCCGGGCGCGATGCACTGCCCCGGGTCGCGGCCCGCAACGGCCACGGCCTCGTGGTGGAGTGCACCGACCTGCGCAACGAGGGCGGCCAGCTCGTGGGTCGTCGCCCGGTGTACGCCGGCAAGGCCCTCGTCGACGCGCGCACCAGCTCCGCCGTCGGCCTCTTCACGGTCCGCCCGAACAGCTTCGTGCTGGCCCAGCCCGCCGCAGCGGCCGGGGCCGTCGTCAATGTCGATGCCGGCTTGTCCGACGCCGACGTCGACGTGAAGGTGGTCCAGACGCTCGCGCCCGCCAACAAGAGCGTCGATCTCACCGAGGCCGATCGCATCGTGTCCGGTGGGCGCTCGCTCAAGAGCAAGGACGGCTTCGACAGCGTGGTGCGTCCCCTCGCGGCGGCGCTCGGCGCCACGGCCGGCGCCAGCCGCGCCGCCGTCGACGCCGGCTACGCGGGACACAGCGAGCAGGTGGGCCAGACGGGCAAGGTGGTGAGCCCCTCGCTCTACATTGCGCTCGGCATCTCGGGCGCGATCCAGCACCTCGCGGGCATGCGCACCTCCCGCGTGATCGTGGCCGTCAACAAGGACCCGGAAGCCCCCATCTTCCAGTACGCCACCTACGGCATCGTGGGCGACCTCTTCGAGGTGGCGCCCGCCGTCCAGGCCGAGCTCGGCAAGCTGAAGTAGGCTTGCAAAACCACGGGGGCGGGGCGGCCGAGGGGCTGCTCCGCCCCTTTGCTTTGATACGATCTGCTCCTTGACTCCCGCCCCCGTCGTTTCCGCCCCTGCCGACGCGGATCGCCGTCGCGAGCGTGCTGTGATGGCGCTCTCCGCGAAGGGCGATCACGCCGGTGTCTTGCGCCTCGTCAGCGCCTGGGCGGCGGTCGGCGCACCGACGGTCAACGCGAAGGTCGGCGAGGGCCGGGCGTTCCACCACTTTCGACTGCTCGACCGAGCCCTGTCTCGCGCACGCGACGCCGTGGAGAACGCGCCGGGCGACCGCGCCGCTCAGCGCCTGCTGGCCGAGGTGTACATCGACCGCGGCTGGCCGCTCCGAGCGCGGCCGGTGCTGGAGGCCCTCCGCACCGCCGGCGAGAGTGTCGACACGCTGCTGGCGCGAATCGGCGAGGAGCCCCTGCGTCCCGAGGCCATCGCGCGCGAAGTCGAGGCGGGCAACGACACCGGCGAGCTGCTTCGCCTCGCGGAGCTCTTCCTCGCCACCGGGAGCCAGCTCCGCGGCACCGGCATCTTGGAGAGGCTGCGTCGGGCGGATCCAAATAATCCTAGGGTCAACGAGCTCTTGTGGGCACTTGCGGCCGACTACTCCACCAAGGAGTCGCTCGACGTCCAGGTGAAGCGCGCGCTGCCCTTGATGACCGATCTCGCGGCGGTCCCCGAGGAGTCCGAGCACACCGAGAGCCTTCGTTCCGACGGCGAGCTCCTGCTCGAGCCGGAAGTTGGCCCAGCCGCGTTCCCAAGCCTCTTCAAGCGCGCAGGCTCTGCGCCCACGCCGATCCCGGCCGACGACGACGTGCTCCCGGGCGGCCCCCCGCCGGAAGCGGGGACCGAGGAAGAAGAAAAGACGATGAACAGCGCGGTGGAGTCCCCGCCGCCCCAGCTCGTGTCCATCACCGGCGGCGGCGCGGGCGACACGCAGATCCTCATGGTGGTCGGCGACGGCGACGCGCGCCCCATGCACAAGCGTCGCGACCCCGAGACCAGCGGCGTGCTCAACCTGCGCGACTGGCAGGCCAGCATGGGCGTGGACCCATTCCGATCCGACCTTGACGGTCTCGGCGAGCCCGACGAGGACAGCGAAGTGGCCCCGCGCGAGGCCGCCACGCCGCTCGTCGAGGTGGCGCCGAACATGCCCGTCGTGGAGCCCCCCCCACCCGCGAAGTTCGACGCCCCCATCGAGGTGATCGAGAAACACCCGGTGCCGCAGGCACTGCCGATGGTGAACGTGGAGCCCATCGCCGAGCCTCGTCGCGGCATCGGCCTCGGCAAGTCCCTGGTGGGGCTGGCCCTCGTGGCGGCGTTCGGCCTGATGATCCTCCTCCTCGCGGCTCTCCTCGCCCGCGCGGCCGGCTTCCTCGACGCCGCCCGCGCCTCGGTCGACCTCAACCGCGTGCTCGCCGCCGAGGACTTCCCCGCGCTCGTCGACAACGAGAAGCGACTTGTTTCCTACGCCGACGACCCCGCCGAGTGGGCCGAGCTCGCCCGCGCCCAGGTGGTGATCTGGTCGGAGTTCGACGGCGACCACGCCCGCCTCGACTCGGTCGACGCGCTGCTTGCCAACCCCGCGGGGATCGACGCTCACCGGCTCGCTTACCTGCGCGCCGCCGAGTTGCTCGCCTTCCGCAACCCGGCCTCCGCGCTGGCCGCCCTCGGCCGCGAGCCCGCGAGGGACGACGAGGACCGGCTGCTTCGCGGTCGCATCCACGCCGCGCTCGGCAACCACGACGCCGCCCTCGACGAGATCGACAAGATCGTGGCCGCCGAGGAACCGCGCTACCGGCTGGGTCGGGTCGGCGTGCTTGCCGCCGCCGGGCGGATCGCCGAGGCCCGCACGATCACTGCGTTGCTCGTGTCGCGACACCCGAATCACGTGGCCGCCCGGCTCTGGGAGCTCAAGCTCCGCGAGGGCACCCCGCAAGACCTCGCCGCCGCTGCGGCCGTCTTCCGGCGTACCTACGATGCGGTGGGCCTTTCTCCCCGCCAGCACGGCGAGGCGGCCTGGGTGGAAACCAGCGCGTGGCTCGACGCGAAGGACTACGACCGCGCCCGTGCCGCCGCCGAGAGTGGGCTGGCGCGCGACGGCACGCACCGCGACCTCTTGCTGGCCGTCGCGACCGACGACATGCGACAGAGCGAGCTCGTTACCGCCGCGAGCAAGCTCACGGCGCTGCACTCGCTCTACCGGGCCGACCCCGACGTGCGCACCGCGCTGGTGCTCACCTTGCTCGAGATCGACCGGATCGACGAGGCCGCGGCGCTCGCGACCGAGGCGAACCCGCCGCTGCGCGAAGTCTTGCTCGGCATTGTCGCGGCCTGGGCCACCGCGCCCGACGCCCCCGACCCGGCCACGCTGGACGCCTCCACCCCCCTCGGCGCCTATGCCCGCGCCTTGCTCGCCGCAAACGCTCACCGGGCCGACGCCGCGCTCCTCGCGAGCGATGCCGCCGCCGCGCTCGCCACCGCCATCGATCCCTTCGTGTCGCGACTGGCGCCCCGAGCCCAGGCCCTCGGCGTCACCCTGCTCGACGCCCCGGCCGCCGCCGCCCGCGTGACCGACTTACGACGAACCGGCATCGCCGACGCCGCCGCCCACGTGTTCCTCGCCCGCTACTGGGAGCGCAGCGGCAACCGCCTGCTCGCGGCCCAACACTTCGACCGGGCCGTCGAGTTGGAGCCTGAGCTGGGGCTGGGGCTGTACGAAAAAGGCCGGTTCTACGCCGATGCGAACGATGCACAGGACCGCACTCGCAACGCGTGGACGGACTACCTCGCGCTCGCGCCGAGCGGTCCCCGGGCCGAGCGGGCCAAGACTTCCCCGCTCCTCCACGCCGAGTAACGGCTACACTGCGTCGTGATTCGCCTCCTCCTCGTCGTGCTCGCGGGTTGTCCCCTGCTCGACCCGGGCGACAAGGACGACGACGCCACCGCCGACGACGCCGACGGCGACGGTGTTGTCGACGACGATGACTGCGCGCCCAACGACGGCGACGTCTACCAGGGCAGCGTCGACACTTGCGACGGCACCGACAACGACTGTGACGGCATCCTCGACGAGGACAGCCCACAGATCACGCTGTACCGCGACCAGGACGTCGACAGCTACGGCGACCCCGCGTGGACCACCACCTCGTGCACGATCGATCGCGGCTGGACGCTCGACAACACGGACTGCGGCCCCTCCGACCCCACCATCTACCCGGGCGCCCCCGAGCTGTGCGACGGCGACGACCACGACTGCGACGGCCTGGTCATGGAAGCCGACAGCACCGACCTCGTGGACTGGTGGGCCGACGACGACGGCGACGGCTACGGGGCCGGCGAGCCCTCTCTGGCCTGCGAGGCCCCGGTCGGCTTCGTCGGCAACGACGTGGACTGCGACGACGCCCGCGACGACGTGTCCCCCCGCGCCCCCGAGGTGTGCGACGCGTCCGACACCGACGAGGACTGCGACGGCCTCCCCGACGACCTCGACGACTGGGTCGCGGGCGGACAGCCATGGTACCCCGACCTCGATGGCGACGGCTGGGGCGACGCGGTGATCGAGCCTACCTGGAGCTGCGAAGCCCCGCGCGACCACGTGTCGCTCTCCGAGGACTGCGACGATGCCGACGGTCTCGTGTACCCGGGCAACGTGGAGCTTTGTAACGGCATCGACGACGACTGCGACGGCAGCGTTGATACCGACGCCACCGACGCCTTCACCTGGTATGCCGACGACGACGGCGATGGCTACGGCGACGCCGGTGTCGCGACCACATCCTGCGAGGAGCCCAGTCGAAGCTCCCGCCTGTCCACTGACTGCAACGACAACAACGACACCGTCCACCCCGGCGCAGCCGAGACCGACTGCGAGAGCAGCGTCGACATGAACTGCGACGGATTCGCAGGGACGGTCGATAACGATGGCGACGGCTACCGCGCCTGCGAGGAGTGCGACGACGGCGACTCGGCGGTCAGCCCCGTCGCGAGCGAAGTATGCGACGGCATCGACAACGACTGCGAGGGGACGGTCGACGAGAATGCCGCCGACGCGCTGACCTGGCACGTGGACAACGACGGCGACGGCTTCGGCCATCGCTGGCGCAGCACCGAGGCCTGCGACCGCCCCCTCGGCCACGTGGCCGACAACACCGATTGCGACGACGACGCCCGCACCACCTACCCGGGCGCCGCCGAGACCTGCATCACCGAGGCCGACGACGACTGCGACCAGGACGCGAACGAGATCGGCGCCATCGCCTGCACGGACTGGTACAGCGATGCGGACGGCGATGGTTACGGCGACGGCTCGCTGTGCGCCTGCGAGGGCCTGGGCGAGTTCAACGTGGCCCTCGGCGGCGACTGCGACGACGTCGCGCCGCGCACCTACCCGGGCGCGCCGGAGACCTGCGGCGACGCGATCGATCAGGACTGCGACAGCACCGATCCCGACTGTACTTTCGGCGACGCGGATGCGACGCTCATCGGGGTGGAGGGCGACGACGAGCTGGGCCTGGTTGCCGCCCCCGCGCCCGACACCGATGGCGACGGCTACGCCGAGATCATCCTCGGCGTGCCGGGCGACGACCGCACCTTCGGGGTTGCGAGCAATGCGGGTGCCGCCTACTGGTTCGATGGCCCCTTCGCCGGCGCCGCCGTGCTCACTGGAGAACTCGGCAGCTGGTGGGGCACCGACTCCGGGGAGGGCGCAGCCAGCGCGGTGTCCAACGCCTACGACATCGACGGCGATGGCGACTACGAGATCATCGTGGGTTCCGAGGACAACGAGGAGTCCGGCACAAGAACAGGCCGGGCGTACCTCGTTGAGCTGTCAACCGGCGTGAAGGCCCTGTCCGACGTCACCAAGCTCGTGTACGGCGTCGACGAGCACGACCACGTGGGCGCCGAGGTGATGCTGGGCGGCGACATCGATGACGACGGGAAAGCCGAGTTGATCACCAGCGCATCCGGTCGCGACGACGGCGGCAGCGAAGCCGGCGCCGTCTACATCTTCGACAGCGCCCTCACCGGCACCGTCAGCGCGATCACCGCCGACCATGTGATCGACGGCGACGCGCAGTCTCGTCTCTCGGTCCTGCCCCCGGAGCCCGGCGACATCGACGGTGACGGCGTCGACGACCTGGTAGTGGGTGGCTGGGGCGGCGAGGGTGACGCGGCGGAGTCCGGCGCGGTGTACGTGTTTCTCGGCCCCATTCGCGGCGATACCACCGTGGCCTCTGCGGATGCCACCCTGGGTGGGGAGACCTACAAGGACAAGGCCGGCACCGATCTCGACCTCTACGATCTCGACGGTGACGGCACGCTCGACATGGTAGTGGGCGCACCCGGTTACGACGCCGTGGCCACCGACGCGGGCGCGGCCTACTTCCTCGTGGGCCCCGTCACCGCCGACATCTCGCTCTCGCGTGCCGACGCGGTGCTGACGGGCACCGCTGCCGACGACGCGCTGGGGACCGCTGTGGCCATCGTCGACGTCGAGAATAGCGGCACAGGCAGCGTCTTCGCGGGGGCCCCCGGCAGCGACAGCGCCTACGCCGACGGCGGCGAGGTCTTCCGCTACAGCGGCGTGCCCTCGGGGACGATCCCCGCCGTCGACGCGAGCGCGAGCTACCCGGCCGAGGGGGCCGACTATGCCACGGGCTCCGGCGTCTTCCGGCTCGGCGACGTGGACGGCGACGGGGCTGACGACTGCCTCGTGGGCGCCCCCGGATACACCTACGGGGGTCTTGTCACCGGGGCCTTCTACCTGCTCTAGGAGCGGCTCGGCATGGACCTGTCTCCCGCCTCTCTCGCCTTCGGCCTGATCGCGGGCACGATCGGCGTCGCGACCCTACAAATCGGGCGACGCCGCGAAGAGCCGCGCAAGATCGTCCTCGGCGTGGTCCTCCTCGGGCTCACCTTCGTGGTCGGCTCCACGTGGTGGAGCTGGATCCTCGCCGTCCTGCTGGTGGCGGGGGCCTACTACCCCTGAGCCTACGTGCCCGTCGACGACCAGCTGCGCAAGCCGTGGTGCCACGCCGCGTAGCCCAGCGAGAGCGTGGTGAGCGCCACCGCAGGCGTCGCGACGGCGTAGACGAGGAAGCGGTCGCCGCCGAGGAAGAAGGACGCAGGGTAGAACCCGGCGAAGGCCAGCGGCAGGGCAAAGGTAAGCAGCCATCGGAGCGGCGGGCCGAAAAGGTCGATCGGGTAGCGATTGAAGATTGCGAGGTGCGACACCAGCCCCACCGCCGTGCCGCGATGGTGCAGACGGAGGCCCACCGACACGAAGCCGATCAAGAGCCCGCCGAGGGTAAACGTGGCGGAAAGCAGGAAGAAGGGGAGTAGTAGCCAGCGCCAGGACTCGACGCCCTCGATGCCAGGGGCCGCCCAGCCCATCACCGCCAGGCCAACGAGGATCACGGAGACGTCGTCGATACCCAGGTTCTCGGCGAGGAGTTGCCCGAGCGGGTTCGCCGGGCGCAGGAGCGTACGGTCGAGCTCGCCCCCAAGGATGTATCGGTGGTTAGCCACGAACAAGCCACCGAAGAGCAGGTACAGCACCCCGATCGCGCACTCCGCGAAACCCCAGGTGAAGACCATCTGTGCGCGTGACCAGTCGCCCATGCGCGGCACCTTGTCCATCAGGGCCACCAGAAACACGAGTCCGGTGCACACGATGAGCACGTTGGAGAGGGCACTCGCCGCAAGGTCGCCGCGGTAGGCCAGCGCGGCCTTTAGTCGTTGCCGCCCCAGGCTCAGGAAGATCGACACGACGCCGACATAATCCGCGCACGCTCCGCGCTCGGCTTTGGTAGAACCGGGTCGTGCGCGTCATTGTCAACGCCGACGACCTCGGCCTCTCAACGGAGGTCGATCGGGCCATCCTGCAAGGGCTCGACCAGGGATGGATCTCCGACATGAGCACCATCGTCACCGGGCCGAGCTTCGTCGCGGCCCGTTCGGCGCTCGCCGGTGTTGCCGTGGGGCTCCACGTCGATGTCTCCGAGTTCCCGCCCCTCACCAGGGCGCTGGACAAGTGGCTGCCGGGCCGGCCGGTGCACTGGCCCTTCGGGGCGCGCGCCGCGCTGGTCGCAGAGATGAACGCGCAGGCGGAGCGGCTCTTGGAAACAGGCGCCCGGATCAGCCATATCGACAGCCACCAGCATCTTCACTGGCAGCCCGTCGTGCTCGATGCCGTGGCCACCGTCGCCAAACAACACGGCGTCCGCTGGGTCCGGGGAGTCGGGGCCGTTCCCCCGGTGGGCCTGCGCCGCGTGGCGAGGGCGCACGCGACGGGCACTCGCTTGCGATTGGCCGGCCTCTGGAGCAGCGATGGGTTCGGCCCCGCCGCGCGGGTGAAGGTGGCCCTCGAGAGCGGCTGGCGAGTGGACACCGTGGAGGTGATGTGCCACCCCGGTCGCGACGAACCGGTGTATGCCGACGAGCTCGAATGGCTCCGGGGCGACCCCTGGGCACGGTTCGGCGGCGTGCTCTACTCCTACGAGGGCCTGGCGTAGATCTCGGCGTATCGCGCTGCGATCTGATCCCACGAGAGCGCGGCATCGAAGCGGGCGCGCACGACCTCGGGCGATACTCCCAGCGCCCGGTCGACCGCGTCGGCCAGGGCCTCGGCGTCCCCCACCGGGAAACGTGTCGGCAGCGGGCCGAGCAATCTGCGCCAGGGCGGGATGTCGCTGAGCACCGGCACACAGCCGCTGGCCATGGCCTCCATCGGCGCGCGACCGCACACCTCGCGCACGCTCGCCTGGACGAGGCAATCAGCCCCGGCAAGCAGATCCGCCACACGCTGAGGCGACGCGACTCCGTGTCGCACCGAGGGCACGCCGGGGGTCTCTGGCGGCGTGCCCTCACGCCAGCCCAGATGTAGAACCGTGCCCGGGTGGCGCGCCAGGACGGCACGCACGCCGCGGAGCGTAGTGTCGAAGTCCTTCACCGGGTGGAATCGACCGAGATGCAGAAGCGCCGGCGTGCCGGGTAGGCGGGGCCGGCGGCGGAACGGGAGGTGGCTCGACAGCTCGAACACCTCCTCGACTTGCGAGGGAGAAAGCGCACCGTTCTCAATCCACGGCTCGGCTTGTTCGCGGGCGGTAAAGCAGGCTGTCACCCTGCGGAGCGCGGTCGCCTCGAGCGGTCGCCGCAGCGCCGCCTGCACCGCCGCGCCCCCGTGGAAGGTGGCGATCACCGGGGCGATGGTACCGAGCGCGCGGAGCGTGGGGTAGGCCACGAGATCGAAGCTGTGAACGCGGTCCGGGCGGGCCTCGGCGACGGCCTCCACGAGCGACCACGCCACCGAGTGCGCGGCGGGGAAGGGGCGCCAGCGAGTCGACCACCGGGCCAGCCGAGTGCGGTGGGACGGCCGCACCACATGCAGTTCCACCCCCTCGTGTCGCGACACAGAAGGCACTGGACCCTCCTGGACGACCGTCACCCGGAGGCCAAGGCGCGTGAGGGCGAGCGCGAGCGGCGCGTGCATCGTGTCGCCAAGCCACGGGTCGAACCAGCTCGCGGAATGCCGAGGGCTCCAGTGCAGGTTGGCGAGGACGACGTGCAACGGACGGCAAGTAATCAGGCGGCACCTCGCCACTCCCTCCGCCGTGTGAAGCTTGAGGCCGTGCCCGACTTGCAGAACGAGTTCACCTGGTCGCACTCGCGCGCGCGCTGCTTCTCGCAGTGTCCGCGTGCCTACTGGTTCACCTACTACGGGAGCTGGGGAGGGTGGTCCGACGACGCAGCAGCCGAGGTCCGCGACGCCTACGTGCAGAAAAAACTCACGACGATTCCGATGTGGACCGGGACCGTGGTGCACGGCGTGGCCGAGGCGGTTCTCCGCGCCGCCCGGACCGAGGCATGGGTGCCCGGGGTCGACGAGGCGGTGGGTCGCGCGCGAGAGGGAGCATCCCGGGACATCGCCGGGAGCGCGAACGGCAGCTGGCTACGCCGCCCCGCGAAGCGCACCGGCTTCGCGGAGCACTACTACTCGCAGGCCGTGGAAAATTCCCGATGGGATGCCGCTATCGACGAGATCGAGCGACAGGTGCGGAGCCTCTACGACAACAAGTATTTCCGACGCCTCCTCCAGGTACCCCAGCGCATCCGCGAGCTCGAAGACCTGCGTCGTTTCCGCGTCGGCGACACCGACGTGTACGTGGTGATCGACGTGGCGGTGGAAGACGATCGCGGCGGGCTCGTGATCATCGACTGGAAGACGGGAGACAACCACGACGACGACAATATCGCCGCGCAGCTCGGTATCTACGGTCTCTACAGCGTGCGGGAGCTCGGCGTCGCGGAGGACGCGATCACCGCGATGCACGTGAACCTTCGCCATGGGACGGCCACGCGTCACGCGGTCGACTCTGCGGCGATGGCGAAGGCGGCGAGCGCGGTGGCCGAGAGCGCTGCCGCCATGCGCGCGAAGCTCCGCGATGTCGGGAATAACATCGCTGACAAAGATGATTTTCAGGTGCTGCCCCCCGGTGCAGAGGCCTGTCGCCGCTGCAACTTCAGGCGGAGCTGCGCACGAGAAAATTGCTGACGACCATTTTTTGGTCGTCAGACTAATGGCAAGTTCAGTAAAGTAGCTGCGTGACCCACGGAGCTACCATGAACGTCGCCTCGCCCCTCCGCCTCGTCCCCGTCTTCCCCCCGGGCCGCCTCGGCGCTGAAGTGCTCGACCGTGGCGGGCGCTGCTTCGCGGTTCGCCACGCCGGCGCCACGCTCGATGGCGACTTGCTGGTTGCGGTGCCGCAGGCCGCAGCGGCCAACGGAGGTGCCAGCCTCGCGCGGCAGTTGATCGTCCCCCGGGGGCTCGGACGCCCGCTCCTCGCTCGAGCCACGCCCACAGGCTGGGCGGTCGATGGCAGCGGCGAGAGCTGCTCGCCGCGCCGGTGGGTCACCGTCGGCGGGCTGGCGGCTCGCGTGCGCACGGTTCGCCTCCCTCTCGGCCCAGCGGCGGCGGTTAGCGGCATGGCGCGCCGGGAGCCCGGGGGCTCGGTGATGCGCGAGGGGCCCTGGCTGGCGGTGAGGCCGGTCGCCCCGGGTTGGGCCGCCGCCTGCCGGGTCGACGCCTCGGTGGGGCGCGGCCCCGTGGCCGTGCTCCGCCCCGTCGTGGCGAACAACGTCCGCGCGGCGCGGCGGCTGGCCTCCGTGTCGCCCGAGGCTCGCGCTCTCGGCGTGGTGCCCGGCATGTCGCTTCGACTCGCCACGCGCCGCTGCCCGGCACTACGCGCGGTAGAAGCTCCCTCGATCGACGTCGTGGAGGAGCTCCGCACCCTCCTCGGCGCCGAGATCGGCGACGTCTCGCGGCAGGGTCGGGCGCTCCTCGTCGCCCTGCCCGCCGGGAAGGCCGCCGAGCACGTGGCGCTGGCGGAGGCGCTGGTCGTGCGCGCCTGGCAGGCGATTGGCCTGCACCTTCGCGTGGCGGTGGCCGCTGAACGGCGTACGGCCGCGCAGGTGTCCGGCCTGCTCGACGCCGACCAGGTGGCCTACGTGCCGTTGGGCGCGGCGGGGGCGTGGCGGCGGCGAGCGCGCCGCGCGGTGAGGCGCGAGGGGGGCGCGGTGCGCTGGGAGGGTGCCGAGATGGTTGACGTGGAGGGCGTCGTGGCCCTCGCCCGGGCTCTCGTGGAACGCAAGATCGCGCCGGGCAGCCTGCACGTGTCCAGCAGCACGGGTCGCTACACGGTCCGCTGCCCCGAGGGCAAGGCCGTGGGTGCGCACGTGGAAGAGGCCCTCCGCGCGCGCGGCCCGCGGCTCGATGGCGCCGCAGTCCTGGAGTGGCGCCCGCGTGCGGCGCGCGCAGGGGAGCAGGTGCGGCTCATCGAGGAGGCTCGTCTCGCGCGATAGGCGGCCCCAATGATTCGTCGCGAGGGCGAGAACTTCACCTTCCTCGGGGTCGTGCACCTCTTGCCGCTCCCGGGCGCCCCTCGCCGCGGCCCCGGTCTCGCCGAGGTCACGCGACGAGCCCTTCACGACGCCGACGCGCTCGCCGAGGGCGGGGCGAGCGGCATGATCGTTGAAAACCTGGGCGACGCACCCTTCGCGCGTGTCGCCGTGGATCCTCACGTCGTGGCCATGATGACCGCCGTGGTCGCCGAGATCCGCTCGCGCCATCCGGCGATGCTCCTGGGCGTCAACGTGCTGCGTAACGACGCCATCGCTGCCCTCGCCGTCGCAGCGGCCGCCGGGGCGGATTTCGTGCGGGTCAACGTGCTCGTGGGCGCGGTGGTGGCCGACCAGGGCATCGTGGAGGGCGACGCGCATCGTTGGCTCCGATACCGCCGCGAGATCGAGGCGGAGCGGGTGAGCATCGCTGCCGACGTCCGGGTGAAACACGCGGCGCCGCTCGGCGCCCGACCGCTGGTCGACGAGGCGGCCGACCTCGTGCATCGCGCCGGGGCGAGCGCCGTGATCGTGACGGGGAAGGCCACGGGCGCGAGCGCCGATCCGGCCGACGCGGAGGCGGTCAGGCCGGCGCTCGGTGGTGCCCCGCTGTGGGTGGGGAGCGGCGTCACCCTGGGCTCGGCGCCCCCGTGGCGAGCCCGCGCCGACGGCGCCATCGTGGGCACGGCGCTCCACGACGGTGGGCGGCTCGACGCGCCCATCGACCCGGCGCGAGTCGTCGCGATGGCACGCGCGCTCGGCCTCTAGTCCGGCGAGGCCGTGCCTGGCGAGCAGGGCCCGAGTCCCCAGGTGTCGGAGAGAACACGTGCCCGCCGCGCGATCTCCACCGGCGTGCTGCCCCAGTCGGGGTCGACCCGTGTCCCCGGGAGGGCGGCGGGACGGCGTGGGCCGCAAGCGGGGGCGTACACCGCGCGATGCCCCACGCCAATGACGACTGCCTCCGCGTCGCCCCGCGCGCTCACCGGGAGCGAGGCTGACTCTCCGAGATCCAGCGCGGCCGCCACCACGAGCGCGGGCGTCACCCGCTCCCCACGCACGAGCGCGTGGACCGAAACCCAGGGCTCGCCCGGCGAGTCGGCCACGAGCACCGCCATCACGCGGTCGGCGCGGTCTCGCTCGGTGCGGCCGGCCGCGACCCAGCCCCGAACGGCCGCCCACTCCTCGAACACGTGCTCGGCAAAAGCCTCGCCGATGGGCGCATATTCCGCGAGGTAGCTACTCGGCTGGGGTGAGGACGGCGTAGACGCCGGCACCCGGGGCAAGCCCGCCAGTAGCCCGGCGGGGCCCATCCCCACTCCACCGCCGGCGAGCGGCGTGGTGATCGTGGCGTCACCCGCCGAGAGCGCCTCGGCCACCAGCGCCGCGTCCCACGCGCCCCCGAGCGGGTAGGCCTGCGACAAGGCCACGAGGTCGTCGTCTGCGTGGGCGATCGTGTCCACATCAACCAACCCGCGCCGCAGGTCTACGCCAAGCCGCGCGTCGGCGAGAAGGGTGGCACCATCACCCGTGGCGAGCAACAACCGAGCGATCTCACGTCGCGTCGCGACATCAATGTGACGGTCGGCCAACCGGGCATCGAGCACCGCGCGGCGACGCTCACCGCCGACGATGTCGCTGCGACAAGCCCAGGTGTCGGCCGCGCGGAGCTCGCCTCGCGCCAGCGCGGCCCATGCCAGTATCGGCGTGTCGCAAGCCGTCGAAGACGGCACCGGGAGAAGGCCCAGCCACATCGGGGCCAGACGCGCAACGCCCACTGGCGTGGACAGCCCACCTGCGAACAACGCGCAGACCACCACCAGAAGCCACACCGTGCCCTGCCTGGGAAGCCAGGTGCGGACGAGCCGGACCGCGGACGGTACAGGTCGAACAGGACTCGTGGGAACAGGCATGGTGCCACGTGCCCGACGCGTCCGCACCCAGGCGAAGCGTTGAAGGGAAGAAAGGTGGGAAAGAGGGGGATATCGGTGGGAGCCGGGGAAGGGCAGGCAACCACCGCCCCCCAGACACCTGGATGGTATGGCGAGGCGTTCAGAAAGGCAAGAGGAAAACCATCAGAAAGTTTCCTCAGAGGCGGACTATTCCACGTTTATCTGGACATGTCAATAGTTATGGAGGACTCTATGTACAACTCAATAACTAGGCGTAAAACGACGACCTTTCGTGTCGGAGGCTTGTGGAAAACAAGTCATGCAGTCTCGCTGACGACGGCAAAGGGCGTCTCGCCCGGCTCGACATTGTGGATAAGTGTGTGTTCACTTGGCCTTCCGCCTCGCCGTCCCCCTCGCTGAGCGCGCGCTCGCGCTCTTGCCCGAGGCGCGGGTCACACAGCACGTGCGCCTCGCCGCTCGGAACGCCGGTCCGGCCGAACTCAATCGCCTCGCTCTGCTCGCCCGGCAGCGAGCCGGCGCGGTGCTCCGGGCATGGCTGGGCATGCTCGCCACCGGGCTGGTGGACGTGCGGCCCGCCTGGTTGGAAGGGATCCACGCGCGGGCCGATGAGGACCGGCTCCTGCTCGCACTCGCCCGGGCCCGCATCGGCGACCTTTCGGCGCGTGACGAGCTCGCCGCGTGGGCAGGCCGACGCCTCCAGACCGCCAGCGGGGAACGTGCACCGGCGCTCGCAATCTCTCGGCGCCCGCTCGTCGAGCGCTTCGACGCGATCCGCGTGGGAGGCGACGACCTTCTCGCCCGGGCTCGGCGCCGCGACCCGAGCGACCTCGACGCCCTCCGCTCGGCCCGGGCAACGGCGGGTCGGCGGGGCGACCACGCCCTCCTCGTCGCGCTGGCCGACCACGGCGATCCACGCGCCTTCGCCGACTTCAAAGAGGCGCTGCTCGCGCGCGACGTCGACCCCGGGCGCGGCTTCACCCAGCGGCGACTCGCCGCCGACGGGCTCGGCGCGCTGGGCCTGAGTGCCGGCGTGAGCCTCATCGCGGGCGCTCTGCGCGACGAGAGGAACGATTTCGAGGGGCGTCCGGGCGCTGGACTCGGCATCCAGTACCCGGTGCGCGCCAACCTCCTCTACGCGCTCGGCGAGATTGGTCACTCCAGTGCTATTCCGCTGCTGATCGCCCACCTCGACGACTCGAGCAGCTCCGCGCTCGGCGGCCTCGATCTACCCGCCATGGACTCGCTCTTCCGCATCGGCCTCCCGGCCTCGGAGCCGGTGCGGAGGGCCCTCCCGGGGCTCGGCGAGCGCGGACGGAAGAACGCCGGCGCCCTCCTCGGCGCGCTAGCGGGGCTGCCAGCATGACGCACCAGGACCCCTGGTTAGATCCTCGCTTCGCCGAGGGGGCCGCCCATTACGACGCCGGTCGCTACTTCGAGGCCCACGAGGCCTGGGAGCACCTCTGGCGAGCGCAGCCGCCGGGGGAGGAGAAGCTGCAGGTGCAGGGACTCATCCAGCTCGCGGTGAGCCTGGAGCACCATCGCCGCGGAAATCCCCGCGGGCGCGACGGCCAGTGGGCGAAGGCGCTCGCGAAGCTCGTCGGCGACCGCGCCGGGCCGATCGACCTAGCGAGAACCCTGGCGCGAGCGCGCGCCGCCCTGACCGACCCGGAAGGGCAGGCGCCGAAGCTGGCTTATATCGGCGTTTCCGAGCCCGAGGAGCCGCCGCTGTAGCCGCTGCCGCTGCCGGCGTTCGCCGTGGTGCTGCCGCTGCCGGCGGAGTAGCCGATGGTGTTGTCTCCACCGACCATGCGGGCCAATCCCCCGCGCGCGATGCTCACGACGAGCACCTCGTCAACACCCTCCAGCGCCTGCTTCTTGTTGACGAAACGCACGTAGATGAAACCATCGTCGCCAAAGTCGTCGCCGTCGTTGAGCACCATCCCAGAGGGGCCGAAGTGGATGGCGTCCGCGCTACCGCCGTGCGAGGGGCCGAAGAGTGGCGGATCGAGGGTCTTGATGGTGACCCCCGGGAGTGAATCCTCCATGCCGGTGGCGATGTTGACGTAGCCCTCGCCGCCGATGTCATCCCCCGAGCCCACTTCGACGGGGAGGGTGTCCCACTCCGTCGACTCGCTGGCCGCGTTGCCCTGCTGCACCCGGTAGGCGCCTGCCGCGTCGGTGCTGTCGGTCGGGTCGTCCTCCGTCGCCTCGATCAAGATCCGGTACTCCACCCCATCCGCGATTGCCATGGCCCGGGCGGCGTTGACATGGGCGAGAAACTCCTTGGCCGCACGCCGAGTACGCCACGTTGGGATCTGCTTGGTGAGCATGCTCGCCCCGATGGAGGCAAGGATGCCAATCATCGCGACCACCAGCGCGATTTCCATGAGCGTGACGCCGCGACGGCTGCGCATGCACACCTCCGAGGCTCTAGTGTACCTCACTTGCCGAGCAGCGCGTCGCGGAGCTTGGCGGCGGCCACGCCGCGCCACTCCTCGGCCCGCCGCGTGTAGAGCCGCGCCAAGACCTTCTCCGCGTCGGCGCCCTCCTGCTTGATGGCTCGGTAGGCCTTCTCGGGGAGCCCCAGCTCCTCGAACCGGGACTTCACGCCCTCCCAGGCCTTCCGCTCGCGCAGGCGTAGGAACTCGTCGCGCGCCGAGGCGAGGGCCCGCGCCTCTCGTGGCCGTCCCGAGCGCTCGAGATCCTTCACCACGCCCGCCGTCTTTTGCTGGTAGGTGGCAACCACGGCGTCGCCTGGCAAGCTCACGCCGTGGTCGCGGAGAAGGCGCGCCCACTCGCTCGACGCAGCCGCGGGCAGGGTCGCCACGCCCACGGGTGGGCCAGAGCGCACCTCGCGCGCTTCCACCGTCGCACCCGGCTGGATCGCCTTCTTCAGGGCGTCTTGCAGCGTACTCACGGCTCGCCTCCTTGCGTGTTGCCGCGCCTAACGGTTAGCCGCGCGGGCTGCCCCAATCCCGGGGCAGGCGAGCTCGGCCCACGACATTCCGTCGATCCCCCGGCCTCGCGAACTTCCCGCACCCAAGGAGCCATAATCATGGCACGCTATCGTGGACCCCGGCTCGCTCGTTGCCGGCAGGTGGGCGTGGTGCTTCCGGGCCTGACGACGGTCGCTACTCTCGACCGCCCGTTTCCCCCCGGCCAGCACGGCACCCGCCGCAAAGGCAAGCAGAGCGACTACAAGGAACGCCTCGTGGAGAAGCAGAAGATGCGCTTCCACTACGGCATTCTGGAGAAGCAGTTCCGTCGCTACGTCACCGAGGCCAGCCGCCGCAAGGGCACGACTGACCGCATCCTCGTGACGCTCCTCGAGAGCCGTCTCGACAACATCATCTGGCGCCTTGGCCTCGCCGCCACCATCCCCGCGGCCCGCCAGCTCGTCGTGCACGGTCACATCACCGTGAACGGCCAGCGCGTCGACCGCCCGAGCTTCCAGGTGAAGCCCGGCGTGGCCGTGGCCATCCACGAGAAGAGCAAGACCCGTCCCTTCGTGCAGGCCGCGCTCGCGCTGGCCGCCACGCGGGTGCGCCCGGGCTACCTCGAGTTCGATCCGGCCACCGCCACCGGCAAGATCGTCACCGAGCCCCAGCGCGAAGACCTGCCCTTCGAGTGCGCGCCGCAGAAGATCGTCGAGTTCTACTCGCAGCAGATCTAGTTGTTGGAGGGGGAGAACCCGCGTAGGCGGGTTCTCCCCCTACCGTCCGCTGCCCTCCGGGCTCCGGCCTTTGGCCTCCGCCCTGCGGCGGTGGGCGTGCAGGTAGCACGCCCACCGGCGGACTCTCCCCCTCTCCCGTGTCACACCCTCTCGGGTGGACGCCCGGCG
Source organism: Pseudomonadota bacterium (assembly GCA_005778355.1). Taxonomy (GTDB): domain Bacteria; phylum Myxococcota_A; class UBA796; order UBA796; family SXON01; genus SXON01. The sequence goes on along the minus strand of SXON01000156.1, from coordinate 20,298 downwards.
ACCTACTCCACGTCCTGGGGGTCGAGCGCGGCGATCACCGTCACCTCGTCGCTCGCCGTGCCCCCCTCGCCGTCGTCCACGTCCATGCGGAGGAGGAGCTCCTTCCCGGCGAGCAGCTCCGGTGGCGTATCGGCCTCTCCGTCCGCGATGGCCGACACGTCGAGGATGCCGAACATGCTCGGGTAGTAGCCGCCGCACTCCGTGGCCACGAGCATCACCCGGAAGAGCCCGTAAGACAGCTGGGCGTCGCGCTCGGGGTACTCGATGGTGTACTCGATGCTTACCACCTCGGCCGTGCCGCTTACCTGCGCGGCCGCGAGCACGTGCCAGCCGCCTTGCGGCCCGTGCACCATCGTCTGCTCGCTGCCACCGGGCATCTCGATCCACACCGGCCGGCCCTCGTCGTCGTAGCCGGTGCCGCCCACGTCGACCGATGCGTCACAGGCGCAGCCGGGCTCGCAGGCCGCGCCTGACTCGCCCGTGTCGCCCCCGTCGCAGCCCAGCACCAGCAAGAAGAGCGTGATCACGCCTTCAAGGTAGCCGCTTTCTTCTGGGAGCTGTCACAGACCATTCGTACGACCCCGGGCATCAGTCGTTGGGCGAGGGCGCTGAACCAGCCGTCGAGACCCGGGATGATCTCGAAGCTTCCACCGGCCATCCCGTCGAGCATCGCGGCGGCCACGGCGTCGGCGCTCATCGTCTTGACGTTGCCCGCGATCGCCTTGGTCTCCGCCGGCTTGTACTGGTTCTCGAAGGCCAGTTGTGGCGTGTCGGTGTCGGGTGGCAGGCACACGCTGACGCGCACGCCGTGCGGCCACATCTCGCCGCGGAGGCACTGTGAGAAACCAACCAGCGCGAACTTCGAGGCCGAGTAGGCGGTGTAGCCGTAGATGCCGATGGCCCCCGCCATCGACGAGACGTTGAGCACGTGCCCCGACTTCCGTGCAATCATGCCGGGCAGGAGCGCGCGGCAGCAGTGCACCGTCCCGAAGTAGTTGATGTCCATCATCCAGCGGAACTGATCGGGTTGCAGCTCTAGAAAACGGCCGGGCATCACCACCCCGGCGTTGTTGATCAGCATGTCCACCGGGTGGGCGCGATCGTGCGCGCCGAGCTTCTCAGCGACCTCAGCCTCGTTGGCCACGTCGACCGCGAGCGCCAGCGCACGGTCGCCCAGCTGGGCCCGGGCCTCGTTGAGCTCCTTCTCGCGACGGGCGACGATCGTCACCCGGCCGCCGCGAGCGATGATTGCCTTGGCCACGGCGAAGCCGATGCCACTGCTGCCGCCCGTGACGAGAGCGTGCTTCTGGCCGAAGTACGACATTGCCTAGCCGCGGCTCGCCAACCAGCGATTCACCTGGCCGATGATGTCGCGGTCGGGCACCGTTTCCCAGTCCTTCAGGAACGCGGCGTTGCCCTTGTCGGTGAGCGGGTGACTGTACAAGGCCTTGTAGACCTTGAACGGCGCGGTCGCGACGTCGGATCCGGCCATCGCCGCCTGCACCATGTGCAGGGGATGGCGAATGCTCGCGGAGAGCACCTGCGTCTTGAGCTCGGGATAGTTCGCGTAGATCTGGACGATCTTCTGGATGAGGTCCATCCCGTCTTCGCTCACGTCGTCGAGGCGACCGAGGAAGGGGCTGATGTAGGTGGCACCGGCCTTCGCCGCGATCAAGGCCTGCATCGGCTGGAAGCAGAGGGTGACGTTGACGCGGATGCCCTCCGAAGAGAGCGCCTTGCAGCACTTGATGCCCTCGATGGTGAGCGGCACCTTCACCACCACGTTGCGGTGCACGCGCGCGAGGAGGCGCCCTTCCTCGATCATCTTCGGCGCGTCGACGGCGACGGTCTCCGCCGACACGGGGCCATCGACGATCGTGCAGATCTGGTAGATGGTGTCGACGAAATCGCGGCCCTCCTTGGCGATGAGGGAGGGGTTGGTGGTCACCCCGTCGATGATGCCCCAGCTGGCGGCCTCGCGGATCTCGTCGAGGTTGGCGGTATCGAGGAAGAACTTCATGGCGGTGGCTCCGTCGCGCGCGCGGCTTATCTCGGGAAACGGGCGCGGAAGGGCACCAGCCACGGCGAGTGGCACCTGGGCGGCCGCGAGGCGCGCGTAGCGGCGACGCGTGCGGGGGTTGGCGGCTTCCGGCCAGGCCTCGACCAGGGGCACGAGCGCGAACGGACGGTCGACCAGGCGCGGGTGAGGCACGGTGGCCTCGGGGTCGCGGGAGACCAGACCCTCGACGAGGAGCAGGTCGATGTCGAGCACACGATCCGCCCAGCGACGGGACGGGCGGCGACCCGCGCGGGCCTCGATCTCGCGGCAGGCGCGGACGAGTTCACCCGGGGACAGCGTCGTCTCGACGACAACCACCGCGTTGATGAAGGGACAGCGCGCCACGCCGCCGGCGGGGGCGGACCAGTACATTCGGCTGGTCGCGACAACTTGCGTGTCTGGCAGGGACTCGATCGCTCGCGTGGCGAAAGCCATCGTGGCCCGCGCATCGCCGAGAGATGCGCCAAGGCCGAGGGCGGCCCGGCGGGCGTTCACCGGCGTTTCATCACCAGAAGGCGCTCTTTCTGGAGCGTCTTGCGACGGCGCTCGGCCTCCGCGCCCTCGGAGCGCACGATGCCGTCGTTGCCGACCACCCAGGCGTCGCCCCGCGGGTTCTCGGGGAGTTCGAAACCAAGCTCGCCCAGCACCGCGGGCGACGCAGGCAGTGCGCCCGTCTCGAGGAACCTCGCCCGGCAAGCCGCGGCCCACCGGTCAACGGCCTGATCGTGCACGATTCGGCGCTTCTGAAGCTCCAGATACCGGATCTCACTCTCCGTCTGGGCTTCGCGGAGCTGGGATTCCAGGTACACGAGGGCGCTCTCCCGTGCCCCCTCCTCACTGCCCATGCGGGCAGCGGCGGCCGACCACCACTTCGCGGCGTTCGGGCGCTCGGCGGCGATCCGCATCCACCGGGCGGCCAGCGCGCGGTCTTTCTCGTATAGGTACGCGTTCATGCCGCGCGAGAACGGGCACCAGCCATCCGCCGGGAGCGCCTCCGTGCATCGCTCGAACACCACCGACGACGCGTCGAGCTCCCCCATGCTGCGAAGCATCCCGCCACCGTAAAAGTAGGCGGTGCGCCACTGGGGGTCCAGCGTGTTCACCGCGAGAACGCCACCGGCAAACCACGCACGCCACTCCGCGCTGTCGTCTTTGCCGTAGCGCTCGCCAAAGGTGAGCACCACCCGGACCCAGAGCAGGCTCGCCATGGGCTCGTGGAATCCTGACGCCGCGACGGCGAGGGTGTCGCCCCGCGGCAGGAACAGGAGGGCCGAGTCGACCAGCCGCGCTTGCCGGGTGTGATCGAGCGCTGGCTGGGCCACCCCCGCGGTGACAGCGCCCACGAGCGCGACGAGCAGGTTGCGCCACATCCGCGCCCTCTAGCCGCCCTCGGTCTCGCCGGCCCAGGGGACACCGACGCCGGGGGGCGTGCGTCGCGCCCGCCACGCGCCCGTCCACGGCGCGATCTCTTCACCGGGCCAGTCCACCGGCACGCCTTCCAGGGCAGCGAGGAACCGAGCGACCGACATCAGCCTGACTCGACCGCCCGTGCGCCCGCGGGGCACACCGTTGCCCCACGCCACGAACATCGCGATGGGGTCGTGTTCCATCGAGGTGAGCGCCCCGTGGTCGGACATGACCACGAGCAGATCATCGCCGTCGAGCGACCCCGCCAGTTCGCCCAATCGCAAATCAACATAACGGTAGAAGCTGTATAGCTTACCCATGCCATCGTCCTGCTGCGGACGATTGACCTCGGCGAAGCCACCGTGCGTAACGAGGTCGAGCGCCTCCAGCCGGTAGAGCACGACGTCGGCGCCGCCCGAGCGCACGAGCTCCGCGACCCCATCGACTTGCGCGGCGGTGCTCCGGACATGGGCGCTAATCCCGCTGGTCTCGAGCCCCTTGCCGGACCACTCGGGGAACAGGCGGAGTTCCGACGCGGTGAGCTCCCGCTCGGCGGGACCGAGGCGTGCCGTGGTGCGGGCGCCCGCCGGACCCACCACCTCAGCGTGTCGACCGGCGGACACCGCGCCGTGAGAGAAAAGCAGATTCGCAACACGACGGTCACCTACCCCGAGCGCCGAGAAGATGTCAGGGGCGGCGGGAAGGACGAAGCCGACGGGTGCGAACGGGTTCTTGCCGATGGACGCAAGGCCGGCCAGTTCCACGCCAAGCTGGTGCACGGCGGCCGGGAACGACGCGCTCGTGCGCGCCGCCGGGGACGTGAGTGCGGCCATCGCTGCAGCCGTGAAGGCGGGGTATTGCACCGGAGCGGCGCGCCATCCCTGCGTGAGGAGCGCATCCAGAACGGGCATCTCGCCGCGCTGTCGGAGGTAGCTCGACAGGCGCCAATCGCCGCTATCCAGAATGACCACCAGCACGCGACGGCTACCGTCGCCCGGCGCCGCAGGAGCCAGAGGCGCGCGCTCAGCCCGTGGCTTCCCCGCCCCAGGCCGGATGCTCACGACGGTAGTCTCCCGAGCCTGCGGCCATGCCACCCCCGAGGCGTAAGTCGATGTCTCGGAGCGCAGCACCCAACGGGTCGCGACGGTCGCGACCGCTCGCGACAGCCGCGTCTCGTTCCCGGCCACGAGCGGCGTCCAGGCCCCCTGAGGCGTCGCGACCCCCTCCGGCGAAACCCAGATCGCCGCGCCGGGAGGGGCAGCGCCCTCGACCCGGAAAACAAGCTCGCCCACTCCGCCCGCGTTTCCGTCGCCCTCCGACATCCGTCGTAATTCGTCAGCATTTGTCACCCACGAGGGGTCGAGAAGCTGTGCGCGCGACGCGACGACCGCTGCGTCGTCCAAACGCCCCTGCACCGTCAGGTGTCCCACCAGTCGCCGATACACTCGCGCTTTGAGACCCTTGCCGCGCACGCGCGCGATCTCGGCCTCGCTGGCGGCGAGATGGTCCCACCAGGTCCCACGCGGGTGGGCGACCGAAGCCTCGCTCAGGGCCACGGCGAGGTTCGCCCTTGCCGTGGGGGCGTCGTCCGGCGTCGCCGACCAGGACTCGGCGGCGGCTGCAGCGCCGACGGCGTCTCCCAGCTGGGCGAGGGCGCTGATCCGGAGCGACCACCAGGCGTCGCGCTCCTCCAGAGTTCCCGTCGTGGGCGCCGCGCCGAGTGTTGCGAGGACACGCCCGGGTTGGCGCGCCCGCGCCTGCGCATCCGCCACGTCGAGCAACAAGGCGAGGCGTCGGTCGGGCGGGAGCGAGTCGATCCAACCCAACGCAAACGAGGCGCTCGCGTCGAGATCTTCGCTCGCGCGCAGCGCGCGGAACGCGAGCCGAGCGCGAGCCACATCCCTGGGCTCTTCCGCGCGGAGACGCTCCGCCACCACCGCGGCCTCGCTGGCCTGGCCGTGCGCGAGCGCGTAGTTCACCCATGCCTCGGCGAGCCCCGCGCGAGGGAGCCACGAGGCAGCGTCCGGGCGCGCCAAGCGTTCCCCCAGGAGCGCCGCACACTCGTCGCCACGCGCGAGCTTCAGCAGCGCCTCGCACCTGAGCTCCATCGCTCGAAGGACCGAGCCGTCACCCGGGTCCGCCTCCGAGAGCACGGGCCCCGACAGCGACACTACCCCTGCCCAGTCACCCGCCGCGAACGCTTCCTCCGTTTGCGCACAGGCGGTCGCACGCCTCGTCGCCAGCAGCGACCAGCGCGCGGCCGCGGCAAGCAGCACCAGCGCCACGAGCACAACGGCCACCTCGCGGCGACGCCGCCTCATCCCCCGCACCCGACGGCACTTCGTGCGTCGATGCGAACTTCTGCGTCGACGCGTCGCACCTCGAACTCCACGCGCCGGAGCGGGTAGGCGAACGCGGGCAACGTGCTTTCCGGCGGTCGCGAGGCCGCGAACACGTCGTCGGCCTCGGCCATGGAGGCAAAATCGATCGTCGCCCACCCGCCCGCCTCTCCGCCGTCACGAGTCGCGCCCCCACCCAACGCGCGCGCCACCGCGTCGGCGTTCCAGCCCACCACCAGGGCCTCCTCTGTCGCCACGAAGCAAGGTTCCAACTGGGGGAGCACCCGCAGACCCGCGAGGCACTCGCCTTCGCGTACCCCTATCCGCTGGCGACGGCGTTCTACATTCCACTTCTCCGCCATCGCCACAGCGAAGCTCTCGACCGCCGCCGCGCCAGCCGGCTGGTTCAGCCCCAGCGCCAGCACGGGAAGGGGCAGTTCGCCGCCCGCCGCGGGACCGTAGGCGACGAGCTCCCAGTCGCCGGCGAGAACGGCACGAGAGAGGAGCGCGCCCTTGAGCCCAAACAGCGTGTCGGCCTGTGAGCCAGCCTCCACCAGCGCGGACACGTCGATGCCCCCCGCCGGCCGGGCGCGCGCATGCAGAACAGCGCCGTCGTGAACGAGGCGGGACCGACCCGCCGGCTCGTCCCCCGGGACGAACAACCGGCCCACGGCGCCGAGAGGAGCGATCTTGGCCAGAGCCTCCGCGCGCAGGCCACTCTCGTTGGACCACAGGCGGCCGCGACCTGCGAGTTCGCCATCTGCACTCCAGCCGAACGCCAACCCTGCGTCGCCGCGGAAGTCGCGAACCGCAGGCGACGACGCGACGCAAGCGAGCTCGCGCCAGGCCGCCGAGCCCCCGCCGCTGAGCTCGGCTGGGCACTCGGCCGCCAGCGACCGCCACGAGGCGCCAAGGGAAGCGGCCTCGCTGCCGGTAAACGCCGCGAGGCAGGCCGACAGGTTGGCAACGGTCGCCGAGTCTGCCGAAATAAAGCCCTCGCGGGGAAGCGCCGCAACGGGATCATCCCGGTCCGCGCAGGCCATGAGCAGGATTGCAATCATTCGCGCGTTCTTATCCCAGCCCCGAAAAACCAGACGGCGCCCACCCCGCGAGGGGTGAGCGCCGTGGGTCGAGCCCGCAGGGGCTAGTAGTCGTTCTCTTGGCCGGCCACCAGGGTCGCGTTGGTGGCCAAGGCGAGGTTGCTGCTGTCGTGGTTGGCGGTGTAGGTGATCACGACGTCATCGTTGTCCACGTCGCACTTGCCCGTGACGAGGAAGCTCGGTGCACCGCTCTCGTCCACCGCGTAGTTGCCGCGCACTTCGCCGTCCGGCGCCCACGCGACCGTCGAGAAGCCCGAGTAGCCGGCCCACGCGATGGCGGTCTTGTCGAGCGAGGCGTCGGCGCGCGGCTGCGTGGGAGAATCGACGAACGCGTCGAAGCTGGCTTCGTAGGAGAGCTGGGCGGTCTTGATGCCGTCGACGTTGCCCGGGACCTCGGCGCGCTTGGCCTTGTACTGCATGGCAACGAAGTTCGGGATGGCGATGGCGGCGAGGATGCCGATAATCGCGACGACGATCATGAGTTCGACGAGAGAGAAGCCCTTGTTCTGACGCATGGTGTAGACTCCAGTGGGTTCGGGGAGATGCTGGCCTGTTCGCCAGTCGGACAATGGTGAAGCAAGCCCCGTGCCACACGTTTCTTCCTACGTTTTTGTTGATGAGTGCCGTTTTTCGTCACCCCAGTGGCTGACAATTTTCGTCACGTGTCACTCGGCGTCACCTTCCTGCGCGAGGCCGAACTTGATCAGCCGGTAGCGGAATGAGCGGAAGGTCACCCCGAGGAGCCGGGCGGCCTGGGTGCGGTTCCCACCGGCAGCGACGAGGGCGCGCTCCATGTAGCGACGTTCCACCGAGGCTAGCCGGGCCTCGAGGTCGATGCCGGTCTCGGGGAAGGGCTCGTCGTCGGCCTCGCCGCCCTCGGGAGCCAGCCCCCCGTGCAAGCGCTCGGGTAGCGCCCCGGCAGACACCAGTGTGCCGCCCTCGAGCGCCACCGCGCGCTCCACGATGTTCTGCAACTCGCGCACGTTGCCCGGGTAGGCGTAGGCACGCAGGAGTCGCTGGGCCTCGGGGGTGAGACCGCGCACCGGCTTGCCGTACTCCTCGGCGAACTTCTCCACGAAGTGACTGGCGAGCGTGAGCACGTCGTCCCCGCGCTCGCGCAAGGGCGGCATGTCGATCTGCACGACATTGAGCCGATAGTAGAGGTCTTCCCGGAAGCGCCCAGCCTTCACCTCGGCGGCCAGATCGCGGTTGGTGGCGGCCACCTCGCGCACGTCAACCGCGACCTCGTCGGTGCCGCCGACCGGGGTCACTTTGCGTTCGGCGAGAGCGCGCAACACCTTCACCTGCGCCTGCAGCGGCATCTCGCCAATCTCCTCGTGGACCAGGGTGCCGCCATCGGCCGCCGCGAAGAAGCCCAGCTTGTCGCGAGCGGCCCCGGTGAACGCCCCCTTCTTGTAGCAGAACAGCTCGCTCTCGAAGAGCGTCTCCGGGATCGCGCCGCAGTTCATCGCGACGAAGGGACCGTGGCGCCGCTCGCTGCCGTGATGCACGCTCCGAGCGATCAACTCCTTGCCGGTGCCCGACTCGCCGCAAACGAGGCAGTTGATCTTGGTGCCCATCACCCGCCGCACCAGTGCGTAGACCTCCTGCATTCGCTGCGAGGTGCCCACGAGCTGGGCGAAGCCGTAGCGGTCGCCCAGTTCGGCGCGCAATCGCGCGTTGTCGGCCTCGAGCCGACGCATCGCCAACGCCTTGGCCACCAGCATGCGCAGCTCGTCGTTCTGAAACGGCTTCGCCACGTAGTCGAAGGCCCCTTCCTTCACGGCCGCCACCGCCGACGCGGTGCTAGCGTAGGCGGTCACCAGGATCACTGGCACGTCGCGACCGGCCTGCGCGGCCCGAACCTTCACTTGGCGCAGCACCTCGAGCCCGTCGATGCCCGGCATGGTGAGGTCGCTCACGACCAGGTCGGGGCCCCAGCGGTCGAAAACCGCGAGACCGGCCTCTCCGCTGGCCGCCTCACGCACCTCATAGCCGGCGCGGCTGAGCACCATCCCCAGCACTTCCCGAAGGGCTGGCTCGTCGTCAATAACCAATATCTTGTCGCGACTCATTATCTACGCCTCCCTCGGCAACCACAGGCTGAATCGGGTGCCCCCGCCGGCACGGGGCGCCACCTCGATCGAGCCGCCGTGGGCCCGGACGACCTGATCGACCAGCGCCAAACCGAGGCCGGTACCACCCGACCGGCGCGTGTAGAAGGGGTCGAAGATCCGGTGGCGTTCCTCCTCGGGAATGCCGACGCCCTGGTCGGAAACCTCCAGACCGGCTGCGCCATCGTCGCGGGCCACCACCCTCAGCTCGATCTCCCCCCCCTGAGGCATCGCCTGCGCGGCGTTCAGGAGCAGATTCCACACGACCTGCCGCAACCGGTCGGCGTCGAACTCGGCCTGCAAGGCGGGGCCTTCGACGCGCACCACCACGGCGCCCGAGTAGCGGGTGTCGGTGCGGAAGGCCTCGGCACAGGAGCGGACCAGCGCCGTCAAGTCGCCGCTCTGCCGTCGAAGCGACGGCGCCCGCGCCGCCTCGAGGAAATCTTCGACGAGGCGGTTGAGGCGCTCCGCCTCGCCAAGCGCGACGTCGATCTCGCGACCGGGACGATCTTCCCGCAAGAGTTGGAGCGTCCCCGACAGTGCCGCTAGCGGGTTCCGAATCTCGTGGGCGAGGCCAGCAGCGAGCTTACCGACAGCCACGAAACGTTCGTCTTGTTGAGTGCGCTCGCGCATCGCCCAGAGCTCGGTCACGTCTTCGACGACGACGACACGGCCGCCGTCGGGCATCGCGGCCTGGCTGCACACCCAGCGACGGCCTTCGGGCCGCAATTCTTCCCATGTCCGATGATGAATGGCCCCGGAGAACACGTCGGCGAGCCGACCTCCGGTCACCTCGCCGAGGAGCAACCGGCCCGAGGGATTGACGTCAACGATGCGGTCGCTCTGGTCGGTGGTCAGCACGCCGGCACGCACCCGCTCGATGACGGTCTCGCTGGCGATGCGCTGCGCGCGCAGCTCGGCACCCGCGACTTCGAGCGAGGCGGCGAGCTGCCCCGCGAGGATAGCGACGAGGAAGTACGACAATACCCGGAATCCCGTCTCCCAGTACAGGAGCTCAAGGCTGGAGTCGGCCCCGGCGCCCACCCAGATCGCCACGGACAATAGGCCGACCGTGGAGAAGCCAGCGGCGGCTAGCGCGGCGTTGCGCCCGAGAAGGTAGGCGCCCGCAGCGATCGTGGGAAAGTACAAGAAGGTGAGCAGCGAGCTCGCGCCCCCCGTCCATGCGGCCAGCAGGGATGCGCCGGCAACATCGACGGCCAGCTGCAAGTAGATGAAACCAACCGATGCCCGGTTACGACGAGCCCAGAGCGTCGTGAGTACCAACACCAACAGCTGTGCGGCCACGAGGCGGAAAAACGTGGACGTGCTCCCCCGCACGTCCCAGCCGCCGCTGGCGACCAGTCCCAACGCCGACACGAGAATCGCCAGCGCCACCAAGAAGCGGAGCACGCTGTAGCGCTGGAGGCGAGGCGTCATCGGAGCGGGGCGGCCTCGGCGTTAGCCGACGTTGCCCGCCATCTCGAAGATCGGCATGTACATGGCGATCACCAGTCCGCCGACCACGATGCCGAGGAAGGCCATGATCATGGGCTCGAGCGCGCTGGTCATCGCTTCAACGGCCTGGTCGACTTCCTCGTCGTAGAAGTCGGCGATCTTCCCGAGCATGACGTCGAGCGCGCCCGTGGCCTCGCCCACGCCCACCATCTGGCACACCATCCGAGGAAACACGCCCGACTCCAGGAGCGGCTCGGCGATCGTCCTGCCCTCGCTGATGCTCCGGGCCGCCCCCACGATGGCCTTCTCCACCACCTTGTTGCCGGCCGTTCGCGAGCAGATGTCGAGCGCCTCGAGGATGGGCACGCCGGACGAGAGCATCGTGCTGAGCGTGCGACAGAACCGGGCCACGGCCACCTTCGTCACCACGTCACCGAAAACGGGGAGCTTGAGCAGCATCGCGTGAAATACCCACGTGCCTCGCTCTGTCTTGAGCACGAACCGCAGAGCCACGCCGGCGGCGACCATCCCCACGATGATGTACCCGATGTTCGCGGTCATCCACTTTGATAGATCGACGACGAACTGCGTGGGCGCGGGGAGGGCAGCGCCGAAGTCGGCGAACATGTCTTCAAACTGGGGTACGACCTTGGTCAACAACAGGGCGATGACGACGAACGCCACGAAGAGCACGATGATCGGGTAGGTCATCGCCCCCTTCACCTGCCGGATCAACTTCTGGTTCTTTTCCAGGTAGGCGGCGAGGCGGTTCATGATCGTGTCGAGCATGCCGCCCACCTCGCCGGCGGCCACGAGGTTGACGTAGAGGTCGTCGAAGGTGGCGGGGTAGGTCTTGAGCGCCTCGGCGAAGGTGTTGCCGCTCTCGACCTTTTCCTTGATCACCTTGAGCTGGTCGCGAAGCGTAGGATTCTCGCACTGCGCCGAGAGGATCTCGAGGCACTGCACCAGCGGCAGGCCCGAGTCGATCATCGTCGCGAACTGACGGGAGAAGATCACGAGGTCGCGGAGCTTGACGCCCGGCTTTAGAAAAGCGGGAAGCGGAATGTTGAGATTGACGTCGAGCGCGCTCTTGCTCTCGACCACGCTCGATGGCGTGATGCGCATCTCGCGGAGCTTGTTGCGCGCGGCGCTGGCGTCGGCGGCATCGACCTTGCCCTTGCGAACCTCGCCGCTCGAAGTCTTGCCCTCGTAGGCGAAAACGGCCATGCCTGCAGCTCCTAGCGGCGGGGAGTGTACACTAGCCGTGTGCCCACAGACAAGCCGCCCGTCAGTGCGCGGGGCCGGCCCCGCCAGCCCTTTACTCGTACGCGTCCAGGTAGCCGGCAGCTTCGAGTTGCTTCCTGAGGTCCTCGTCTGCGGAATCGGTCGCGACGTAGTTTTTCACGACCTCACGCAAGGATCCGAACGGCGGCGGCTCGCCGTGAATCGGAAGTGGCACACCCTCGAGCGGATCAGCCGCGAGGTCGAAACGAGCGAGCAGGTCGCCCTGCCAGACCCATTTCTCGGCCCCCGACCAGTAGACGGCCATGCGATCACCGCCGTCGGCCCCACGGCTGCTGAGCGCGGCGTGCGGGTGCCAGAATGCGGCCTGAGTGGCCGCCGGGACGACATCAGGTATGCGACCATCAAGAGCCAGCGCGTGCACGAGCACGCCGGGAAAGGGCTCGGGCATGGCGATGTCGCCAATCCCAGTCACGACGACCGGCACCCGCGCGTTGGGCTCCCAGGCGAAAAACCCGTGTTCGATAAGGCCGTGCTCGCCGAGCAGCTCACCATGGTCGGAGGTGACCACTACACGGCAATCGTCCACGCACCAGCCCCGGGTCCGGAGCAGTTCGAGGACAGCACCGAGGCTGCGATCAGCGCGCCAGATGCCGTAGTCATACACGTCGGCGAGCTGTGCGAGGAACGCCCCCCGTTCTCCCTCCGCCATGTCCCCGCTGTAGAACCGTGCAAAGGGCTCTTCGGCCCCGGCGCCCATGAAGCTGAGGGGTTCGCGCGCCGGGAGCCAAGGGTGCCCAGCGGGTACGCCATCCCACGGCTGATGGGCCTCGGCGAGATTGACGACGATGAACGCCGGCCCTCCCATGGGGTCGAGATTCTCGCGCAGGACCTGCTCGACCGCCCGCAGGGCGTTGTCGTTGACGAGCACCCCGAATTGCGGCGCGACAATTCCGGCGCTGAATCCACGAAGCAGGCCGCTCCCCTCCCCGAGCACCGGGTTGGCGCTGACGATGATTGCCTGGTACCCGCGGGCCGCCATCTGTTCGGCGAGCGTCGGCAGCGTGCCGTCGAGTCCCCGGATGGGAATGTCAGCACCGCCCGCGTTCGGCGCCGTCCCCTCGACCTCGCTCGGCACGGGAATGTCATGCGCCCCGTGCTCCAACATGGGAACACCCGTGAAGTACGAGGCGTGCGACGGCAAGGTCCACGTGCCCGGGGCGTAGGCTCGGCAGGAGTGCGCGCCACCCTCGGCGAGTTTTTCGAGGTTCGGCGTGGTGGGGCGGGAATAGCCGCAGAGCGACGTGTGATCCGCACGGACATTGTCCAAGACCACCAGCACCACCGTGCCGCGCGCCTGACGCGGGCCGACCTTGCCGAGGTCGTAGAGCATGGTCCACCAACTGTCCACCACCGCCGGGCCCCCGAGCGCGACCAACACCACGAGGAGTCCGACCAGCAGGAGCCGCGTGCGCGTCATGCCCCGCCAGTTAGCCCGCCGCCCCGCCATGTCGCTCCTCGCCGCCGTCCGCGCAAACTGTCCCCCGCAGCTCTTCGAGCGAGGCCTGGGCTACGCGCGCGCCGGGGGTGTGGCCCGCGCCGGTCCCGACACCTTCGTCGTGCGCATCGCCGGTCGCGCCGATGCAGTTGAAGTGTGGGTGAACGGCGAGGACTACGAGTGCAACTGCGGCGCCGACGCCACTTGCGGGCACGTCGCCGCCGTGGCGGTTGCCCTCGCAGAGGGCCTCGTCAGCGAGGGTGCGCGGGGGATCGCCTACAAGCTGCGTCGCGACACATCGGGACTGATTTTCGACCGAGAGGTCCCCGACGGCGCGCCTCGACGCCCGGTGGACACGGAGCTGAACCGCGTTCTCGCCGGGCAGTGGGGACGCCCAAATCTCCCTCGGGGCCTCGCCGCGCAGGCCATCGTCGCGCTCCGCGGGAGCCAGGTGCTGCTCGACGGCGAACCGCTCACTTGCGACGGCGCTCCGGTCACCCCGGTGGCGATCGTGGTCGACGACGGCGACGGGTGGAAGGTGCGCCTCGTGCGTCGCCCCGGGATCGACGAGGCCTTCGTCAACGGCGTGGTTCGCATGGGCTCGACCCTGCGTCCCCTCGGGGAGACCAAGCTCGAGCTTGGCCAGCGACAGCGCCTCGTCAACGGCGTCAGTTTTGCCCCCGGCGAGGCCTCGCGGCTGGTCACCGAGTTCCTGCCCGACCTCCGCAAGCTGGTCGACGTGGAGGTGCGGACCGCCCGGCTACCCGAGCCACGTCGCGACCCGCCCCGCCTCGCGTGGGACGTCACCGTTGACGGTCACCACCTCCGCGCGATCGCCCACGTGGTGTACGGCGACCCCGCCTACGCCCGCGTGGAACACGGCGAGCTGCGTAGGCTCGAGGCGCGCGTCATCCCCACGCGCGACCGCGACGCCGAGCGGCGGCTCCTGGAGAGCGGCGTGCCGGTGGGCGTGCCCGTGGAGAACGACGGCGCGCAGGCGGCGCTCTGGGTGAACGGCCTGCCTGCTCCGGCGCGACAGGCGATCCTCGATCGGGCGCCCGCGTTCCGGATTCAGAAGGCCTCGGGCGACCCCGAGGTGTCGCTCTCGGGCGACGGCGACTACCGGGTACAGCTCAGCGGCGACGTCGATCCCCGCGCGCTCATCGCGGCTTGGCGCGATCGCGACGCGCTGGTTCCGCTGCTCTCCGGCGGCTGGCGTCCCGTGCCGCGGCAGTGGCTCGACGAGCACGCCGCGGTGCTCGCGGAGCTGCTCGACGCGGAGGACGAGGGCGGCGGCAGGATCACGCGGGCCCAGGCCCCCCTCGCCTTGCAGGCCCTCGAGGAACTCGGCGTCGAGCCCCCCGCAGCGCTGCGCGGTCTTCGTGCGCTGGCTGGCGACTTCGACGCCATCCCGGCGGCGGCGCTGCCCACGGGTTTCTGCGGCGAGCTGCGCGTCTACCAGCAGCGGGGCGTGGACTGGATCGCGTGGCTGCGAAGCATCGGCATGGGCGGCCTGCTCGCCGACGACATGGGGCTCGGCAAGACAGTGCAGTGCCTCGCCTCGCTCCCGCCGGGGCGCCACCTCGTCGTGGCACCGACCAGCGTCCTTCATAACTGGGCTTCTGAAGCGGCAAAATTCCGTCCCGATCTAACGCAGCTCGTGTACCACGGCCCGGGGCGGCGACTCGACGACGTCGACCTCGTGCTCACCACGTGGGGCACGCTCCGAGTCGACGCCGAGATCCTCGGGGGCCGCCGGTGGACCACCGCCGTCTTCGACGAGGCACAAGCCATCAAGAACCCCGAGTCGCAGACCGCCATCGCCGCGCGCAAGGTCGACGCCGAGCTTCGACTCTGCGTGAGCGGCACGCCGGTCGAGAACCGGCTCGAGGAGCTGTGGTCGGCGATGCAGGTGGCCAACCCCGGGCTCCTCGGCAGCCGCCGGAGTTTCCGCGACCGTTTTGCCACGCCCATCGAGAACGGCCAACGCGCCGCGCGTGATGGCCTGCGCCGCCGCATCCGCCCCTTCGTCCTGCGCCGCACCAAGCAGCAGGTGGCCCCCGAGCTGCCGCCGCGCACCTCGCTGGTGATGCGCTGCACGCTCAGCGAGCACGAGCGTGGGCTCTACGAGTCGGTGCGCACCTTGTCGTCGGCCGATGCCCGCCGCGCCCTCCAGGGCGGCAAGGGCTACCTCCAGGTACTCGAAGTCTTGCTTCGCATGCGGCAGGCGGCGTGTCACCCGGGCCTGCTTCCCGGTTCCGAAGCCACGAGTTCCTCGAAGCTCGAGCTGCTCCTGGAAACGCTGGACGAGGTGGTGGCCGAGGGCCACCGCGCGCTGGTGTTCTCGCAGTGGACGAGCATGCTCGACCTCGTGGAGCCGGCGCTCGCGCAGCGCGGCTGGTCGCACGTGCGGCTCGATGGCAGCACGCGCGACCGTGCCGCGGTGGTCAACGCCTTCAACGCCGATGATGGCCCGCCGATCTTCCTCTTGTCACTCAAGGCAGGCGGCACCGGGCTCAACCTCACCGCCGCCGACTACGTGTTCCACCTCGACCCCTGGTGGAACCCCGCCGTGGAAGACCAGGCCACCGATCGTGCCCATCGCATCGGGCAGACGCGCCCCGTGGTTTCCGTGCGTCTCCTCGCGGAAGACACCGTGGAGGAGCGCATCCTGGCGTTGCAGGAGCGCAAGCGCGACCTCGTGCGCGCGGCCCTGGACGAGGACGCCCTGGCCAAGGCTCTGAGCAGCGACGAACTGGCCGCCCTGTTCGACTAGGGAGGCTTCACGCGCTCCTGGCGATCGTCGAGTCACCCATCGATCACCTGTCCCGTACCTTACCAACAGGAGCCAGCGATGAACCTCACCATCGACCGCATGATCCGTGAGCTGCAATCGCTGACCGGGGAAGACGAGGAGGAGGCCATCAGCACCGCGATTCGCGAGCGGCTGGACCGTCTCAACTTCCAGCGGGCTCGGCGCGAGGGCGCTGACTCGCTCCGTCGTTACCTCGTCGACGTGGCCGTTCGCACCGCTCCGGCGGGACGCGCCCCAGCACGCAGCTAGGTTCTCGCCCGCGCGCTACGTTCCGGCGCGCATGCTCCCCGGCTCACTCGAAGAAATCGCGGCCTTCCACCGCCTCCAGAAGAAGCTGGCACCGCTCTTCGCGCAGGTGACCAAGGGTCGCCTGGAGCCGCAGACGGTCGTGGTGGTCCCTTCCTTGTCGCTCGATCCTGAGGAACTCGCGAAGGTCACCGGCGTTCACCACTACGAAGAGCGCATGCTCTACATGCTGATGCTCTTGCGACGGCCACGCACGCGCGTGGTGTTCGTCACCAGCCAGCAGCTCGATCCCACCGTGGTGGACTACTTCCTCCACCTTCTGACCGGCGTCCCCTCTTCGCACGCGCGCGAGCGACTGCTCTTGCTTCACTGCTCCGACGCCTCGAAGCTGCCGCTCACCGCGAAGATCCTCGCGCGTCCTCGACTGGTAGACCGCATCAAGGGCGCGATTCCCGACCTCGAGCGCGCCCACCTGGTCTGTTTCAACGCCTCCCCGCTCGAGCGCACCCTCGCCGTGCAGCTCGACATTCCCCTCTACGCCAACGACCCGGCGCTATACAGCCTCGGCACAAAGTCTGGTTGTCGGAAGGTGTTTCGCGAGGCCGGGGTGCTTTTCCCCGACGGCTTCGAAGACCTGCGAGACGGCAACGACATCACCGAGGCGCTCGCGACGCTGAAAGAGCGAAACCCCGCCGCTCGCCGCTCGGTGGTGAAGCTGAACGACGGCTTCTCCGGCGAGGGCAACGCGCTCTTCTATTACGACGGCGCCGAGGGCAAGACGGGCGGCGACCTGCGAAGCTGGATCGGCGACAACCTCGTCAACCTGCGATTCGAGGCTCCCGGCGAACACTGGGAACGCTACCACTCGAAGTTCCGCGAGATGCAGGGCGTGGTGGAGTCCTTCGTCGAGGGCGCGGAGAAATGTTCCCCGTCCTCGCAGAACCGGGTCAACGCGGCCGGCGTCGCCATGCCCATCAGCACGCACGACCAGGTGCTCGGTGGACCCAGCGGGCAAGTCTTCCTCGGATGCACCTTTCCGGCCATCGACGAGTACCGTCTCCCGGTGCAGGACGCGGGGCTGCAGATCGCGCGCGTGCTCGCCCAGAAGGGCGTGATCGGCCGCTTCGCCACCGACTTCGTCTCGGTCAAAGAAGACGGCGCCTGGAAACACTACGCCATCGAGGTCAACCTGAGGAAGGGGGGCACCACGCATCCCTTCCTCACGCTCCGCTTCCTCACCGACGGCGCCTACAACCCCGAGGATGGGCTTTTCTACAGCCAGACGGGCCGTCCCAAGTACTACTACGCTTCCGACTCGCTCCGCTCCGACGCCTACAGGGGCATCGGCCCGAGCGATCTCGTCGACATCGCGGTGGAGCACGAGCTGCACTTCCACTCCTCTTCCGAGCGGGGCGTCGTCTTCCATCTCATCGGCGCGCTCTCGGAGTTCGGGAAGCTCGGTGTGGTGTGCATTGGCGACAACTGGCAACAAGCTAGGTTTCTCTACCGAAAGACCAAAGACACCCTCGATCAGGTCGCGCGCCGAGGATGAAGCGCCACCTTGATGACGGGGGTCTGGGGGGCGTATGCTCCGCGCCCATGTTGACCCTCGCGCTCATGGCCTGCGGCGGCCCGGACTACACCTCGATTCCGCAAGAGCGCGTCGTCGACAGCTTCGCCTACGTCGACGCCGGCGCCCTCCCGCCGGGCGACCGGCAACCGTTCACCGTGCCGTTATTCTCGCGTGCCGACGGCGCCGCGCGCATCTTCGAGGTGGTGGCGGAAGACATCAGCGTGCCGGCGGGCGCCGAGCAACCCGCCTTCATCGTCGACGACAGCTACTGGGCCAACGAGCTGTGCGACAGCGACGGCGACGGCGTGGCCGACTGCCTCGACCTCGAGGGCTACGACCCGAGCTCCGACGCCGACACTTTCCCGCTCAACGTCATCTTCGCGCCCACCATCGAGGGCTACTACGAGGGCATCCTCACCATCTGGTCGAACGACACGCAGACGCAGGAAACGTTACCGCTGCCCGGCGACCCCGACGGCGAAGAATGGGGTGTCTGGCGCGTGCAGTTGCGTGGCCTGTCCCGGTACGCCTGCGGTTTTGTGTGGCCGGACTTCCGCGACTACGGCAAACGTGCCGCGGGTGGCGACTTCCCGAGCACGTTCCACATCCAGAACTGCGGCATCGTCACCCTCACGGTATCGGCGATCACGCTGTCGGAAACGACGTCGATGTCGAGCCTCACGCTGCCGCCGCTCTACGTCCTGCCCGGGCAGGCCGAGGAGGTCGACGTGGGCTGGACGCCGGCCGCCTACACCGACGGCGAGCCCAACCCCGAGCGGGGGGTGTTGAGCTTCACGGGCAATTCGGACGCGCTCGCCGCGGAAACCGTGGAGATCATCGGCAACGACTGCGCGCAGAGCGCCGACAGCACCTGGGCGTTCGACGGCACGAGTTTCTCGAGCGAGAGCACGAGCTGGGACGGCGACGGCGACGGCTTCACGCCCTGCGGCGGCGATTGCGACGACACCGACCCCAACGTGAACCCCTCGGTGTCGGAGGCCGTCGATCCCGAGCTCGACGAGCCCGTCGACGACGACTGCGACGGCGCCTTCGACGAGGCGGCCAACCCCATCGACACCGACGACGACGGCGACGGATGCAACGAGAGCGGCTCCCTGTGCGGGGCCCAGGACTGCAACGACGCGAACGCCGACGTGTACCCAGGCGCCACGGAAACCGCGAACGGCATCGATGATGACTGCGATGGCTGGGCCGACGATCACACCGAGCGTTACGACGACGACAACGACGCGCTCTCGGAGCGTGACGGCGACTGCGACGACGCGAACCCCCTGGTGCTTCCGGGCGCCGCAGAGATCGTCGACGGGGTCGACAATGACTGCGACGGCACCATCGACGAGGGCGGTCCCGATGTCGACGACGACGGCGACGGTTTCCTCGACGTGGAGATCGACCCCGCCCAGAACGACTGCGACGACAACGACCCCTGGGTTTTCGTGGGCGCGCGGGAGTACTGCGACGACTACGACAACGACTGCGACGGCCTCGTCGACGAGGGCAACGAGAGCGACGCGGGCGGTCTCGACGCAAAGAACGGGGCCTGCGCCTTTCGCCCGGCACGAAACGCCGTCGCCTCCGCGTCGGCGGGCGACACGGGCGTCGAGGCGGGGGGGTGCCACGCGGCAGGTCTGGGCGCAGGCTTGTCGGCATGGGTCACGGCATCGGCAGCATTGCTTGTCCGCCGTCGGCGCGGTGCATAGCCGTTGCCCGTGCGCTCGACCGTTGCAAACGTCGTCATCATCATTTCGATCATCGGCATCCTTCTGCTTGGCGCTTACGCGTGGCAAAAGTACGCTGTCCCCACCGTCTCGCAGACCGAGTTCGTGGCGATGGTGGAGAAGGGCGAGGTGGTTGAAGTCACCTTCACCGGCAACGAGGTGCAGGGCAAACGCCCCGCCGAGGACGAGACGGCCCCGCCCCGTTTCGTTCGCACCGTTTCCGTCCCCGGCGACCTCGCGCTGGTCGACGCGCTGAAGACGAAGGGCGTCCCCTACGGCGCCACCCAGCCCGACGGCTGCGCTTCGTACATGCCCTTCGCGCTCCTGGCCGTCATCGCGAGCGTGATGATGTTCACCAGCCTCGGGCGCGGCGGCGGGGGCGAGCCCAACGCGGCCCGCATCGCGCGCAGCCAGGCCAAGCTCGCGCCCGAGGAGGGCACCGGCGTCACCTTCAAAGACGTGGCCGGCATCGACGAGGCCGAGGAGGAGCTCAACGAGCTGGTGCAGTTCCTCAAGACGCCCGACCGCTTCACTCGTCTGGGCGGAAAGATTCCCAAGGGGGTCTTGCTGGTAGGCCCGCCGGGGTGGGGCGCGACTACACCATCGAGCAGGGCTACGCCTTCGCCCGCTCGACCGGCCTCGACCTGCTGGCGGTGATGCGCGCCGAACTGGGCAGCCTCGACCGCGTGAAGCGGGTGGTGAAGGTGCTCG
>SXON01000155.1 GCA_005778355.1 Pseudomonadota bacterium | reverse complement strand
GTCACCCTCGGGTCGTCGAGGGCATGTTCGTTGAGCTCGGCGAAGGTGGAGGAAAAAAGCCGAGTCATCGCCGGGTCGAGGTCGACGAGCACCACTTCTTGCACGCGGTGCTTCAGGATCTCGCGCACCGCCAGGCCGTCGCCGCCCCCGAGCACCAGCACGCGGCGCGGGCGCCCGAGTGACAGCGCCGGGTGCACCAGCGCCTCGTGGTAGCGGTACTCGTCGAGCGCGGAGAACTGCAAGTTCCCGTCGAGGTACAGGCGGGTGTCGTGTCCATCGCTGGTGACGACGATCTTCTGGTAGGGCGTGGCCTCGCGGTACACCACCGGGTCGGCGAAGAGCGCCTGGTCGACTCGGGTCTCGATCTCGGCCGCGCCCGCGAGCCCGGCGGCCAGCGCCAGCACCGCGCCGCCCGAGATCAAGCGGAGACGCGTCGCGACCGGGGGCGGCAGGTCGAAGAGCCAGGTGGTCCAATAGGCCACGCCTGCGTTCACCAGTCCCAGTACCAGCGAGGTGCGCAGGAGCCCCAGCTGGGGCACCAGCAGGATGGGGAAGATCAGCGAGGCCGCGAAGGCGCCGATGTAGTCGAGGAACAAGGCGCGGGCGATCAGCTCTTTGAGCGAGGTGTGTCTCTCGAGGATGCGCAATAGGAGCGGCAGTTCGAGGCCCACGCCGATGCCGACGAGGCCGACGAGCGAGAACAAGAGCGGGCGAAAAGCGGGCGTGATGGCGAAGCCCGCGTAGAGCAAGGGCGCCTCGAAGCCGCCGATGAGGGCCACCGCCACCTCGATCTCCACGAAGCGCACCACGAGGTTCCGCTCGATGTGTCGAGACAACCAGGAGCCTACGCCCATCGCCGAGAGGTAGGTGCCGATGACGAGACTGAACTGCGTCACCGAGTTGCCGAGCAGATACGACGCTAGGGCGCCCGCGACCAGCTCGTAGATGAGGCCGCAGCTCGCGATGAGGAAGACGCTCGCAAACAGGGCGCGCGAGACCGTCGGGGTGGGCGGGCTCGCGATCATCCCGGGCGAATCAGCTCGCGCCGACGGTCGCGGCGATGATGTGGGCGAGGCCCAGGATCACCGCGCCCATCACGATGCCCACCGACACGTTCTGGTCTTCCTCGATCTCCTTGCGGATCGAGAAGGGCGCCATCTTGGCCATCGCGAAGAAGGCCACGAGGAACACGCCCACGCCAATGCCGGCGTACACGCCGGTGGCCATGAGCACGGTGGGATCGAGGGGATCGTGCATGAGAACCTCCGCTGAACTATTTGCCGAAGCCGTAGCCGCCGGAGCCGCTGCTCCCGCTCGACACCACGTAGGGGATGTAGACAGCCCGCCACGAGGCTGGGTTTTCGCGGACACTGGCGTCGGCCACGGCCCCGGGGCCACGACCCTGCGCGGGCAGGACGAACATCGTCCAGCCGGTGTAGGCCAGGAGCCCCGCCAGCATCAGGAAGTAGATCGCGCGGACGCTCCCAACCATCAGTCGTCGTCCTCCGTGGAACCGGCACTATCGCTTTCCGCCCAGCGTTGGCTCTCGAAGCCGCTGCGCAGGACGAGGAAGAAGCCCACCAGAGCGATCGCCGCCGCGAGGCCGACGCAGGTGAGGCCTCCGCTCTCGCCGGGGTCGCGCACGGCGGTGACCCGGAGGTCGACCGGGCTCGTGGCCTCGTGCACCTCCACGCGCGCCACGTACTCCCCGGGAGACAGGCGCCAGGTGACGTCGTCGCCCCGGCCAGAAGTGTAGCTCTGCTCGTACACGTTGCCGTCGGACTGGTTCACCAGCGAGAGGGTGAGCCCCGTCCCGGAGGACGGGGTCGCGCTCACATGCACCTCCGTCCGCCGCCGCCACGTGTCGGCCACGGTGAAGGGCTCGCTGACGGCGTTCTCGCCCTTGGCGAGGCCGCTCACCGACACGGTGGTGGCCTCGTCGTCGGCGAGGCTCTCGGCGAGGATGGCACCGACGACCCCCACGGCGGCCAGCGACCCGGCCGCGACGACCACCAGTGGCAGCGCCCCGGGCGCGGTGTAGGGGTTCAGCTGATGCGGCGCCACGCCGGTGGGCTCGGGCAGGGACAACCCGAAGGCTGCGGCCACTTCTTCGTGGGCCAGGTACTCGCCTTGCGACCACGTCGTTTCCTCGGGGGTGGTCTCCGAGCTCAGCATGAAGGGCGGGTGGACATAGTCGACGGTGCTGGCCTTGTCGCCGCGGTGAACCTCCCAGGTGAACTCGCCCACGACCGCGTCGACGGTCGCGACGCCGGCCTGGAACCTCTGGAAGTCCCGCCCGTCACGCGCCACGCCGACGCCGCCCCGGGTAGACGCGGGCAGGTCGCCCAGGAGCTCCACGAGACTCCAGTGCCCGTTGGCGCACACCAGCCACGCCCCGCCGCGCCAGGGATTGAAGAGGAATAGCTCCACCCAGGGGTAGCGGATGTAGTCGACGGTAACGGAGCGAACCATCGCGCCGATCACCTGCCACTCACGACCCCGGAGCTTCCCGCGTTTGCCGAGAGGGATGGGCGGCTCCCACTCGTGCTTCGGGCTCCGCTCGCTGCCCTGGCGTTCGCCATCGACCACGTTGGTGGCGGTGCCGCAGTAGGCGCAGACGGTGCGCGCAGAGATCCCGGGCGCGCGGATCGGCAAGCTGGCGCCGCACCCCTCGCAGCTCACCGTGCGCACTGCGCTCACGTCGGGACCGCGGAAGTGCACCAGCGCCGGGTCGGACCAGCCGACGAAGGGTCGGAGGCCTTCCATGCCCAGCGAAAGCAGCGAAGCCACCGTGCCCGCGAAGAGCACCGCGCTGCCGTCTTCGAAGTCCAGCGTGCCCACGCCGCCGCCCACGCGCCGGAGGTCGGCGTATGGACGCTTCTTGCCCGGTGTCACCGCGTAGGGCAAGGAGCCGTCGGCCGCCACGATCTCCGCCTCGGCCGCCTCGACGACCACCCAGCCCTCGCCCTCGACCTTGAACTTCTCGCCCCGTGCACGGAGCCGAGGCGACACGTCGATCGCTCGCCCGGGCTTGTCGAACACCCAGAACTGGCCGTTGGACTCGCCGATCCAGCCGGCGTCGCCGTCTTCGAAGAGGATCGCCCACTCGTTCCAGCGCACCCGCTCCCGCGCGAGGCGCACCACGCCGACCACCCGGAATCGCCGCCTTCCCGACACGCCCGTCGCGTCGATCTGCAGGGGCGACAGGTCGCGATCGAAGTGGCTGATCTTGCCCGTCGTCGCGACATCGCGGTCGGTGCGGACCACGCAGGAGCTGCACGAGGCGCAGATCGCGGTGACCGCGCCGCTGTGCGCGAACACCACGGGCGACGCGCAGGAGGGACACGACGCGGTCAGCACGGGCACCTACCTAATCACCTGGGGGCCGGATAAAGGGGGTCCCCGTCGCCACCGGCGGGCTTGCAGCGGAGTCTTCCATGGCAGCAGATGGCGCGTCGTCGCACGGGGGCCACCCCACAGGCGCAGCCCAGACCACCCGGACCGACCGTTGGTGGTTCGAGCCCCTGTGGACGGGCCTGGGTTTCCTCATCTTTTCGCTCTACGCTACCTGGGAGATGTTCCAGGGCACGAACTACTTCGTGGGCGAGGGGCACGGCTTCGGGGGCTACTTGTCCCCGTTCTACTCGCCGCTCTTGTTCTCCGACACGCGCGTGTGGGCGAGCGCCCCGGTGCAGCATGCGCTCTTCGGCGAGGTGCCAGCGGCCTGGCCCACCTGGTTCCCGTCGATCTCGGCCGCGCTGATCCTGCCCTTTCCGCTGAGCTTCCGGCTCACTTGCTACTACTACCGGAAGTTCTACTACCGGGCGTACATGGGCACCCCCCCGGGCTGTGCGGTCAACCCGCTGCCGCTCGGACGCTTGCCCACCGGCCGCTACGAGGGCGAACGCACCCTCTTCATCTTCCAGAACCTGCACCGCTACGCGCTCTACGCGTCGATCGTGGTCATCGGTTTCCTCTTTTACGACGCGCTCCTCGCCTTCTTCCGCGACGGGCATCTCTTCATCGGGCTTGGCAGTCTGATTCTGCTCTTGAACCCGATCCTGCTCAGCACCTACACCTTCGGCTGCCACGCCTGGCGCCACTTGGTGGGCGGTCGCAAGGACTGCTTCTCCTGCGACCCGCGCGACCACGACAAGGGCATGCACGGCGCCTACGACCGCTGGCGCGCCGTCACCTGGCTCAATGAGCGTCACATGCTCTTTGCCTGGATCTCGATGATCTGGGTCGGCTGGACCGGCGCCTACGTCCGACTCGTCGCGAGCGGCACCATCAACGACATCGTCTTCTACTCGGGCAACTAGATGCTAGACGTCAACGAGATCGAGCGTCACGACTACGACGTGATCATCATCGGCGCCGGTGGCGCCGGCCTTCGCGCCGCGATCGAGACCGGCCAGGCCGGGCTCAAGACCGGCCTCATCTGCAAGTCGCTGCTCGGCAAGGCCCACACGGTCATGGCCGAGGGCGGCATGGCGGCGGCGCTAGGCTACGCCGACAAGCGCGACAACTGGAAGATCCACTTCCGCGACACCATGCGCGGCGGCAAGTTCCTCAACGACTGGCGCATGGCCGAGCACCACGCCAAGGAAGCGCCCGAGCGGGTGAAGGAGCTCGAAGACTGGGGCGCGGTTTTCGACCGCCTGCCCGACGGCCTCATCAGCCAGCGCAACTTCGGCGGCCACCGCTACCCGCGCCTCGCGCACGTGGGCGACCGTACCGGCCTCGAGCTCATCCGCACCCTCCAGGATCGCGCGGTGCACCAGCCCGGCCTCGACGTGCACATGGAGTGCACGGTGCTCGACATCCTCAAGGATGGCGACCGGGTGACGGGCGTGGTGGCCTACTGGCGACAGACGGGCCGCTTCGTGGTGTTCACTGCCAAGGCGGTGATCCTCGCCAGCGGTGGCGGCGGCAAGTCTTGGCGCATCACCAGCAACTCCTGGGAGTGCACGGGTGACGGCTACGCCCTGGCCTACGAGGCGGGTGCTGAGCTCATCGACATGGAGTTCGTGCAGTTCCACCCCACCGGCATGGTGTGGCCGCCCTCGGTGCGCGGCACGCTCGTGACCGAGGGTGTGCGCGGTGAAGGCGGCATCTTGTTGAACAACAAGGGCGAGCGCTTCATGTTCAACTACATCCCCGAGAAGTTCGCCAAGGAAACGGCCGACACCGTGGAAGAGGCGCAGCGCTGGCTCGACGGCGACAAGAACGCGCGCCGCCCGCCGGAGCTGCTCACTCGCGACGTGGTGGCGCGGAGCATCAACGCCGAGGTGAAGGCCGGCCGCGGCTCGCCCCACGGCGGCGTTTTCCTCGACATCGCCTCGCGACGCACGCCGGAGGCCATCCGCAAGAAGTTACCCTCGATGTACCACCAGTTCAAGGAGCTGGCGGAGCTCGACATCACGAAGGAGCCGATGGAGATCGGGCCCACGTGTCACTACTTCATGGGCGGCGTGCGGGTGGATCCCCACACGCAGATGTCGAAGGTGCCCGGCCTCTTCGCGGCCGGCGAGGTGTCGGGCGGCATGCACGGGGCCAACCGCCTTGGCGGCAACTCGCTCTCCGACCTCATCGTCTTCGGCAAGCTCGCGGGCGACGGGGCGGCGGCCTATTGCAAGCAGGCGGCACCCCCGGTACTGCCCGCCGACCAGGTGCTCGCCTCGGTGCGGCGAGCCACTGGGATCCTCAACCGCGACTCGGGCGAGAACCCCTACCTGGTGCACGACGACCTGATGACCACGATGCAAGACAACGTGGGCATCATCCGCACCAAGGTGGAGCTCGAGAAGGCGCTGACAGACCTCGAGGTCCTGCGCGAGCGCGCCAGCCGCGCCAAGGCGCACGGCACCTCGCAGTACAACGCCGGCTGGCACGAGGCGATCGACCTGCGGGTGATGATGATCGTGTCGGAGGCCGTTACCCGCGGCGCGCTCACCCGCGAGGAGAGTCGCGGCGGGCACACGCGAGAAGACCACCCGGGCGAACAAGGCCCGTGGGGTGCGGTCAACATCATCTCGTACAAGGGCGCTGACGGGAAGATGGTCACCGAGAAGTTCGAGCGTCCCCCGGGCCCGCCGGAGCTCGTTGCCATCGCCAATGCCACGCTGGAAGAGCTGGAGGGAGGTCAAAATGGCTGAGCGCAAGTTCCGCGTCTGGCGCGGCAATGAAGACGGCGGCGAGTTCAAGGAGTACACCGTCGACGTGGGCCCCGGCATGGTGGTGCTCGACGCGGTGCACCAGATCCAGGCCAAGGAGGCCAACGACCTCGCGGTCCGTTGGAACTGCAAGGCCGGCAAGTGTGGCTCTTGTTCCTGCGAGATCAACGGCAAGCCGAAGCTCTCGTGCATGACTCGTCTCAACAGCTACCCGGAAGGGGAGACGATCACCATCCAGCCGCTGAAGACCTTCCCCATCGTGAAGGACCTCGTGACCGACGTGAGCTGGAACTACGACCAGAACAAGCGCATCCGGCCGCTCAAGCCTCGCCCCCGCGAGGCTGACGGCACCCACCGGATGCAGCAGGAAGACGTCGACCGGGTGCAAGAGTTCCGCAAGTGCATCGAGTGTTACCTTTGCCAGACCGTGTGTCACGTCCTGCGCGACCAGGACCGTAAGGACGCCTTCGTCGGCCCGCGGTTCATGATCCGCCGCGCCCAGCTCGAGATGAACCCGCTCGACACGGATGACCGCATCCCCGAGATCAAGGACGAGTACGGCTCCGGCCTCTGCAACATCACCCGGTGCTGCACCGAGGTGTGTCCGGAGCACATCGCGATCACCGACAATGGGATCATCCCGCTGAAAGAGCGGGTGGTCGACCGCTATTACGACCCGGTGATGATGATCTGGCGGAAGGTGACGGGGGGGTAGACCTTGCCCGTGCTGGCCTCCACTTGTCAACTTTTGTCACGGACCTTGACACCGGGGGGGGCGGGGTCGGACTACTGTCGCGACGCGAGGACAGAACACCGATGCGCTCATTCAATCAACTGGTTTTCGACCAGCTCGTTCGCGGCACTGCCGAGATCATGTCGCCCGCCGAGTTCAACGACCTGCTCGGGAAGGCCGACGAGCTCACCT
>SXON01000154.1 GCA_005778355.1 Pseudomonadota bacterium | reverse complement strand
CTCGTCATCGCCACCCGCGGCGAGATCGCGGTGCGCGTGGCCCGGGCGGCGCGGGAGATCGGGTGGTCGCCTCGGGGCGCGTTCACGGAGGTCGACGCCGACGCGTTGCATCGCTCGGCGATGGACGAGTGCGCGCCGCTGGGCGCGTCCGACGGCTACCTCTCCGTGTCGCGACTCCTCGAGGCGGCGAGGGCCCTCGGCTCTGAGGCGGTGCACCCCGGTTACGGTTTCCTCGCCGAGAACGCGAGCTTCGCCCAGGCCGTGATCGAAGCTGGCCTTCGCTGGGTGGGTCCGGCGCCCGAGAGCATCGCCGAGATGGGCGACAAGCAGCGCGCGAAGGTCCTGGCCAGGGCGGCAGGCGTGCCGCTGGTGCCCAGCGGCGCCGACGCGGGCTTCCCGGCCCTGATGAAAGCGGCGGCGGGCGGCGGCGGCCGCGGCCTGCGCGTGGTGAGATCGGCGGCGGAGCTCGACGAGGCGCGAGTGAGAGCCTCCGAGGAAGCCCGGGCCGCCTTCGGCGACGGGACGGTGTACGTGGAGCGCCTCCTCGAGGGGGCTCGCCACGTGGAGGTGCAGGTACTCGGCGACCGCCGGGGGAAGGTGGTGTCGCTCGGCACCCGCGATTGCTCGGTGCAGCGGCGTCACCAGAAACTCGTGGAGGAGGCGCCGGCCCTGGGCGCCCCGGCAGCAATGGAAGAGGCGGCTCTTCGCCTCGCGTCCGCCGTCCACTACGAAGGCGCGGGCACCGTCGAGTTCCTGCTGCTGCCAAGCGGCGACTTCTACTTCATCGAGATGACCACCCGCGTGCAGGTGGAGCACCCCGTTACCGAGTGCGTGACCGGCATCGACATCGTGGCCGCGCAGCTGCGCATCGCGGCCGGCGAGCGAGTTCCGGACGTCCCCTCCCCCCGGGGCCACGCCATCGAGTGTCGCGTCATCGCCGAGGACCCACACGAGGGCTTTGTGCCCTCGCCGGGCACCCTCGTCCGGTTTCGTCCCCCGGCGGGACCGGGGATCCGCGTCGACGCCGGGGTGACGGAGGGCAGCGTCGTGAGTCCGCACTACGACTCGCTCCTGGCTAAGCTCATTGTCCATGGCACCGACCGCGAGGCAGCGCGGGCGCGGATGGCCCTGGCGCTGGGTGAGTTCGAGATTGCTGGCGTGCGCACCACCGCCGCGCTCTGCCGCGACATCGTGCGGTCGACGGAGTTTGCCCACGCGCGGATCGACACAGGCTGGCTCGAGCGCTTCATGGTGGACTACCAGCCCGCAGTTCCACTGGCGGCGGCGCTGGGGGCGGCGACGTTGGCCGGCCCTGCACGCGCGACCGGACCCGTCGCCTTGCCGACGCCCTGGCAGTCACTCGGGCGCTGGCCGTGAGGATACGCGTGGCTGGTGTGGAACGGGAAGTTGACACTCGCGTGGAGGCCGATGCTGTCGTGGTGATCGTCGATGGCAAACAAACGCGGGTGCCCTACCGTCGCACCGTGTCCGGCCGGGTCGAGCTCCTTGTCGAGGGCCGATGGCTCGGCGCGTGGTCGGACGGACGCTCGACCTGGGTTGACGGTCACTCGGTACAGGTCGAACGCGTGGCGGCACGCGGCCCCCGGGCTGATACCGGTGCCTCCCTCGCCTCGCCGATGCCGGCCACGGTGGTGGCGGTGAAAGTAAGCGTGGGGGAGCGGGTGAGCGCGGGGCAAGCCTGCGTGGTGGTGTCGGCCATGAAGACCGAGATCGTGCTGCGGAGCCCACGCGCCGGCGTCGTGCGGGCGGTTCTCGTGGCGACTGGGCGGCCAGTGCGCGCTGGCGAAGCCACCTGCGAGCTGGAGGCTGACGATGCGGGTTGAACGGCACGGCGAGCTCTTGCGACTGGTGCTCGACCGTCCCACCAAGCGCAACGCCCTGGATCTGGAGACCATCCAGGGGCTGCGCGATGCGGTCGCGACACGAGGGCCACGGGTGATCCGCGTGGAGGCCGAGGGACCCACGTGGTGCGCGGGGGCCGACCTTGCCGCCGTGATGTCGCACCCGGGCGGGCGCTCGGCCGCGATGCACCTCTTCGCCGACGCGCTCGCCGACCTCGTGGAGAGTCCCGTGCCGGTGGTGGCGGTGGTCGATGGCGCGGTGCTCGGTGGGGGCGTGGGCCTGCTCTGCGCGGCCGACCTCGCAATCGCCGGTCGCAGCGCCAGCGTTTGCCTTCCCGAGAGCCGCGTGGGCGCCTGGCCGATGATGGTGGGCGCCCTGCTCGCGCGCGTGACGACGCCGCGGCTCGCGATGGACCTCGCGCTGACCGGACGCCGGGTCGACGCCGAGGAGGGCCAGCGCATTGGCCTCTTCTCGCGGGTGGAGGACGACGCCGCGGCCGCCGCCGACCAGGCCTGCGCCGCGATCCTCGCGCGATCACCCGCCGCCGCGCGTGCCGGCCGCGAGGCGTGGCGCGAGCACGCGGGCCTTTGGGCACCCGGGCTGCGCGAGCGGCTCCACGGGCTGGCCGAGGCGCTCGAGTTGGTGGCCAGCCACCCCGACGCCGCCGAGGGGATGTCGGCCTTCTTCCAGAAACGCGAGCCCCGCTGGGCGAGCGAGGAGTGAGCGTGTACGCCAAGCCGCACCAGGACCCGTCCCGCGCCGCGATGATCACCTGCGCCCTCTCGGGGGTGGTGGCCAACCGGGCGCAGTGTCCGGCCATCCCCTACACCCCCGAGGAGTACGCGGCCGAGGCCCGCCGCGCCTACGAGGCCGGTGCCGCCGCCGTTCATATCCACGCGCGCACGCCCACGGGGGAACCAAGTTTCGAAGTCGATGACTACCGAGCGATTCGCGACGCCATCGTGGCCGAGTGCCCGGTGATCATCAACTTTTCCACCGGCGCGGTGGGCGTGAGCGTGGAGAAGCGGCTCGCCTACCTCGACGCGGTGCGTCCAGCGGTGGCCGCGCTCAACATGGGCTCGATGAACTATGCGAAGTGGAGCGAGAAGCGCCGCGATTTCGTCTTCGACTTCGTCTTCCAGAATCCCATCGCCGAGATCCGGGCCCTGCTCGCGGCGATGAACGAGTGGCAGATTCGCCCGGAGTGCGAGTGTTTCGACACCGGGCACGTGGGCACGCTCTACCCGCTGATGGAGCTGGGAATGCTGCAGGCGCCGGTGCAGGTGTCGCTGATCATGGGGGTCGTGGGGGGCATCCCCGGCACCGTGGAGAACCTGATGCACCAGGTGAACCAGCTCCCGCCGGGCTCCGACTGGGAAGTCATCTCGCTCTCGACGGACCAGTGGCGGTTGCTCGCCGCCGCCGGGGCCATGGGCGGCAACGTGCGCGTGGGACTAGAAGACAACTTCTACTTGTCCCCGGGCGAGATGGCGCGGAGCAATGGCGAGCTTGTGGAGAAGGCCGCGCGCATGCTGCGGGACATCGGCCGGCCGATTGCTAGCGTCGATGCGTGCCGTGCACGGCTGGGACTCGTCCACCGCTAGGCCGGCGCTACTCGTCGCCGTCGTGGAGGTCGCCGTCGTGGGGGTCGCCGTCGTGGGGGCCGCCGTCGCTACCATGGTCGCCCGGGCCGTCGCTGTCGAAGGCGTCGCGCTCGTCGATCCACGGGTCGCCGACCATCCCCAGCTCCGGGTCGGGGACTGGCCGGGTGGTGCAGGCGCGCGCCGCGTAGCCCTTGGGGTCGCGTACATGCGGATCATCATCGCGACTCTCGAACCGCTCCCAGTTGCCATTGATGAGGCGCTCGTGAGGGTAGTAGCTCGCCTTGTAGAGCAAGGGGTTGCTGTCGGCCGCCCAGAGGCCCAGGTAGTAGTAGCGCACGCCCAGGCTCTTGCAGAGCTCGATCTCCTTGAGCACGCTGTACACGCCGATCGAGCGCTGGGAGAGCGAGGGGTCGAAGTAGTGGTAGGCCGAGTTCGCGGACACGCGGCCCACGTCGAGCAGGCTCAGCCCCACGAGGTGCTCGGCCTCGAAGTAGCGGACCTCGACGGTGGGCGCGCAGGTTTCGACCAGCCACTCGTGGTAGCCGAGCGGATCCTTGCGGGAGTAGCTGGTGAGCAGACCTCGCACACGACGGTGGCGGTTCCACAGCATCACCCGGCGACGGCTCAGCGCGGGGGGGCCCATCTCAACCCGAAGCTCACCCTCGTTGCGCTTCCAAGCCCGCCGCTGCGAGCGCGAGGGGCGGAACTCGTTCACATCGATTCGCACGGGCTCGCAGGCCGCGCAGAAGGGGCACTCGGTGCGGAAGACGGTGCCTCCCACGCGCTGATCGCCCTCGTCGAGAAGCAGGTCGAGCTGCTCTGGCGTGAGCGACTCGACCGGCGCACGCGCCGGGCACCGGGCGATCTGCCCGGGGCGGTACACGCAGGCCTCGAAACGGTCTTGGACGATCCGAGTCTCGGGCCGGGAAACGACGACGCGGTCGCTCGACATCCCGCCTAAAGTAGCGGCAGAATCGTGCCGGGGAAAGGAAATCCGCCGGGGCCTGGACTACTCCAGCCCGAACAAGCGCGCGAAGAGGTCGACCACCCGGTCGAACCAGTAGCCCCACTGGTAGTCGAAGAGCGGCCCACCGAGCCCCTCCTCGTCCATGCCGTCACCCATGCCACTGTCCCAGCTGCCGCTGTCGCCCGGGTCGGTGTTGCCCGTGTCGCCGGCGCCGGTGTCGCCCGTCCCCGTGTCCACCGTGCCGCCCCCGGAGTCCACGCCGGAGTCTACGGCCGTGTCGCCGCCGCCCGTCTCGCCGGTGTCGCCCGTACCCGTGTCGCCACCGCCCGTGTCGCCACCGCTATCGGTGTCCGTGTCGGTATCGGTATCGGTATCGGTATCGGTATCCGTGTCGCCCGAGCCGGTGTCGCGCACCGGGTTGTCGATCGTGGGATCGGCCGCCTCGGAGTACTTGCCCTCGGGAACCTCGCCAACGCAGGCAGACAGGGCGAGCACGGCAGGAAGCAGCATCGGGGAATCTCCGGGCGCCACGCTAACCCGCCTCACGGCGTTTCGCCCGGTGGTTCACCGTCGCCCGGCGCCCACAACCTCGAGGACGGCGCGAAGCCGCGCGTCCTGGTCGCGAGCACCAGAAAGCACGCCCGCCACCTCGGCCTCGATGCCGGCCACGTCGACCTCGATCTCGCTGGCCACCTTCATCGCGACGCTAGTTGACGGCGACTCGGTGAGGCGCGACGCACGCTCGGACAGGGCCCTGCGCTCGGCGTACATGCGCACGCGCTCAAGCTCGTCCTCGAGGCGCGCGAGCCGGGCGCGGAGGTCCAGGAGGATCGCCTCCACCCGCTCCGCTTGCGCGCTCTCAGCGGCGATGGCCTCACCCAGTCGCTCGGTCTCGGCGTCGCTCTCGCCTCGGCCCAGGCGCGCGTTGGCCACGCGGATCCCGTCGCGCGTACGAGCCATCTCCTCGGCGCGGGTGCGGCAAGCTGCGGCCGCAGCCTCGACCTCGGCGATCCGCAGGAGAAGGTAGTCGCGATGCGGGACGTTCTCGACGAGAACCTCGCCGTGGATCTCGATGAAGGTTCGGCCCAGCACCCCGCGGAGCAGGCGATGCGCCCGGCGGGCGAGCTGCTCGGCACGCTCGGAGCGGGGGCGCGCGCGCGCGAACCACTGGGCGCCAAGGACCACCGCCGCCAGCACGCCACCCCAGGCGAGCAGGTTGAGCGGGCCGGGCAAGGCTGCGGCCAGGAGCGCGAGCAGGGCCGTGAGCCCGAGCGGCAGGGCCACCGTGGCGACGATCCCGGTGCCGGTGGGCCCACGTTCACTCCGTTCCTCCGCCTGCCAGGCCTCGACCGTCTGAATGAGGTCGCTGAGCTGGCGTCCCTGTTCGCTCTCCACTCGCTCCAGCGTCCAGAGCCCGGCGCGCCGCAAGGTCTTCTCCCACTCCGCCACCTCGGCGGCGGCGTCGAGTCGCCACAGTAGCTCGTGATCAAGCACCAGCCTTGGCGGTCCCACGGCGGTTTCGCTCACGACGACACCCCATCCTCCGGGGTGGTGCAAAGCCCCCGGGGGTCATAATCCCGCGCCATGCGCGTGCTCGGCATCAGTTGCTTCTACCACGACGCCGCGGCCTGCCTCGTGGACGAGGGGCGCATCGTGGCTGCCGCCACCGAGGAGTCATTCTCCCGGGTGAAACATGACTCCGGCTTCCCCAAGCGCGCGATCACCTACGCGCTGCGCGAGGGAAAGACGGAGATCGGCAAGATCGATGCCATCATCTACTACGACAAGCCGCTGAATAAGTTCGACCGGGTGCTGCGCACCCATCTCGACAACTTCCCACACGGACTTGGCCCCTTCGTGCGGAAGCTCCCACACGTCATGAGCACCGAGCTGCGCGTGCCGAAGGTGCTCAAGGACGAGCTCGGCTACGGCGGCCCGGTGCTCTACAGCGAGCACCATCTCAGCCACGCCGCGAGTGCGTTTTACTGCTCCGGCTGGGACGAGGCCTCGATCCTCACCGTCGATGGTGTGGGCGAGTGGACCACCTCGAGCTGGGGTGTGGGTCGCGGCAACGACATCCAGCTCATGGGCGAGACGCGCTTTCCGCATTCACTGGGCCTTCTCTACTCGGCCATCACGTTCTACCTGGGCTTCAAGGTCAACTCGGCCGAGTACAAGGTGATGGGCCTCGCACCCTACGGCGAGCCTCGCTTCGTGGAGCAGGTGCGCCAGCTGATCCACGTGGCCGACGACGGCAGCTTCCGCCTCGACATGTCGTACTTCGACTTCGAGCGTGGGCAGCGGATGTACAACGAGAAGCTGGAGAAGCTATTCGGCCAGCCCACGCGCCCGCTCGAAGGCGAGAAGCTCGAGCAGTTCCATATGGACGTGGCGAAGTCGCTCCAGGTGCTGGTGGATGAGGTGATGGTCAAGCTGGCCACCCACATCGTCACCCAGACGGGCGCGCGGAAGCTCTGTCTCGCAGGCGGTGTCGCCCTCAACTGCGTGGCCAACGGTGAGATCTTGCGCCGGGCGCCGGTTGACGACATCTTCATCCAACCCTCGGCCGGCGACGCCGGCGGAGCGATGGGCGCGGCGCTGCTGTTGTGGAACGGCCTGCTTCGGAAGCCCCGCTTGCCCCGCCTGCCCAGTGCCTACCTCGGCCCCGAGGAGAGCGAAGGCGAGATCCAGGCCACGCTCGACCGCTACGGGGCGAAGTACGTGCGCCTCGAGAGGGAGGACTTGCTGGCGCGAACCTGTGATCTCCTGGAGGCCGGGAAGGTCGTCGGCTGGCACCACGGGCGCATGGAGTGGGGGCCGCGAGCCCTCGGGCACCGCACCATCCTGGGCGACCCGCGCCACCCGGAGATGCGCACGATCATCAACATGAAGATTAAGATGCGAGAAGGCTTCCGACCCTTCGCGCCCAGCGTGCTCGAAGACCAGGTGAGCGACTGGTTCGAGATCGACCGGCCGTCGCCCTACATGCTGCTGGTGGCGCAGGTGAAGCCGGGGAAGACGCCCCTGCCCTCGGTCACCCATGTCGACCAGAGCGCCCGCATCCAGACCATCAATCGTGAGCAAGACGCGCTCTACTACGACTTGATCCACCGCTTCTACGAGCGCACCGGCGTGCCCGTGGTGATCAACACCTCGATGAACGTGCGCGGCGAGCCCATGGTGTGCACCGCCGACGACACCTACCGCTGTTTCATGCGCACCGAGATGGACGCGCTCGTGTGTGGCCCATTCGTCATGCTCAAAGAAGAACAGCCCGCGTTGAAGCTGAAATCTGCCGCAGAAGAGTTCGGGCTCGACTAGCAGCCGCCGAGGGGGATACGGGCGGCCGCCTCCCCTGGATGTGTGATGCCGGAATCGGTGCAGAAGCTTGGACTGATCTTCGGGCTCCTGGCGGCCATCGCCATCGTGCTGCGCCTCTTGCCGAAGGTGGACATGGGGCACTCCGACGCCTTCAAAAGGCGCCGGGTGATGAACTGGGTGCCGCTCGGCTTGGCCTACGCCTTCCTCTATTTTGGGCGCTACAACCTCTCGGCCATCGCCGGCGAGCTCGACAAGGCGGGCATCCTCGCCAAGTCGGTGTTCAACGAGATCGACGGCTACGGCGCCTGGGTGTACGGCATCGCGTTCTTGATCAACGGGCCTTTGACCGACCGTTTCGGCGGACGATTCACGATGATTCTCGCCACTGCGGGCTCCGCCGTGGTGAACGCAGGCATGGCCTGGGCGGTCTCGCAGGCCGGCCCGGGCGACGGCGACGAGCTTAAGAGCAGGTTGCTCCTGCTCAACTGCGTCAATATGTACTTCCAGAGTTTTGGCGCGGTGAGTATCGTCAAGGTGAACGCGCCATGGTTTCACGTGCGAGAACGCGGCGTTCTCGGCGGTTTGTTCGGGATCCTGATTTCGCTCGGCCTCTACTTCAGCTACGACTGGAGCCTGGGCCTCGCCAAGGCATTCTCGTTCGACATGGCCTTCTGGGTGCCGTCGGCCGTGCTCGCGGGCTGTGTGCTCAGCACGATCTTCCTCGTGCGCGACTCGCCGTCCCACGCGGGCTTCAGCGACTTCGACACGGGTGACGCCTCGAGCGGCCAGCAGACCGCGCTGTCCTTCGGCGAGGTGACGCGCCGGATGTTCTCGCAGCGGGTGATCTGGATCATCGTGGGTATCGAGTTCTGCTCGGGCTTCCTGCGCCAGGCGGTGATGAAGCAATACCGGCTCTACGCCAAGGCCGTGGGCGACGGCGACTCCCTGGTGTACGAGAACTGGGGACTGCTACTCTGCATCGCCGGCATCACGGGCGGCGTTTTCGCAGGCTTCATCTCCGACCACGTCTTCGGTTCACGACGCGGTCCGGTGTCGAGCGTGCTCTACGGTGGCCTCATGGTCGGCGCGGTGGCGGCCTTCTTCACCCTCGGCAGCCCGGCGCTCGGCTGGGCAGTGGTGTTCATGTCGCTCTGCGTGATCGGTGTGCACGGGATGCTCTCGGGCACCGCCTCGATGGACTTCGGCGGCACCAAGAACGCCGGGCTCGTCACCGGCATTATCGACGGCTTCGTCTACCTGGGCACGGGCACGCAGGCCCTGCTCTACGCCCGCGCGCTCCCCACCGGCGAGGCCGCGAAAGACCCCGCGAACTGGTCAGTTTGGCCCGGCGCGATGTTGCCGGTGGCGGCCGTGGGCTTGGTACTCTGCGGCACGATCTGGCACGCGAGACCCAAGAAGCACAGCGCACACTAGCTGTTATTCGATGCGAACCCCGCGGCGCTGCCCGTCGTCACTGAAGCCCTTGGCCTTGCCGTAGGCGACGGCGGCCTCGAAGTCGTTCAGACCCACCGGTGCGGGGTCGACGGGCTGGACGGTGAGGAACTTCTCCCATTGGTCCACGATATACGACGTGGCGGCGGCGGTGTAGGTGCGTGCGAGGTCGACCGGCTGCCCCCCGACGGTCACCGCCACTAGCTCCGGCGCGCCGGCGTTCATTCGGTAGCTCCACGTGGCGCCCGAGACGGAGAGGTAAGCGCGCGACTCGGTGGCGTCGGCCGCCGCGTTGCGCAGCAACATCGCCACCAGTTGCTCGCCGGTGACCGGGAAGGTGTAGACCGGGTTTTCGAAGGGGAAACACTCGAACAAAGAGCGCCGCGTGACCTCGCCGGCGTGGAGCTCGCTGCGCAATCCACCGCCGTTGTAGAAGGCGAGATCGGCGTTCGAGGACGTGCGGAGCGCGTCGGTGATCCAGCGCCCAAGGGCGCTCTCGTGGTGGTAGTCCTTCTCCAGCTTGGCCGGCGCGCGTGCCAAGACCTCGCCGTAGATCGTGTCGATGTTCTTCTGGTAGTGGGCCGACATCGCGGCCACCGACTGGTCCGCCTCGACCGTGGCGGTGGCCGGCACGAGGTCGCGCAACTCGTAGCGGAAAGCGGCGATGGCGTCGTTGGCCACGTCGAGCTCTGCCACGCCGAGCTGCCGGTTGTAGCTCCCCGCCTGCACGATCCAGGTGTCACCGACCCGGGCGGCTTCTTTCAGCGGGGTGTGGCTGTGGCCGCCGACGATGAGGTCGAGACCGGGCACCGCCGCCGCAAGCTTCTTGTCGTCGTCCACCCCGATGTGGGTGAGCGCCACGAGGATGTCGGTGTCGGGGTCGAGGCGCGCCGCCTCGGCACGTACCGCCTCGGCGACGGGCAGGGGCGACATGCGCGCCCAGTCCTTGGGACTCACCAGCGTCCTGAGCGAGTCGGTCGTGGCGCCGATGACACCGATGCGAACGCCGTTGACGGCAAAGACGTGGCTGAACGCCTGGTTGGGAAGGAGCGCCTCTTTGCCCGCCTTGTCGCGCAGGTTGGCGCTCAAGGTGACGAACGTGGACTTGCCCGCCAGCACCTTGAGGTTTTCGAGGCCCCGGTCGAACTCGTGGTTGCCCACCACCCAGGCGTCGTAGCCGAGCGCCTCCATGAAGCGCAGCATCGGGGTGCCGCGCGCGCCTTCCTCTTCGAGCGCGGTGAGCGGCGTCCCGGTGAGGATGTCGCCTCCGTCGACCAACAAGGTGTTCTCACGACCCTTCGCCTCGCGGATGGCGCGCACCTCCTGCTCGAGGCGAACAAATCCGCCGATCGCCGGCTCGCCGGGCAGCCAGTCGGCGCGCTCCGGGAGGTAGTGCCCGTGAAGGTCGTTGGTGTGGAGGATGGTGACGTGCCCCGGGGGCGACAGCGGCTCGGGCTCCTTCTTGGGACAACCCGCGAAGATCGCGAGGCCGAGCAGCGGCAGCCAGGGACGCATCTACGCCTTCCCGGCGGCGGCCTTCACCGCCTTGATCAAGGGGAAAACGTCGTCATGGTCGATAACGCCGTTCTTCTTCCACACCACGGTGCCGTCCGGCGCGATCACCTGCGTTTGCGGGATGAGCTCACTATCGAGCTTCAATGCCTTGAAAAGTTGGCTGGGCTCGCCGTCGAAGAGCACGCTACCGTAGCCCACCCCCACCGAGTCGGCGAAGGCCCCGACCTTCCTGGCGCGCTCGTCGGCGTCGCCTGGGTGGTCGAAGAGGTCCCAGGACACGCCGAGGAACTCGCCGATGTCAGCCACGCCGGCGGCGGCGCGCACCAGTCGCGGCAGCTCGTCGACGCAGGGATCGCACCAGCTCGCCCAGTGGTTGACCACGATGGGCTTCCCGCTGGGCGTGAGCGCGCGCTTGAGCCCGTCGAGATCGACGGCGACGCAGCCGGTGACCGGGCGCGCTGGACCCTCGGACACCCGCGCCTTTTTCTTGGCGCCACCCTTCTTGGAACGGGACACGGCCGGCGCTTCGGGCGCCTCGGGCGCGGGGGCCACCCCGGCGGCGTCGCCGGCGACGACCGGCGCGCGAAGCGTGGCCCCAGCAAGAACGTTTGGCTGGGTCCGGGCGGTAGGCTCGAGTGGCGCCGAGGGCGGGCGCTCTCCGGGCTTCTCGAAGAGATCGTCGCGCGCAACCACGTGGGCCACGCGCAAGGCGACATTGCGGACGAGTCTGGGCAGCGGCATAGCGCGCGAACCTAGCTCACTCCGAGACGGACTGCCCTTCCACCACCTGCTCGGTAGTGGCGCGCAGCACGTGGGGCTTCTCGCGTTCACTCAGCGCCTCGGCGAGCCGCTGTGTCGTGGCCCGCGCGCGCATCGCGAGCACTTTGGCCATCTCGTAGACGAGCTTGTACGCGGCCAGGTTGTCGGCCGCGAGCAGGTCTTCGAAATCGGCCCGCGGAAAGCGGAAAACAGTGGAGTCGCCGCGCGCGGTGACGGTGGCCGAGCGCGGCGAGTGGTCGAGAATCGCCATCTCCCCGAAGCAGGCACGAGGGCCGAGCGTGAGAATCGCCTTGGGGGGGCCCGACTCGTCGTTCTTGGTGACGTCGGCCGCACCATCGAAGATCACGTACCAGGCGTCGCCCGGGTCGCCCTCCTTGAAGATGGCCTGCCCGTCGCGCACACGGCGAACCTGCATGATGTGCACGATCTCCGAGAGCTGCGCGGGGTCGAGGTCGCCGAACATCGGCGCCTCCAGGAGAAAGGTGATGATCTGCTCGAGCGTGATGGTGTTCATGGCGCGCCGCGTTCTACCACGCGCTTGTGCCTATGCGCGCGTGGCGCTAGCTTCAGGTCATGGGACTTCGCGACTCACTCAAGAAAAAGGTCCAGGGCCTGGTGAACCGGATGAGCGGCGAGTACTCCGCCGTGGCGCCGGACGAGATCAAGCCCATGGATCGTCCCGGCGTGGCCGATCCAAACGCCAAGGTCATCCGGGCGCGGCTCAACCGCCCGAAGGAAGGCGCCAGCAGCGCGGGCGGCGAGGGCGAAGACTAGTCAGCGTCCCGCGTAGAATGCGCGTAGTTGTTCCTGCACCAGGCGGGAGGGTCCGACGATCCGGCGCGCGGGCGGCAGGGCGGCGAGGAAGAGCTTGCCGTACCACATCTCGTGCACGCGGCGATCGAGGATGAGCACCGCCCCACGGTCCGTCTGCGTGCGCACGAGTCGCCCGAAACCCTGGCGCAGACGGATCACGGCCTCGGGCAGCGCCCACGCGCGGAAAGGGTCGAGCCCCGCCTGCGCCAGGCGCTCGTGTCGCGCCTCGGCCACCGGCTCGGTGGGCACGCGGAAGGGAAGCTTGGGGATGATCACAAGGCGCAGCGCGTCGCCCTTCACCGACACGCCCTCCCAGAAGGAATCGGTGCCGAAGAGCACGCTGCCCGCGTCGTTCCGGAAGCGCTCGAGGAGCCGCTCCCGCGAGCCCTTGCCCTGGCGGAGGATCGCGTGCCGCGAGCCCAGCGCGACCTCTGCCCTCGAGCCCAGCTCGTCGACCGCGGCGTAGCTGGTGCACAGCACAAACGCCCCGCCGCGGGAGGCCTCGATGGCGGCGATCACCTGTCGCGACGCCTCTTCGACAAACCCGGGCTCCTCGGGCCTCGGCAGGTCGCGGGGCAGCGCGAGCACCGCCTGCTTCGCGTAGTCGAAGGGTGAGGCAAACTGGCGGAACGTGGCGCCTTCGAGGCCCACTCGACGGAGGTAGGCGCCCGGGTCATCGCGCACCGCGAGCGTGGCGCTGGTGAGCACGGTGGCGTGCTGCTTCTCGCGCAAGTGGGCACGGACGAAGGGGGCGATGTCGACCGGAGCGGCCACGGCGGCCACACCGCGTTTTCCCGGATCGAGGAAGCGCACCCGCTCCGGCGACTCGACGAGAAACTGCCCCGCCGCGTTGGCCTGCTCCTCGAGCCGCTGCCGCGCGCGCTCGATGTCGAGGAAAGGCTGTGCCTTGTCGGCGGGGATCGGCTCGTCGCCGAGCGCGGTGGGGACGGCGCCCAGAGCGGCCGCCGCCTTCTGGAGGGCCTCTACCAGCTCGCGGAAGAACTCCGGGTCTGGCGGCGCGGCGCGCACGCGGGTGGGCACCCGCACGTGGTCGCCTAGGCCCTCGAAACCGACGCCCGCGGTGTCGCGAAGCTCGACCGCCAGTTGCGATGCTGACTGTGCCGCGGCCCGGACCACCGAAAAGGACTCGGACACGCGGTCGAGCGCGCCCGGGCGACGGCGGCGCGGCAGCAGCGGGGCCACGGCGCGGCTGATGGCCAGGGCGCTGAGTCGGCAGGCCCCAGCCGACGTGGCGGCGTCTTCCAGGTGGTGAGCCTCGTCGAGGATCACCCGGTCGAAGTCGGGGAGGATGCCGCGGCTCACCTCGGCCTTGAGCGCGAGGTCGCGCAGGAGCAGCGCGTGGTTCGCCACCACCACGTGCGCCGCTGCCGCCTTGCGACGCGCCTCGTAGTAGAAACACTTGTTGAAGTGAGGGCACCGGGCGCGCAGGGTCTGGCTCCCGTCGCTCTCCACGCGGTCGGCGAGCTCCTCGTCGAGCACGAAGCCGGCCGTGGAGATGTCGCCCGTCGCTGAGGTCGCCGCCCAGGCCGCCACCGCCGCGACGCCTT
This sequence comes from Pseudomonadota bacterium, assembly GCA_005778355.1. Taxonomy (GTDB): domain Bacteria; phylum Myxococcota_A; class UBA796; order UBA796; family SXON01; genus SXON01. The sequence continues at coordinate 27,033 of SXON01000154.1, read as the reverse complement.
CTGCCTGCTCGTCGATGGCCAGCTGGAGGCGGCGACGACACAGGTAGTTGCTCCGCCCCTTGAGCAAGGCGTGGCGATGGGGCAGCACCCGCGCGAGCGCGGGGAGGTCGTCGTCGACCAGCTGGCCCTGGAGCGTGCGGGTAAATGTGGCCACCACCACCCGCCGATCGTTGGCCACCGCCCAGAGCACCGAGGGCACCAGGTAGGCGAGCGACTTGCCCGTCCCGGTCCCGGCCTCCAGGGCCGCCACTCCGCCGTCGTCGAGCGCGTCGGCCACCGCCAGCGCCATGTCGACCTGCCCCGGACGTGGCTCCCACCCTGGGTACGCGGCCGGCAAGCCCTCGGCGAAGACCGCCACCAGCGCGTCGCGATCGATCCGCACCACCTTGCGGGCGTGCGGTTCCACCACCCACTGCGCCCGACTCACGACGTTGTCGACGATGACGAAGCCCACGCCGTCCTCGCCGAATTGCCCAGCGAGGAGCATGTCGGGCGGCGAGGGGCGCACGTCGCCCGAGGGGTGGTTGTGGATCACCACCTGCCCGGCACGCGCTCGTCCCGAGGGCGCGTTTACCTCGCTCGTGGTGCCCCGTGCATGCACCTCGATGCTGCCGACCAGTCCCTTGTCGTCGAGTGTGCCCACCGCGAAAATCTCGATGCCGCCCGCGCTGCGGATCGCCTGGCGCATGGCTTCCGCGGCAGGGAGCGCGAAGCGAGTGGCGGGCCGAGCCTCAGTCGCCATCGAGGTACCCGAGCGCCCGCAGGTGCTCGACCTCCTCGTCCCCCAGCGCGATCGAGCGCGGCGCCTCGTCGCCTCGCCAACGGCGGCCCCGCGCCTCGGACTGGGCGAGGACCTCGTCGAGTGTCTCGCCCAGTCGAGCCACGTCATCAGGTCGCGACTGTGCAACGTTCGTGGTCTCCGCAGGATCGGCGGCGAGGTCGAAGAGCGCCGTCGCCTCGCCCTTGGAGCGGATCAGCTTCAGGCCATCGCGACGCATTCCCTGCTTGTCGAGGCCGAAGCACACCTCGTCGAAAACCACGTCGGTGTCGGCGCCCGGCTCGCCACGGAGCAGGGAAACGAAGCTCTCCCCGTCGATGTCGCTCGGCGTCGGCAGGCCCAGAAGCTCGGTGAGGGTCGGGAACAGGCCCACCGTCGAAACCCGCGTCGTCACCACTGCCGGCGAAATCACCCCGGCCTGGTGGATGACCAGCGGCACGCGCATCAGCTCCTCGAAGAAGCTGTGCCCATGGCCCATGCCCCAGATGCGACGAGGGTCGGACCACAGCGCCCGCTCGAGGTCGGCATGCTCCCAGAACTCCTCGCCGTGATCGGCGGTGAACACCAGGAGGGCGTCGCGACGACGGTCGCCGAGGCCCTCGAGGAGCGCCGCGAGATGGGCGTCGACATCGCGAATGGCGGCGTCGTAGCTCGCGAGCCGACGGGTACGGAAGAGCTCGAAGTCGGGGGGGCGCACCGCGCGGCCGTGGGCTCGGTCGAACCGGGAGGCGCGCTCGAGCGCAGCGTCGTCGAGACCCGCAAGCCCGGGGATGGCGGCACTCGCGGCTCTGCTCGGTCGCGTTGGCACGTGGCTGTCCATCAGGTGGACCGCGAGAAAAGCTCGCTTTTCGCGCGGCACGTCGTCGAGCCAGTCGAGGGCCGCTGCCACCGTCGCGCTGCCCCGTCGCGACCGGGGGTTGTCGACGCGTTCGAAACCCTGGTCAACACCATGCCCGAGGTAGCCATTGCGCGCGAAGAGCGCGGTGGCAAAGCCGGCGTCCGCAGCGGCTTCCGCGAGGGTGGTGAAGCGTGGGTCGAGCTCGTTGATCTCTGGAGCGCGCGCCTCGTTCTTGATGTCCCCCGGGATCTTCGCGCCGTGCGCAGCCGGGAGCAGACCGGTGAACACCGAGGCGGTGGCGCTGAAGGTCCACGGTGACGGGGTGTAGGCCGCGTCGAAGCGCACCCCCGCCTGCGCCAGCCGATCGAGGGTGGGCGAGGTGGGCACGTCGTGACCGTAGGTACCGAGCCGGTCGGCGCGCAGCGTGTCGACGTAGACCAGCACGAGGTCGCGGGAGGTGGGTGGCCCCTCGGGCTCGGCCGGGGCGCAGCCCACGAGCGCCAGGGCGGCGACGGGCAGGCGCGGACGCAGGCGGGTCCACAGGCCGCGCGCCACTTCTGGGTGCAAGAGCGCCGGGTAGGCCGACAGCGCCACGGCCGAGAAGGCCCCCACGTTCATCAGGGCGAGCACACCGAGGTGGAAGGCGGCGCCGCACGCCAAGACCCACGGGTTGCTTCGGCGCCACAGGACCAGGAGCGGGAACGACATCTCGAAGGCGACCGTGAACCAGCCGAGCAGTCGGCAGGCGAGCGCCTGTTTGCTGAGCCACAGGGCGAGCGGGCCGCCCGCGTGGAAACGATGGAGCAGGGCGTACTGCATCGCGGTGCCGTCGCGCCAGGCGGGCTCCTCGAGGAGCTTCAGCGAGCCGGTAGACCAGTAGAGCCAGCCGAAAACGATGAGCAGGAAGTACCTCGCCACCGGCGAGCGCCACTTCTCGCCGAGCGAGCGCTCGTGGGCGGGCGAGAGACACAGGCCCAGCGCCACCCAGAGCGACAGGCGGTCGTGCGCCTTGACGTTGATGGCCTCCTCGCCGAGCAAGGCCCAGGCGCCGAGCAGGTAAAGGAACATCCCGGGGCGGAAGAAGCGTCCGCCCAGGAACAAGCCCATGATGCCGAGGAGACCCACCGTCCAGAGCGCGTAGGCGCTGGTCGGCGTCCAAACCACGTAGTTCGCGAGCTGCCACGGGCCGGTCGTGAACAGCATGTCGGTGCAGGCGTAGGCGTCTTCCACGCGGGCGAGCCGCGGCCAGTGTCCCCAGAGGACCGCCACCGCGAAGCAGAGGCGCGCAGCCGTCCACCCGCCCGCCCAGACCGGTTCGAAGAGTCTTTTCACAATCGCCGACCGCTAGGGAGCGCGTATTCCTCGTCGCAATCGAAGTCGACGAGCATGCGCCCCTCTACCAGAGGGCGGTCGTCGGCAGAGACGCCGATCCGCGCCGGCCACCGCACGTCGCCCACCACGACGCGATCAGGCCTCGGTTCGGCGCGCCGACAGATCGCCTGTGCCAGCGTGGTCATCCGACGAGGATTGTTGCGAAAGGGGCCACGGACATAGCGGGGCCCGCTGTCCCAGCGCGAGGGGAAGAGGGCCGGAAGGTCGACCTTCGACACCACGCCGGCCACCGACATCTCGGCGACGACGTCGTGATGCCAAGATTCCTTCTCGGTGAACATCGACCACTGCGCGGGGTAGCTCCAACCCGGCATGTCCGGGCTCAGGGCGTAGCGGTAGCAGGCGCCGAAGTACGCGAAGGTGACGACGAGGACACCCAGAGCCGGCCAGCGCAGGGCATCGGGCGTGGTACGGCGGTCGTCGGGCCCAGTCACCGTCCCGGCGGCTAACCGGACCGGATACCGGGCGCGGCATGTCCGAAGTGCTGATCCTGGCCGGCGGGGGGACCGGCGGACACGTGTACCCTGCGCTCGCGATGGGCGACGCGATGCGCGCGCGGGGCGCCGAGGTGCACTACTACGGGGACGGTGCTCGGCTCGAGGGTCGCGTGGCGCCAGAGCGTGGCTACCCGTTCCGGGCTGTCGAGGCGGTGCAGTACCCAAGGGCGGGCACGGTCGCGAAGATCCGCTTTGCCTGGCAACTCATCGTCGCGACATGGCAAGCGCGGGGTCTGCTTCGCAAGGATGGTGCCACGATGGTGCTCGGCGTCGGCGGCTACGTGATGGCACCAACCGTGCTCGCGGCCTGGACGCTGGGCATCCCCGCCGCCATTCACGAGTCCAACGTGGCCCCTGGCCTGGCAAATCGGCTGTGCGCCCGCGTGGCGCGGCTGGTGCTTCTCACCTACGACGACACCCGGAGACACCTGCGAACCGGGGGGGAGATGCTGACTGTCGGCTGCCCGGTGAACCCCCGGGTGCTCACCGGTGACGGCGCGAAATACGGGCTAGAGCCGTCGCGACCCGTGCTGCTCGTCGTGGGCGGCTCGCTGGGCGCCGCCACCATCAACGACATCGCGCTCGCCTGCGCCGCCGACCCTGGCCGCAGCTACTCGATCCTCCATCTCACCGGACCCCGCTACTTCGAGGAGATCGCCGCCCGTTACCGCGGCCTCCCGGGGGGCATGCCCACCCACCTGGCCGTCCGCCCCTACGAGGACAAGATGGGCGACGCCTTCGCCGCGGCCGCCCTGGTGCTCGCCCGCGCCGGCAGTAGCACGCTCGCTGAGATCTGCGCCGTAGGGAAACCGAGCCTCCTCGTCCCCTCTCCCAACGTGACCGACAACCATCAGGAGGCCAACGCCCGCGGCCTGGAACGTGCGGGCGCCGCCCGGGTGGTGGTGGAGAAGGGCATCGACATCGCCGCCGTGGTGGCGAGCGTGAATGCGCTCATGGGGGACGAGCGGGCGCGCGCAGAGATGACGGCGGCCGCCAAGGCGCTGGCGCGTCCCCGCGTCGCCGACGAGGTGGCCGAGCTGCTGAGGACGAAACTAACTTCTTAGCGGCCGCGCTCGGCTAGCCGCCACATCGAGAGCCGTCGTTGCGCTCGTCGAATCCAATCTCCGCCTTCACCGCGGTGATCTGCTCGATCATCACGTCGAAGCAGACGGGCTCGCCGTCGCCGCAGCGACCGCACTCACCGCCCAGGGCTTCCACCAGGTCGCAGGCATCCACGTCGCCCCCGAGGGCGCCGTCGAGCTCGCGCGTGTCGAGCTGGAAGCTCAGGGTGCCGTCGGTCCAGCCGAAGCCGTACTCGTCGAAAACCCCGCCGAAGAGGGCCTCGCGCAGCTGCGCGGGCTCGCCGCCGAAGGACGCGTCGATCGTCCCGGGGCCGGCCTCGAACACCGGGTTGGCGGTCCAGTCGGCGCGCGGGAACTCGCGCACCGCCTCGCAGGGGTCTTGCCGACCGTCATCGCCGGCCAAGGCCACGGCGAAGGTGATGCTCGCGGCCTTCTCCTCGCTCACGTACACGAGCACGTCGCGAGTGAGGAACTCGTCTTTCATGCGCTCGAGGCCCGCAGGCTCCACGATGGTCATGCTCGCGGGCGCGATGCGGTACACCATCCCCTCGATCTCGACCGAGGTCTCGGGGAGCGCGTCGTCGGTCGATTCGTCCTCGTTCTCCGAGGGCGGATTCTGGCCCACGTCGCCCGACGGCGAGGGAATCAAGGTGATCGACACGTCGGGCTGCAAACCCAACGCGCAGCCGGACACTGCGGGAAGAAGCAGGAACAACGCCCACGAACGCATAGGGGCTCCGCGCTTGTCGGGCTTCTACCTCAGCATGGCCGAGCTGTCAATCGATCCACGGGACAATGATCGCGGCCGACACCGCCGCATCGTCGCCAGCGTCGAATCCCCCGGTGACGAGCAGGCTGCCGTCGTGGAGCGCCGCGAGCTGGCAACCGGGGCGCTCGCGGTCGAGGCCGACGACTGGCCCCAGCTCGCCCGTCTCGATGTCGAAGAGCTCCACCGTGGACTCCGGTTCGGCGCGGCCACCATCCACGAAGCCGCAGCCCCAGGCCCTCCAATCGCCGAAGATCCACTCGACCACTGGCCCTTCCACGCGCGGTCGCGTGGGCTGCGCGCGGGCGGCCTCGAAACGCAGCGCGTTGGGGTTGAACTCGCGCGCCGTGGGCGCCGGTCGCCCGGTGGCGGCGTCGAGGCCCCCGCCCACCCAGGCCGCGCCGTCTGCCAACGCGACCAGCGCCATGCCCAGGCCGTACACGGCGGCCTCGCCCGCGCTGCTCGCACTCACCTTCTCGAAACACTCGGCAGGTTCGAGGTAGGGCGCGGTCTCGCTGGTGAAGGGCCAGACGCCGGTGCTGTCGGCGTCGAGGCCCTGCACGAAGGTGCGCTCGTCGGCGAGGGCCACGCACCCAGTGACGCGCGTCTCGTCAAGGTCGCGCATCGGGAAGCTCGTCCACTCCCAGCGAGCGCCCTCGCCGAGCACCAGCAGGTCGCCGTACGGATCGCCCTGGTGGCCGCCGAACACGATCGCCTGGTGTTCGGCGAAGCGCGAGGCGCAGGGCGCGCTCCGGGCCACAGGAAGGCTGGCGATCGGGTAGGCGCTATCGGCCTCCTCGATGAAACCGGTCACCGTCGTGACCGGCGTTTCCGTGCCGCCCGCGATGTGGGTGCCGCCGAGGAACATCTCCTCGCCGTCGGCGTAGGACAGGCGCGCCATATCGCCCGCGTTGCCGGCCATCTCGTAGCCGAGCCCGGCGAAGGCGCCCGTGGACGGATTGTAGGCCTCTAGACCGCCATAGGCCGTGCCGTTGCCGGGCGACAGACCGCCCGCCAGAAGCACCCGGCCGTCGCGGAGCGTGAAGCTCTGATGCCGCGACCGGGGCGCGATCATCGAGCTGGTGACGGGCAAGCCCTGGTTTACCGGTAGGAACACCAGCGGCAGCTCGCGGGTGAGGCCGGGGGCGAGGGTGACCTCGGCGGTGCGCCCAGCCGACACGACCTCGCCCGAGGAGAGCCCGCTCACCACGATGCGCACCACGCCAAACCCGTCGAGGTTGGGCAGCGACAGGGCCTCGCCCGGGTAGTCGTACTCGGCGGCGTCGACCAGCTCGTCGTGCCGCAGCACCTCGATGCGAACGGTGTCGACACCCTGCCAGGGATCGCAGTCCGAGCACGAGGTGGGGTTGACCAGCACGAGCCGAAGCGCGCCGTCGTTCCCGTCGATGTGCTCGGTGACGGTCCGGTCGCACGCCGCGAGGACCGTCACCAGTGCCACTAGCCGCATCCCCGCGACCTTAGCCCGTGCGTTACCGCGCCGCCCGATGACCGGCCTCGACCTCCCCTCCCTCCCATCCCCGGTGCCCGGCCCGCGCAGCACGGCGTGGGTCGACCGCCTCGCCGCCCGCGAGTGCCCGGCGATCACCGCCCGCCGCGCCCGCCGCGCGCGCGAGAGCGGCGTGGGGCAAGACCCGATCGTGTGGGCGCGAGCGCGCGGCGCCAACGTGGAAGACGTCGATGGCAACGTGTACGTCGACCTGACCGCAGGCTTCGGCGTGGCGGCCACTGGTCACGCCAACCCGGCCGTGGCCGACGCGGTGTCGCGACAAGCAGTGATGCTGCCGCACGCGATGGGCGACGCCTTCGCCGACCCCTCCCGGGTGGAGCTGATGGAGGCCCTCTGCGCCCGCACCGGCATGGACCGCGCGATCCTGGGCCTCTCGGGCTCCGATGCCATCGACGCGGCCATCAAGACCGTCGTGATGGCACGCGGCGTGGTCGGGCGGCCCCTGCGCGTGCTCAGCTTCGCCGGCGGCTACCACGGACTGGGTTCCGGGGCGCTGCCGAGCCTCGGCTACCTGCGTGCGGCCATGCAGGCGCCCTTCTCGGCGGCCTTGTCGCTCTACGCCGACGTGGCCCCTTTCCAGGGCCCGCTCCCCGATCTCGTTGACTACGACGCGGTGATCCTCGAACCGGTCCAGGGACGCGGAGGCATGCGCGAGGTCGGCGAGGAGCGCATCGGGGCCATTCACGCCGCCGCGCGACTCCACGGCGCGCTCGTGATCCACGACGAGATCTTCTCAGGCTGCGGGCGGACCGGGGCGTTCTTGTCGACCGAGCACCTGCCCGACCTCCTGTGTCTCGGCAAGGCGCTCGGCAACGGCTTCCCCGTATCGGCCTGCCTCGGCACGGCTCGCGTCATGGACGCCTGGGGCACGAGCGGCGGCGCGGCGGTCTACACGCAGACCTTCCTCGGCCACCCCGTCGGCAATGCCGCCGCGCTCGCGACCCTCCCCGAGATCGAGGCCTTGCTCCCCGAAATTCGTCGTAAGGGTGATATGCTCGCGCGGGCTTGCGCGGCCGTCCCCGGCGTGCGGGGGGTGAGTGGCCGCGGGCTCATGCTCGGCGTGCGCGTAGACCACAGCCTCGCGGTCACCCGGCGCCTCCTCGAGCGGGGATTCATCGTGTTGCCCTGTGGGGAAGGCGCCGAGGCCCTCGGTGTGACCCCGCCCTACGTCATCAGCGACGCGCAAATCGGCGCTTTCGTGTCCGCGCTCGAGGACAGCCTGCGATGAACCCGCGCGACGATCTCCGCGCCCGGGTGAGCGAGGCCATCGACCGTGCACGGGCCCCCGAGGCCTTGTTCCTCGATGCCTACCGGTACCAGCGCGCCACGCACCCAGTCCTTGCACGATTCTGGTCGCGTGACGTCGAGCAGGTGGAGGACATCCCCGCGGTGCCGGTGGCGCTGTTCAAGGACCTCGATCTCGGCCCCGTCCCCGCGTGCGCCAGCGACGTTGTCTTCCGCACCAGCGGCACCACCGGCAGCGTGCGCGGCGTCCATCGTGGTCGCGACACGGTGCTCTATGACCGTGGCGCCGTGGCCCACTACAACCGGGTCGTGGCCGACGCGCCGAGTCGAGTGGTCTCGATCTGCCCCGTCGACGCCGACAGCTCACTCGGCCACATGGTCGCTCTCTTCGGAACGGTGGAGGCCTGCTTTGATGGCACGGTTTCGCCCGCGACCTGGGCGCGTCTCCAGTCGCCCTGCCTCCTCGCGACTACCGCCTTCGCGCTCGACGCGCTGTTCGCGACCGTGGGGCAGGGGGCGCTCGACGAGCGCAGCGTGGTGATGGTGACCGGCGGTTTCAAGGGACGGCGGGTCCGCCTCGACGCGCCTGCGCTCTACCGCACCATACCGGCTCGCCTCGGGACACCGCGCGTGGTGGGCGAGTACGGGATGACGGAGTTGTCGTCGCAGTCCTGGACCACGCCGGTCGGCGCCGGCTCGGTACCGGGTGCCTTCGTGGCGCCCCCGTGGATGCGGGTGTACGCCGCCGATCCGCACACCGGTCGACCGGTGACGGACGAGGGCGTCCTGCGGTTCGTCGATCTCTGCAACCTCGACAGCGTGCTGGCCATCGAGACGCAAGACCTCGGGCGGGTGGAGCGACATCCCGAGGGCGACCGCGTGACCTTGCTCGGTCGGCTCGAGGGCGCCGAGCTGCGCGGCTGCTCGCTCCGCGCCGAGCGCCTCCGCGAGGGCTCGTGAACCCCGTCCTGGCGCGCCTCGCTGCGCTCGACGCCGCCGAGTTCGGCACCGGGCTGTCCTCCCAGAACGCACGAGCGTGCTGGTCGACAGCCCTCGCCTGCGCCGACCTGGCCGACAACCGCCGACCGCTCCCCGGTACCCGCCCGCGCGCGGTGGCCATCATCGCGAGCGCAAATGTCTTCACCGCCCCGTTGGAGTGGGCCTACCAGCTGGCCAGCCGGGGGGTCCACGTCGTCCTGAAGGCGGCGAGCGCTCAACGTGCGTCAGCTGCGGCAATTGGTCGCATCGAGGGCGTCGAGGTGCAGCACTGGCGGGGCGGCGATCTCGCGGCCGAGGCGGCGGCCCTGTCGCGGGTCGACGCGGCGATCGTGTTCGGGGCCAGCTCGACCATCGATGCCATCCGCGCACGCGCTCGCTGCCACATAATCGGCCTCGGTCCAATGTTTGGCGTGAGCTTCTGGACGGGCGACGGGGGCGCGCTCGCCCGGGACGCCGCGCTGTACGACGGGCGTGGCTGCATGTCGCCGGCGGCGGTCGTGGGCCCCTCGATCGACCTCGACGCCCTGTCCCGGGCCATGTCCGCGGAGGAGGAGCGCCTCCCCAGGGGCCGCGTGAGCCCAGAGGAAGCAAGCGAGATCCGACGTCTTGCCTTTCTCGCCCAGGCCACGGGGGCGTGGCGTGAGGGACCGGGCTGGGCTGTGGCCCGGCTGCCGCTGTCGCGCTTGCAGCCGCGAGGCTTGCCCCGCGTGCTCTGTGTCTACGAGGGCGACCACAACGAGATCATCGACGCGCTCGCGCCGTGGCGCCACCAGGTGGGGACGGTCGCCGGGCCGGTGCCGGGCGACTACCCTCAGGCTCGGCGTTGCGACCCCGGCGCCATGCAAGTGCCGCCCGGCAGCCGGTCGTTCCACGACGGCATCAACGTGATGGAGGCCCTGTGGCGCCGATCATCGTGAGCGCCGAGGCACGGGCGGTGCACGAGGCCGCGCTGGTCGTCGACCTACACAACGACATGCTGCTGGCCAGCTACTTCCTGGGCTGGGACTGGCACCGGCGGCACGCGCCCAACCCACTGCCGGGCGCGCCCCTCCTCGGGCACAGCGACTTGCCGCGCCTGCGGGAGGGCAATGTGGGCGCGGTGGCCTTCGGCGTGGTGACCAGCCCGCTTCGCTGGTCGGGGGGAACCGCGGCCATCCATCGTGACCTCGACACCCTGGCTGCCGAGGTCGCCCGCAGCGGCGGCACCATGGAGATCGCGGGGAGCGCTCAGGCGATCCGGGCGGCTAGAGCGGCCGGACGCGTGGCGGCCTTCGCGGGCCTGGAGGGCGCGCACGGGCTGCACGGTCGCACGGACGAGCTCGGCGCTTTGCGGGTGAAAGGCCTCCGTTATGTCGGTCTGGTGCACTTCACCGCCAACGCGGCCGGGCGACCCATGGTGGGCCTCGGTGCCGACAATGCGGCCGAGCTACCTCCGTTCGGACGCGAACTGCTCGATGCGCTGGCCCACCACAGGATGATCTGCGACGCGGCCCACCTCGGCAAGGCCGCGGTCATCGAGGCCTGCCGCCGCTCCCCCGGCCGCGTCATGGTGTCGCACACGGGCTGCACGGCCGTGCACGCGAGTCCTCGCGGCATCGACGACGAGGTGCTCCGCGCCGTGGCCGACGCCGACGGCGTGGTGGGCATCATCTTCGTCCCGCCGTTCATCGGCACCGGCGGGGCTCGAGCCGTCGCCCGCCACCTCGACCACGTGAAGAAAACCGTGGGCGCGCGCCACTGCGCGCTCGGCACGGACTGGGAGGGCTTCGCCCTCTACCCCTCCGACCTGGACAGCGCTGAGAAGCTCCCCAACCTCACGCAGGCACTTCTGGATATCGGTTGGACATCCGAGGATATTCACGCGGCATACGGGGAGAACGTCCTCCGGGTGATCGAGCGGGCCTGCGGCTGAGGTGCAGGTTCGAATTCCCAATAGATTACAAAAACCAAATTCGGTATTGATTGCCGTCGCACTCCGTGGCATATTGTCGCGGTGCTGGGGGACCGCCGACCACGTGAGGACGAAGCTCGACGCGAGCTGATGAACAGCTCGCTCGTGCTGGGCATCATTGCCACGATGCTCGCGGCCGCGCCCTTCACCGCCTTGATCGCCACGCGTGAGACGGAGGCGACGTACACTGCGGCGTTGGACGACCAGCTCGCAGGCCTCGCACAGGTCGCCGCGACCCATCTCGACGCGATGAGCGTGGCCGCCGAGGACCGGCTGGTGGCGATGGCCGAGGACCCGGCCATCCAACGTGTGCTCGATCCCGCGGCGCCCGGTGCCGACGAAGCGCGAGCTCGCCTGGCCAGCCACGCCGGGCGCTGGTTCAGCACCGTGCAGCTGCGCGGTGACGATGGGGCGTGCGCGTTGGCGTGGCCCCGCAGCGAGTGCGTGCTCCCCTTCCCCGACGCGCTGGTGACCACGGACGAGCGTGGGCTCGCGCGCAGGGGTTCTTCGCAGCGCTGTGCACGCATCCCGGGCGCTCTGGGGCCGGGCGAAGCGCCCGAGGCGCTGGGCACGCGCGTGCTCTGCGCCGAGCTCGACCTGGAACAGCTCTACGCTGCGGTGAGCGTGCTGCCTGTCGTGCGCGGTGGTCGCATCGACGTGCTCGACGGCGGCGGTCGGGTGCTCGTGGGTGATTTCGGCCCGGGCGGAGAGGCGCGTTTCGAGGCCACCGAGACTCGGGCGGCCATCGCCCGGGCAAGCGCCCGTGAGTTGCGCCTGCCCGGCCGCCAAGATGGCGAGGTGATCCTGGCCGCGTGGGTGTCCACGCCCACGGCCGGCGCGGGGGCGCTCGTCCAGGTAGAGCGCACCGAGGCGCTCGCCCCGGCGCGGCGCGCCTCGCGACACGTGCTGCTCCTCGCCACGATCATCGCCCTCATCCTAGCGGGGCTCGTCTTCCGCACCGGGCGAAAGGCTTCCGAGATCGAGCAGAATGCGCAGGGCGCGAGGCTCGACGCCGAGCGACGCGCGCTCACCGACGCGCTCACCGGGCTCCAGAACCGCGCGGCCTTCGACGATGCCCTGCTCGCCGCGATCGCCGAGGCCGGTCCAGGTCGCTCACCGGCGGTGGTGCTGGTGGATCTCGACAGCTTCAAGGCAGTGAACGACAGCCGGGGACACGAGGCCGGCGACCACGCGCTGCGCGCCATTGCCCACGCTTTGCGTCTCGCGGCGCGGCAGGGAGACCTCGTGGCCCGCATCGGCGGCGACGAGTTCGCCTTCCTCGTGCAGGACGGCAATGCCGACGGAATCCACGAGCTCGCCGGCCGACTCGAGGGCGTGGTGGACAGCCTCGGCATCGCAGGCGACATCCGCCGGGGCTCCCTCGTCGGCGCCAGCGTTGGCTGGGCCCGCTGGAACCCTGGCGAAGATGCGGCCGCACTCCTCCGCCGAGCCGACGTCTCGATGTACGAGCGAAAGGCCCGGCGGAAGAAGAAGTCTGGCTAGGCTTCGCCCGGTTCTGGAAGCGGCATCCCGCGGAGGTCGCGGATGCCGGACTGGTCGCGCAGCCGGATCAGCGCCTCGCGCTCAATCTGGCGTACGCGCTCGCGGCTGAGGCCCATCTCCTTGCCCACTTCGGACAAGGTACGGAACTCGCCGTCTTCGAGGCCGTAGCGGCGGGTGAGCACGAAGCGCTGGCGCTCCGAGAGCACGCCGTTGAAGGCCTTGTTCATCCGGGTGAGTTCCTGGATCTGGATGCTCTCGTCGTCGGGGGCGATCGCCTCTTCGTCCGACAGGAAGCGCTCCAACGGGCGCGGGCGCGGGCCGTCGTCGACCGGCTGCTCGAGCGAGATGGTGTTGCCCTGCGACAGCAAGAGCTCAGCGCGCTCCTTATCAATACCCACTTCCTCGGCGAGGTCGGCCACGTTGTACTCGATGCCTGCGGCCTCGAAACGCTTCATCGCCTTGCGCAGGTTGCGCGTCTGCTCCACGGCGCAGCCGGGCAGGCGCACCGGGCGGCCGGTGTGGTCGATGGCGCGCGTCATCTGCGCGCGGACCCACCACCGGGCGTATGTGGAGAAGCGGATGCCGCGGTCGGGATCGAAGCGCTTGGCGGCGCGGAGCAGGCCGATGTAGCCCTCCTGGACGAGATCCTCCTCGTCCATGAAAGGACCGGCCAGCTTGCGAGCCTCGCCGTGCGCGATGCGACGGCCGCTCATCGCGAGGCGCCAGCGCAGCTCCTCGGCCTGCTGCCAGGCACCCTGCGCCTTGCGGGCGTAGCCGCGGAGGTCGTCGTCCTTCTTCGCGGCCTTGGCCACGGCGCGCACCGCCTCCTCGAGGCGGTCGACAGCGCCAGCGCGGGTGCGCTCGGCGCGGTCCGGGCGACGGCGCAGGATGTTCTCGGCGGCGTCGATACCGGCCACGCACTCGCGCGCAACCTGCTCGGCCTTCCGGATCTCGCGGGCGATGATCTTCTCTTCCTCGGCAGTGAGGCGCTCAGAGCGGCGACGGGCGCCGTCGGACGAAGAAGAACGCAAGCGAAGGGTCATTGGGCACCTGGTAAGGGTTGAGGTCCGTGCGGGGGGACCGGGAGGGAAGTCAAGGGAGAAGGACCGCTGAATATTCCTTCGGGGGGACGGGTACGCGCGCGGGAACCGGCGCTCCGGGGGGCGTTAATAGGGGGAACCGCGGGAATGGATTGTCAAGAACATGTCAAGTCTCCCGGGCTCAGGTTGCGGGGTGCGTCCCGCCTACATTTTTGCGAGGAGTGCCTCGCAAGCCCGTTGCATGGCGGGCGCGTTGGAGCACCCCAGCAGCCACCTGGCGCGCGCGCGCGGCGCCGTCCTCCAGCACGGCCTCCAGGCTGATCGGATCGGCCATCAAGGCGGTGTAGCGCTCGCGCGGCGCACCGAGCCGACGCTCCATCACCTCGTAGAGCGCCTGCTTCGCGTGGCCGTAGCCAAGCCCCGGGGCGCGGTACCGCGTGGCGAGCGCCTCGATCTCCTCGGGCGTGGCGAAGAGCTTGTACAGCGCGAAGACGTTGCAGCTGTCTGGGTCCTTGACGTCGTCGATGCCCTTGCTGTCCGTCACGATCCCCATCACTTTCTTCCGCAGGGCCTTGGCGTCGGCCCACACCTCGATGCTGTTGCCGTAGGACTTCGACATCTTGCGGCCATCGAGGCCCGGGATGGTGGCCACGTCGTCGCGAATGAGCGGCTCCGGCAAGACGAAAACCTCGCCGAAGCGGCTGTTGAACGAGGCCGCCATGTCGCGCGCCATCTCCACGTGCTGCTTCTGGTCCTTGCCCACCGGCACCTGGTGGCTGTCATAGGCGAGGATGTCGGCGGCCATCAGCACCGGGTAGGTGAAGGTGCCGACGTTGAGCTCGCGCCCATCTCCCTGCGCGGACTTGTAGGCGTGGGCCCGCTCGAGCAGGCCCATTCCGGTCACGCAGCTCAGCAACCAGGCGATTTCGCAGACCTCGGGCACGTCGGACTGGACGAAGAGCGCGGTGCGGGCCGGGTCGAGCCCCAGCGCGAGCCACGTGGCCGCCACCTCCCGCGTGTAGGTGCGCATCCGCTCGGCATCGTGAACCGTCGTGAGCGCATGGTAGTCGGCGATAAAATAGAAGGCGTCGTGGCTGTGTTGCAGGCGTAGCGCCGGCTCGATCATTCCGAGGAGGTTGCCCACGTGGGGCATCGCGGTGGGCTTGATTCCGGTAAGGGCGCGCATGGCGGCGCGAGGTCTACACACGGCCGAGGGCCCGAGCAAGGCGTTCGGCTACACTACGCACATGCTTCTCCTCGCCACGTTCTTCGCCTGCGAGCCCGGGGTCAACCAGACCGGGACGACACCCAACGAGACCGACGCCGACGCCGATAGCGACGCCGACACCGACACCGATGCCGATCCCGACGACGCCGACGACTTCGCCAGCGCCTGGGACCTCGCCTTCGACACCGAAGGTGGCGACGAGATCGAGGGCGACGACATCGACATCTACAAGGTGGCCGGCACCGCGGGGCAGCAGTTCCGCGTCCAGGTGATCAACATCGACGAGGGCGAGGCGGAGGACTCGCTCGACACGGTCGTGCAGGTTTTCGAGGCCAACGGCACGCGAATCGCCTGGGAAGACGAGCACCCGGCCGGCGAGGTGAGCACCTACGACTCGGTGTGCTTCGGCTTCTTCCCCTCCACCGCCGACTACTACGTGCAGGTGAGCGACCTCCGCACCTTCGAAGGCACCACATCTCCGGTCACGTCGACCGACTACACCATCCAGGTGCTCAGCCCCGGCTCCTTGCCGACGGATCCCGACTCGCTCCTCTCCGTGGGCGGCGGCTTCGATATCGAGAACAGCTACTCTTGGTACTCCTTCCCCGTTCTTTTCGAAGAAGAGGGCGACGCCGACTTCGTGTCGGTGACGCTTCCCTACGACGACGCCTCGGTGGTCTTCGTCGCGGCCGAGCACATCGAATCGAGTCCCGCGCAGCCCGTCGTCGACGTGTACAACCAGGACGCAGAACAGGTCTTCCACGCCGATCCCGCGTGGCTCGGCGAGGGACGACAGATGTTGTCGACGCTCGGCACCAGCTACGTGCTGGGCATCGGCAACAGCGCGGGCGGGGGCGGCGAGGCCTACGGCGCGTGGATCTTCGTGCTCGTGACCGAGGAAGGCTACGGCAACGAGCGAGAGACGGAGCCCAACGACGAGCTGGCCGACGACCTCGACATGGTCGATCAGGAGCCCTCTGCGGGGAGCTGGTACGCCGGCTACGCCGAGGGTCGCGTGGAAAGTAGCGCGGACCTCGACCGCTACGCCTTCGCCACCGGCGGCGAGGCCTACCTGAGCGTGGCCTTTGGCGCGCTCTCCTACGGGAGCCTGCTCGTGGCGGAGTTGGACATCCTCGACGAGGGCGGCAACGTGGTGGCCACGTCAACCAGCGTGGGCGGTGAGGACCCACAGATCGAGAACGCCGGCCCCTTCGCGGCGGGCACATACACCGTCACCGTGCGCGCGCTCGACGACGGGAGTGGCGGTACGCTCGGTGGTGTGGGCGAGGGCGGCGCCTACCGCCTCGGCGCCCACGTCACGTCGGTGCCGATGTGATCCTCTTCGTCCTCGCTTGCGACGAGCAAACGGCCGATCGGGTCGACGCGACCTACGACACGGGGCCTGTGACTGAGGTTCCGGGTGGCGGCGACGGGGGAGACGACGACGACGACGACAACGACGACGAGACTGACGACGACGAGGAGCGCTGGGGCTGCTCGGACCTGTTCAACCAGTCGCGACTCCCGATCTACGAGGTGGAGATCGACGAGGGCGACTGGCACCACCTCGAGCAACAATGGAAGACCTCCGACGGCACCAAGGACTACGTGCCGATCGAGGAACTGAAGGTGGACGGCGAGGAGGTACCCGACGCGATGATGCGGTTGAAAGGGAACAGTTCCTGTTGCTGGTACGGTGACAAGATGCAGTTCGTGGTGGCCTTCAACGAGGTGAACGAGGACGCTCGCTTCCACGGTCTCAGAAAGGTCGCCTTCGACTCGCCGTTCTACGAGCCGACCGTGTTGAAGAACCGCCTGGCCAACTGGTACCTCCACGAGGTGGGTCTACCCGGGGCCTGCACCAACAACGCGCTCCTCTACGTCAACGGCGAGTACTACGGGATCTACGCCCACATGGAGGAGCTCGACCGCGAGTTTCTCGAGCGTCACTACGGCGACGACAACGCCGAGGGCGACCTGTGGAAGTACGGCTACGTGCTGGATAATCACGAGGACGAGGAGGTCGACACTTCCCGCATCGAGCAGTTCTGGTCGTCGTACTCGCCCGACGACACCGCGCCGATGGGAGAGCCGACCGAGTGGCTGTCCGAGTGGGCCGCCGAGGCGATGCTGCCCGACGGCGACGGCTACTGGTGCTGCGGGCACAACTACTACCTCTATGACCACCCCGAGCGCGGATTCCTCTGGATCCCGTGGGACAAGGACGGAACCTTCGACTGGGTGGCCTACGACCTCGACCCCTTCAAGCTGATCTACCCCGACTACACGCCGCACATGACGTACATGCTCGCCGAGCCCGAGTACTACCGGGCCTACACCGAGGAGGTGATGCGGCAGCTCGAGTTCTATGGCAGCGATGAGATGATGACGGCGCTGGCCGAGATGCAGGAACAAACCTACGAGTGGGGGCTCACTGACCCGTACCGCTACTACGACGAGGCCACCTTCCAGTACTACTGGGATGACCTCCCGGTCTTCGTGCAGGCCCGTCGTGAGTTTCTCGACTACGTGGTGCCCCGCGAGCTCGAGTCCCTCTAGTTAGCTTCGCGCCGTGCCCGACCAGCCTGTTTCTCCCGCCGTCCGCGTGGCCTGGAAGCTCGGGGCTACGCTCCGTGGGGCGCGAGCACGGTTGCACCGGACGGGCGTAGAACTCACCCCGATGGAGCTGCTCAGCAGCTGCGGCTACCGTCTCAAGGCGGTGCGGGTTCGACCGAGCGGTGCTGGTCCCCTCCCCGCCGTGGTGGTGTCACCCGCCATCCACCAGGGCATCGCCCAGCTGATGTCGCGCGCCGCCGTCGTGAGCGCCGACGAGATCGCCCGCCTCGGCTACGTGGTCTACCTTCACGACCCGGCGGGGCGAGGCGAGAGCTGGGGCGAGGAAGACTACGGCGGTCCGGAGCACCAGGACGACCTTCGCGCGGTGATCGCGGCGGCGCTGGCCGACCCCGCTTGCACCGGCGCCCTTGGCGTGTTGTCGCTGTCGCTCGGTGTGGCCGCCGCTGTCGGCGCGCTGTCGCGATGGCCGGGGCCGTGCCCCGCGCGCTGGCTGGTCGACTGGGAGGGCCCCTGCGACCGGGAGATCATCACCGCCGGCGGCACGATCATGGTCCCCGCTCTCGGCCACGGTCTCGACGACGACAGCTACTGGAACTGTCGCGAGGCCACCCGCTCAGTGGGGCAACTGAGCTGCGGGTATGTGCGCCTGCAGGCCCAGCCGGATCACGCGCAACCTCAGGAGGTCCGGCACGCGCAGCGCATGATGCGCGCGGCCGCGAAGGGCGACCTCCCCTGGTTCCAACTCAACGATCACCCGCGGGGCGAGGTGCCCGAGCGGCCGCACTGGGCCCCGGGCGGACCGCTCGCCGCCAACCGGTTGGTCCTTGGCAAGCTGGCCGCGCTCAGGTTGGCTCTGGGGACGGCGACGGATCGCTGAAGGTCGCGGCTAGCCCGCTCGCGCCGATCTCGTCGACGGGTCGGTCGACGACCACGCGACCGGCCCGCAAGACCACAACCCGCTCGGCCAGTCGCGGGACGAGGTCGACAACGTGCGTGGACACAAGCACGCTCGTGCCGCTCTCGGCCATGCTCGCGAGGTGCGCGGCGATGCGTAAGGCGCTCGGCGGGTCGAGGCCGTTGAGCGCCTCGTCGAGCACCAGGACGGGGGGCGCGGCCACCAGCGCGGCGGCGATCGCCACCTTCCGGCGCATGCCCTGGCTGTACTCGCGCACCAGCCGGTCCGCGTCGTCGCCGAGACCAGTCAGAGCGAGCGCTGCGGCAACGTCGCCACCGCCGCGCAGCTCGGCAACGAATTCGAGCGTTTCGCGGGCGCTCAAGTAGCCCCACATCGGGGGCTCCTCGGGCACGTAGCCAAGTGCCGCCCGGGCGCGCTCGGGTTGTTGCGCCACGTCGATCCCCGCCACGCGGATCGTCCCCTCGCCCGCCAGCAGTTGCCCCGCGAGCAGCTTCATCAAGGTGGACTTCCCCGCCCCATTGTGACCGAGCAGTGCCACCCGCTCGCCGCGGGCAACAGTGAAGCTCACGCCATCGAGGGCAGTTGCCCGCCCGAAGCGTTTCCGAAGGTCGACGACCTCGATCACTGCGCGCTGCTCACCGCGACGAGGCTAACCGCAAGGACCAGGAACGCCGGGGTGCGCAAACGGGCACCCCCCTGGGCGAGCACGGGTCCACAAGCGAGCGCCATCGCCGCCACGGGCCACTGGCCGGTGAGGAGCGACAGCACGGCCGGCGCGCACCCTGCGGCGGCCATGTAGAGCCCCAACGCCACGGCTCGGCCCCGGACGATGCCCGGCCGCGGCAGGGCGAGGTCGAGCCATCGCGGGTCGGCAGCCGCGAGCCGGGGGCCAAGCGCGCCCAGTGTCGCGAGACAGAGGACGAGCGAGGGGGCCGCGAGGTCGTCGCGAGACAAGACGGCCACGGTGGCGACCGCGACCAGCGCCCAGGTGGCGCCCAGATAGCCGCGGTGTTCCCGCCAGGCGTGCCGCAAGTGGCGCAAGACCTCGGGGCGCCACGCGCGAGGCAGCCACCGGACAGGGCCCTCGAGGTACACCCGCGCGCCCTCCTCCGCGGCGTCGACCGAAGCCCAGGCCGCGTCGACCTCGTTGACGACAGCCGGGATCGCGCAGAGGTCGCGGGCGGATGGGCGCACCCAGCGAGAAACCAGGCGGTAGCAAGTGAAGGGCAAGGCAATGGCGAGCGTCGCGCCCCCACCTGCCGCGAGGCCGTAGGCTCCGGCCACCACGGCGCTGCCCGCGAGCGCCAGGGCCGCGCCGGGCGCCCAGATGAGGGCCGCCTGGGGCCTCGGGTTGGCACCACGAACAGCGTCCAACAGCGGTGCCACCGACGGCGACAACGCCGCGCTGGGGGCGCGAAGGGCGAAGGCCAGGCCGCACGCTTGCCCCGCCGCCCAGCCGCCGACAACGAGGAGCGCGGCGGGGACTAGGAACGCGATGTCGCGACCCAGAGGAAACAACAACGGCAGCGCGCCTACCAGCCAGGGCACGCCCGCGACGGCCACGCGGCGCCGTCGAGCGTGGAGGTACGGCGCGGCGAGGACCGGGTGGATATCGACCAGCCCCCGGTCGGGACCACGCACGCCGGCATCGTAGGCCAGCAGGGCCATGGCGCCGGCGAGAGCAACGCCGACACGCGCGGCGTGACCAGCACCGGCGCTGGCGAAGTACGAACCCGACGCCTGCGCCCAGGGAAAGGCCTCTGGGCCCGCCAGAACCATCGCCACGGTCGCAGCCACCCCGGGCAAACACACCGTCGCGAGCCGGGCTATCGCGGTGTACTCCCGGGCGGCTTGCCGGGAATCGGCGACGAGGTAGGGGTTCTGCATCCTTGACGTTTGTGCGTTCCCGTGTATCGTGACCCCGCGCATGGACGCGCGCCCGGAGTGCCTGATGACCTGTTTCCTGCTGCTCGCCGCCCTCTCCGGCACGGCCTTCGCCGACGACGCGGCACCACCCAGCGTGGCCGTCGCCGACGACGACGACGACTTCTTCAAAGAGCCGGACCCCAACGAGAAGAAGGGTGCCAACGCCGATGTTCCCGACTCGACGGCCTTCCACGACGACGAGGAAGAGTTCGACATCCCCACCACGCCCAAGGCCGATGCCTCGCTGAAAGTCGACCCAGAGCGTGACCTGAGCGGCTTCGACAGCGCCGCCAAGGTGCTCGGCGGCAGCACCAAGATGCCTGTCGATGTGAGCGGGGCGAAGCCTCTGGGAGACAACTGGGCGCCCGTCGTGGTTTTCGCCGACACCGACGCGGTGGTGGTGGAACTGCCCGTGCTCTACGCCAAGAGCAAGGCGGAGTTCGATGGCGTGGCCTACTGGCTCGTCGCCGAGGTCTACGCCGACGGCAAGAAGGTGTCGGAGTCCCGGGCGAGTGTCACGCGCGACTCGATCGCCGACAAGGGCCCTTCCGTCCACTTCTTCCGCCTCTTCGCGCCCGTGCCCGCGGGCGCCGGTGTGCTCGAGGTGAAGGTGGGCAAGGCGGCGAGCGGCGCGGGCAAGCCCGAGCTCCTCTTCACGCGGTCCGCCAAGTACACGCTCGGCAAGTAGTTGGCGCTCGATCCCTACGGCTACCCGGAGGCGCCGCCGGTCCCGGGTGTGGCGATGTCGAGCGCGGGCGACACCGACGCCGTCGCCGCGATGTGGGCGGCCGTCGGGTCGCTCATGCTCAACGCGCTGGCCCTGTGTTCCTGCTACATGACGGGGCTCCTGGCGCTCCCGCTTGGCCTCTATGCGCTCTACAAGGCGGGCATGATCAACCGCGGCGGCCTGAGCGCGACGGGCTCATCCGCCGCGACGGCCGGCCTCGTGGGCGGCGCAATCGGCACCATGCTCGGGATGTTCTTCGCCGGCATGGCGCTGTTCATGCTGGCCTACTTCCTGTTCCTCTTCGCGATGGTCTTCCTCGGCGCCATCGGAGCGGCGGCGGGGGCCTGACCGGCGGCAGGCCTCAGGTCTTCCCGGAGTTTTCCGCCCGCTCGCCGCGCAGCGTGTTCGCGAAGCCGCGCGTGATCTGCACGTCGACCCAACTCCCGGTCAGGTCGGTGGAACCCGGGAAGTTGACGGTCTTGAACGTGGAGGTGCGACCGCAGACGACCCCCTCGTCGTGGGCGGACGGCCCTTCTACGAGCACCCGCTGGACGCTCCCAACCAGCGACTGGTGGGCGGCCAGGGCGATAGCCCGCTGTCGCGACTGGAGTCGCTCAAGACGCGCCTGCGCGACGGCCTCCGGCACCGCCTCGTCGAGCAGGCGCAGCGCGGGCGTTCCCGGGCGCGGGCTGTAACGAAAGGAGAAGCTCGCGTGAAACTGCACACGTTCAAGCAAGCTCATCGTCTCGTCGAAGTCCGCGTCCGACTCGCCGGGGAAACCGCAAATCACGTCGGTGCTGAGCACGAGATCGGGGCGCGCCGCCCGGAGTTGGGCCACCACCTCGAGATAGCGCTCGCGGGTGTAGAAACGCTTCATGCGCCTCAGCACCCGGTCGCTGCCGCTCTGGACAGGTAGATGAAGGTGCGACGCGAGGCGCGGCAGCTCGGCGTAGCAGGAAACCACGTCGGCGCCGATGTCGCGGGGGTGCGACGTGGTGTAGCGAATCAGTTCCACGCCAGGCACCTCGTGGACCGCGCGGAGCAGCTCGGCGAAGCTCGGGTGACCGGGGATCTTGATCCCGTAAGAATTGACGTTCTGCCCGATGAGGGTGAACTCCTTCACGCCGTGATCCACGAGGCGCCTGACCTCGGCGACGACCTCGGCGAGCGGTCGCGACACCTCGTCGCCCCGTGTCGCCGGCACGATGCAGAAGGTGCATCGGTTGTCGCAGCCCTTCTGGATCGTCACGAAGGCCGCCACCTGTCCCTGCGCGGCGGGGTCGAGGTCGGACACGAAGGGGTAGGCGTCGCCGTCGAGGAACTCGGTGTCGAGCACCCGACGCTCGCGCGCAGCGCGGACCATGTCGTTGACCCGGTGCACGGCGTCGGGACCGAAAACCAGGTCGACGGCTGGGTATTTCTTGAAGAGCCGCTCGCCATCGACCTGGGCCTGGCAGCCGGCGATCCCCACCGTCAGCGCGCGACTACGTTTCTGAGGCAACACGCGTCCAAGGAAACTATGGAGCTTCTGCTCCGGCTTCTCACGAACCGAGCACGTATTGATGATCACCACGTCGGCGTCGTGAATCTCCTCCGTGGCCTCGAACCCGTCTTTCCCGAGCAACGCGCGCATCTTGCCGGAGTCGGACTCGTTCATCTGGCAGCCGAAGGTATGGACGTACACGCGAGGCATCTGGGGTCGGCTAACGTGCCCGGCTACTCGGCCGGTGTGACCGCCCCGGTCTCGGCGCAGAAGTTGGGCGAGCCCGCCGCGGCCTGGCAGAGCGCATAGGCGCGGTCGGGGTCCTGGCCCGACACGCGCGCGTAGTCGAGCCACTCCCGCGCCGTGTTCTTGGCGAAGCCTCGGAACTCCTCGGCGTTGAGGCTGTTCTCCTCGTTCCGCTCCTCCTGGAAGTCCTGTTCGGCGTCGATCCACATCCGTGTCGCGACCTCAGCCTGCAATCGATACAGGTTGTACACCCGCGACATGTAGGTGGGGCCCTGCCAGGCCTGCTTGTTCTCCAGCGCGTAGCCGATCCACTGCAGCACCTCCTCGCCATCCTCCAGAGTGCCCGTTCGCGACAGCGTGATCGCGTAGCGGAAGCAGAGGTCGGGGTCGGAGCGGTCGATGTCCTCGAGGTGCCGCGCCGTGAGGCGCATCCACTCCTCCACGTCGGCGCGACTATCGGCGTTGGCGAGCAGCACGCGGCTGAGCTTGTCGCGCTCAGTCTGCTTCTGCGACATCGCGATCTTCGACTCCACGCAGGCGATCTGCTCCGTGGTCAGGGCCCCCGACATGGCCGCGGGTTCCAGCTTGATGAGGTCGTCGCAGGCGGCGGTGACCGACACGGCGGGGGGCGCCGGCGCCTTCGTCTTCTTGGTGCCGCGCTTCTTCTTCTTCTTGCCCTTGGCCTTGAGCTCGTCGCGCGCGAACTGGTCGAGTCGGGCCCGCGCGTCGGCCACCTGGGGCACCACGATGGCCGTGGCGACGCCGTCCACCGAGACCGTCGCCAGCTCGTACTTCTTGATGAAGGCGTTGAGCCGCTCGATCCCCGCTGGCGAGGCCACCGCCGTCGTGACGGCGATCTCCAGCCACTCGGCGTTGGCGACCGAGATCATGCTGTCGGTGGCTTCCTTCACGCGGCGCGCTTTCTCGGCCTGCGCCAGCGTGGCAAGCAGGTCTTTGTCAGGACCGATCTCCAGCTGGCTCGACCTCGCGAGGCTCCATTTGATCACGTCTTCGCGAGTTTCTTTACTGGGGTTCCACAGCTTGCCGCCTACCTGCTTGACCGTCTTGGACACGTAGGACTCGGCTTCCTCCAGCGTCACGTCACCGTTGGCTTTGCCTCCGGTGGCACCGTCGGCCCAGCCGCGGAGCGCGCCGAGCAGGAAGTAGGTGAACATCCCGTGGCCCGCGTCGGGGTAGGCCACTGGGGACTCGGCGCCCGCCGCCGCGGCCCACACGCTCACGTTCTTCTGGGCGGGGGTCGCGAGTGGCGGAATCTCGGCCCGCGTCGGCAGGCCAAGGGGCTCGCCCAGCCGGCCCACGCCGCCGAAGCCGGCGTCGAGCACGATGATCACCTGCTTGGCGCGCGAGTCCGCCAGGTCGGACACGAGGTCGTTGAGCGCCACGCCCGAGGCGGCTTCCGGCGTGGCCTCTCGGGTGAGCAGCGTGCGCGCCCCTTGCTCGTCGACCGCGCCGTGGCCCGCGAAGTACACCCAGAGCGTCCCGCCCCGCCGCACCGCGCGCGCCGCGTCGTCAATTTTCCGACGAAGCGTGTTTCTATCTGGATCTTGCACGCGCTCGATGCGCTCGACGCCGTGCGTTGTCGACAGCCAAGCCTGCAGGCTGTCGCCATCGCGCGTGGCGTAGGACACGTCGGCGAGGAGCTTGTAGTCCTCCACCGTGATCAGCAAAGCAGCATCTTTCTTGGCCTTCGACGTTCCCTTCAGCGGGGTATCGACGTCTGGGGGCCCGGCCAGGGCGAGCGCAGCGAGGAGCAGCATCGGCATGCGAAGCCTAGCAGACCCGACGCTCCTCGGGCAGCATCCCTGGCGCAAGGAGGCGGATAGACGGGGGCGCCTCCCCGGGTCTGCCATGCTCCTCGCCCTGTTTCTCGCCTGCACGCCGAAGCCAGCCGAGCCCGCGCCGGTCGTGGAAGCCCCTCCCGCGCCGCCGCCCGAACCTCAGGCGCCGTCGACTCGACGGGAAGACATCGCCGACACCTTGCACGGCCTGAGCGTGCCCGACCCGTATCGCTGGCTGGAAGACGAGAAAGCCCCGGAGGTGCAGACGTGGATGTCCGCCTACGACGCCTACTCGCGACACCAGATCGACAAGCTCGGCGCGCGGCCCTGGCTGGCCAAACGTTTCCGCGAGCTCTACTATGTCGATAGCGTGAGCGTCCCAGCGCAGCGCGGGGAACGCCTGTTCTACAGCCGACGTCGGGCCGACCAGGACAAGGGCGTGCTCTACTGGCGCGCCAACGCCTCGGCCCCCGAGCAGGTGCTTCTCGATCCGAACACCTGGGCGGGCGACGTTCCCCGGTCGCTGGGTGACTGGTTCCCCTCCGACGACGGCACGAAGCTCGCGTACACCGAGAAGGCCAACGCGGCCGACGAATCCACTCTCCGCGTACTGGACGTGCAGAGCGGCGAGCTCTCGAACATCGACCTGATCCCCGGCGCCAAGTACGCCTCCGTCGACTGGACCCCCGACGGCAAGGGTTTCTACTACGAGTGGTTGCCCACCGACGCGTCGATCCCCGTGGACGAACGCCCCGGCTACACCGAGTTTCGCTACCACGCGCTGGGCACCGACCCTGCCACCGACAAGCAGATCCACCCCCGCACCGGCAACCCGGCCACCTTCCTCGATGGCGCGCTCTCCGACGACGGCAACTACCTCTGGGTGAGCGTTTTCCACGGCTGGAACGCGAGCGACGTGTGGGTGAAGGATCTTCGCAAAGACAAGGATTTTCGCCCGTTGTCGGTGGGGTCGCCCGCCCTTTACCTGGTCGACGAGCACAAAGACGAGCTCTACATCCTCACCGACGAGGGCGCGCCACGAAAGCGCATCTTCAAGACCTCCACGAGGAAGATCGACCGCAAGGCGTGGAAGGAGATCGTTCCGGAAGATCCGGCGGCCACCCTCGATAACTTCGCCATCGTCGGCGGGCAGCTCGCCCTCACCTACATGAAGGACGTCAAGACCGAGGTGCGCTGGGCTTCGCTCGACGGCAAGACCACCCGGGTACAAGCGCTCCCCGGCGTGGGCGTGGCCTCGGCGCCAACCGGAGAGAAAGGCAGCAAAGAAGCCTATTTTCAGTTCTCGTCGTTCACGTCGCCTCCGCAAGTCTACTCGCTGGCGGTGAGCGACCTGTCCGCCAAGCTCTGGGCGAAGATCGAGATCCCGGTCGATACGAGCAAATACGTGTCGGAACAGGTCTGGTACACGTCGAAGGACGGCACGAAGGTGCCGATGTTCCTCGTGCACCGGGCCGACGTGCTGGCCGGCGGCAAGCACCCCACCTTGCTCTACGGCTACGGTGGCTTCGACGTGTCGCTCGCGCCGGACTTCCGCAGCTCGCGCTACCCCTTCCTGGAGGCCGGCGGGGTCTACGCCATCGCCAACCTCCGGGGTGGGGGCGAGTTTGGCAAGGCCTGGCACGAGGCCGGTCAGCTCGACAGGAAGCAGAATGTGTTCGACGACTTCGCCGGTGCTGCGCAGTACCTCGTCGATCAGGGCTGGACCAGTCCCGAGAAGCTAGCGATCAACGGTGGCAGTAACGGGGGACTGCTCATGGGAGCGGCGATGACGCAGCACCCGGAGCTCTACCGTGCGGTGGTGTGTGCGGTGCCGCTGCTCGACATGGTGCGCTACCACCAGTTCGGGTCGGGGCGCACCTGGATCCCCGAGTACGGCTCGGCGGAAGATCCGGCGCAGTTCAAGACCTTGCTCGCCTACTCGCCCTACCAGAACGTCAAGGCTGGCACCGACTACCCCGACCTCCTCATGCTCGCGGCCGACCATGACGACCGCGTCGACCCGATGCACGCCCGGAAGTTCGTGGCGGCCGTCGCGGCGGCCGACAAGGGTGGCGCGGCGCCGCTGCTGCGCATTGAGAAGAACGCGGGCCACGGGGGCGCCGACAAGGTGGCGCAGACGATCGAGTACTCGGCCGACATGTACGCCTTCATTTTCGACCGGCTCGGGATGAAGGCGCCGCAGTAGCTAGAGCCTGTCGACCCAGCCCATGCGTCGCTCGCGTCGCAACAACTCGGCGACGAGGACTGACTGGAACTGCACGTGCGCCGCGGCGAGATCGTCGTTGAGCACGAGGTAGTCGTACTCGCGGGCACCCGCGAGCTGCTCGGCGCACTGGGCCATCCGCCGACGGATCACCTCGTCGGGGTCGCCGCGCGAACGCAGGCGTGCCTCCATCGACGCCACGCTGGGCGGCAGAATGAAGACCGACACGGCCTCGGGCATCCGCGCGCGCACCTGGCGGGCGCCCTGCACGTCGATGTCGAGCACGAT
>SXON01000153.1 GCA_005778355.1 Pseudomonadota bacterium | reverse complement strand
GGCCGCCCGCGCCCGCGCCGCCGCGCGCCGCCGGCTGGCGACCGCGTCGTCCCCCTCGAGCTCCGCCTTCAACGCCGCGACCTGTGCCCGCGCGTCCGCCAGCGCCTCCGCCAGCTTTCCCTCCCGGCGGAACGACGCGGCGCCGGCCGACGCCCGGACCCGCATCCCGTCCTGCGCCACGCGCTCCAGCGTGACGAGGCCCTCCGCGAGCAGCGCCGCCACGCCGCGGGTGAGCAGGTCGTCCATGAACCCCTCGCTCGAGCTCCGGAACTCCGCGAGCCTCGTGCGCCCCACCTCCACGCCGCCGCAGATCCAGGCGTACGCCGCGTGCTCGTGGGAGAGGCGGGCGATCTCGCGCGCCGCGCCCACGCCGTCGATCGCCGCGAACAGCCAGAGCGCCAGCATCACCCGGGGGTCGATCGCCGGGCGCCCCGCCTCGCCCTCAACCACCTTCACCCCGGCGAGCAGCGGGGCGACGTCAACGCGCTCCACGTACGCCCAGACAATCCGCGCCGCGTGTTCCGGCGGCAGGAGCGAGTCCAGCGACATGGCGCGCAGCTGGACGGCGTCACGGGACGGGCGCGAGAGGCGAAGCCGCGGCGCGGCGGCCGGCTCGTCTCCCGGCTCCTCCGGCGCTGGGATCTCGGGGACCTCGGGACGGCCAGGGAAGAGCGCGTTGGTCATGGACGCACGTCACACGCGGGAGCCGAACATGCAAGTCCTTACGACTATTTCCGGTCAGCCTCTGAGGGGTCATGGTGACGAAACTCGTGTTTCAACGTTAGAATTGTGGTGCTTCGACCGCCGAGGTCCGCCGGGTGGGGGGGCCTTCGTCTCCGACCCCTCAGATCGAGTGAACACGCAGCCCAACACCCGCGAGGTGCTCGAAGTCGCTCGGGTTGCGAGTGACGAGCGGTAGGGACCGCGACAACGCCACCGCAGCGATCAGGAGGTCCACGGCTCGGGCTCCGCGAGCCTTTCGACCAGCCTGGCGGGTGGCGGCATAGATGCGACCGTAGGCGCGGGCAGCTTCCGCGTCGAACGGTAGCGGGTCCATGAGCGCTTCGATCCTTTGGAGGCGGTCCTGGCGCCGGGCGCGCTCGTCGTCGTCATCGGTCGCGTGCGGACCGGCGGCCAGCTCCGCTAGGGTGATGGCGCAGATGGCCTGTTCATCAGGGAGCGCGCTCGCGGGGATGCGATCGAGATCGATGATGATCGACGTGTCGAGCAATGCGGGGCTCGGTGTGCTCATGACCTGGGTTCCACGTCTTCGTCGAGGATGGCGTCCACGTCGTCCCGAAACCGTCGCGCGTCGATGGGCGGCGCGCCGGCGATGGCCGCCGCGAGCGCCGCGCGACCAACGAACTGGCGCCGAACCGGGCGGAGCTCGCCGACGGGCACGCCGTTCCGCGTGATGATGAACTCCTGCCCCTGGTCTAGGGCACGCATGATGTCGCCGCTGTTGTTCCGGAGATCGCGCTGACTGATGACGGTGCTCATGAAGGAAGTGTAGCACCGGTGCTACGCGCGTCAAAACGCCTTGGGCGGCGGTGATCGCGGGTCGGCGCGAATCAGCAACTCCGCGCACGCTCTCGTGGCGCGTGCACGTCGGGGCAGGCAAGCGCGTGACTCCATCGTCCCCATGAACCCCACGGCGGGCCCGGGGGATCGTGGTAGCCACCCACCTGTCACCCTCCGTCACACCCGCGAACCGCGCCACGTGACGGTTGTCCCGTAAGCCCACCCTTCCCCGGGACGTTCCGCGGCATGCCCCCCCCTCCTGCTCCTGGCCTGTCTCCCGCCGGCCTCGCCCCCGGCTTCCTCGATGCCCTTGCGCGTGTACACCGTGGAATGGGGCGACAGCCTCTGGTCGATCGCCAACCGACACGACGTCCCGGGCGGCTACATGACGCTCGCCCGCCTCAACCACATCGCGTACCCGAACTACATCCTCGCTGGTTCTAAGCTCAAAGTTCCCACGTGGGACACCAATCTCCCGGAGCTGCCAGCCCTCGCGCCGGTGCGCGCCGCGCTGCCGCAGGCCCCGGTGGAAGCGCTCGCCTCGGCCCGCGCCGTCCCCACGTTGGCGGGCACCCGCGCCACCTGCTTGGACATTGGCCAGGGCGCTGTCGGCTGCGCCGTGTCGGCCAACGGCGCCTTGCGGCTCACCGTCGGGAGCGGGGGACGACCTTCCTGGTTGACCGGGATCGACACCACGCCGTCGTACTGGGCCTCGGACACGAACGAGGCAAACGAGGGCCTCGTGGGCTTCCGGGTGCAGCTCGACGACGATGCCCCACTCGAAACCGCGATCGCCGTCGCGGTCGAGCAGAACGACCTTGGCATGTCACGCTGGCAAGTGGCGATCGTCGACGCGCCCTTCGACGGCCGTGCGCTCACCTTCGAGGCGGCGAACTTCGGCGCGGGCTCCTTCGTGCAGGCCGGTCGCCACGCGGACATTCTCGCCGCCGACTGGGTGCTGGCCGACGAGCCCGGTCGCGATGGCGACGGCTACTACCTGCTCGCCCGCCAGTACCGCTACGCACGGGGCGCGCTGTCCCCGGCCGACGATGCGACGCTCTTGTCGCGACGCCTATTCTACTCGTTCAAGCCCACCCGCGTGGCTGGCCCCGTCGTGACCGGCTCGGTCCGCGACGACCTGGCCCACGCCCAGTCTCGTGCGCGCAGCACCGAACCCGAGGTGGAGCTCAACGTGGCCAGCCAGGGGAACGCCCGCGTGGAACACGCCGTCGCGGACACGGTTCTCGGCCTCCGCCTCGGGGGGGCTACTGAGATCGTCGAGTCGCGACAGGGGACGATTCGCCGCCTCGGCGACGCCCGCACCGGACTGCTCTACCCGCCCAACTACGTGCCGGCGGATCCCAGCGCCCTCGTCGGTCGCGACGCGCTCGTCGTGGAGTACCAACCGCCCTGGTGGGCGGAGCCCTTCAGGGTGGCGTGGCTCTGAGGCCCGCGAGCACCTCGCCGAGCTCGCGACACATCCGCTCGTGGCCGTAGTCCGCCTGTGCTCGCGCCTGCGCCCCAGGGAAGCGCTGCCCGGCGCGTACCCGTTCGATCGCCTCGGTCATCGCGGCGACGTCGCCCACCGGGACCAGCGCTCCGGCGCCTCCCGCCAGTAGCTCCCGCGACCCCTCCGTGGCCGTCGCCACGCAGGGCAAGCCACTCGCCATCGCCTCGATCAGCGTGAGCGACATGCCCTCCCAGTCACTGGTAGACAGGTAGGCGTCTGCGCTTCCGAGCAGCTCGGGCACGTCGTGACGCAGCCCCATCAGGGTGACGTTCGAGCCCTGGGCTTGTCGCGACAGCTCGTCGAGGAGTGGACCCTCGCCGGCGAGGGCGAAGCGCACCTCGGGGCAGCGTCGCGACAGCTCCACCAGGTGATGATGGGCCTTCTGGGCGGTCACCCGCCCGACGGAGAGCACGATGAAGTCGCCGCCGCCCATGGCGGTCCGGGCTCGGTCCCGCGCCTCGCCCGAGCGTGGTCCCAGTCCGCGAAGGTCGACGCCGTTGCGCACCACCACGCAGCGAGCCGCCTCGAGCCCACCGGCCACGAGCTTGTCGCGCACGTCGTCGCTCACCGCCACCACCTGCGACGCGCTGCACATCAGCTTGCCCACCGTGGCGTAGCGGTCGGCAGGCCAGCCGTGTGCCACGTTGACCACCGGGATGCCCCTCCCCGCCGAGGCCAGCCGCGCCACCCAGGTGACGGCGAGCGAGTGACAGATGATGGCCTCGGGCGGGCAGGCATCGAGGAGACGCCGCACCGAGAGCGCCGCCGGGCCCAGGGCCCCCCGCACCCGGTAGAGGTCGACCTCGTGGTGGTTCACCCGAGCGTCGAGCGCGCGAACGAGATCGCCACCACTCGAGGCCACGTGTACGTTGACACCGTGCTCGGCGAGCCAGTTGGCGGTTGTCGCGACGTAGCGCTCCGCGCCGCCCACGCCCAGAGTGTTGATCAGGATGAGGACCGGGGAGGGGAGTCGGGTGGCGGCGGCCTGTGCCGCGTAGTACGCGTCCATCCTGTCGACGAGATCGAGGCACAAGGCGCGGATCTCAGGCGAAGAGGGCGGTGCTTCACGACGGCCGACCGAGTCGCTCCGCACTCTGGAGACGTAGTCGTCGGAAAACGTCGCGCCGAGATGCGCGAACATCGCTCCGAAAGCCACGCGTGGCTCGGTGACGAGGTGTTCGTACTGGACCAGCCGCATCCGAGGGTGCTGGTGCAGTTCGAGCGCAAAGAAGAAACTGTTCCGCATGTACCAGAAGAGTAGGGCGCCCTCCGCAGGCGTGAGGTCGGGCCGGTACACCCGCCGCAGGTTCTCGACCGTCTCCCGTGGCAGCCGTCGTGTGCGCCAACCCCAGGTGTCGAGGTCGCCCCTGACCACCGCCTGCACCAGCTGCCGCTGGTGTTCGCCCCACTTCTCGGCGGCGGAGTTGGCCACGTCGTCGGGGTGCCGGTACACCCACAGCCCCCGCGCCGCTGGCCACCGGGCGAGGATGGAGTCGGCGTCCTGGCTGTCGCAGATGGGCTTGAAGACCTGCACCGGGGCCGGGTTGAGACCCACCAGCGCGCGGAGCACCGGGTCGGGCCGCAGTTCGAAATCCACGAAGGCGGTGGCGTGGTTCTCATGGTAAATGCGCGTTTCTGGACTATTTTCCAGGATGCGCATCACCATCTTGGTGCCGGAGCGTTGGCAGCCGAAGACGAAGCTGACCCGCCGAGGGTGACGCCACCCGTAGCGTGCCTGTCCCGCCGTCTTGCGCTGGCGCGCTAGGAACGCAGGTGCGGCTTTTCGCCACGCGGCAAGGTCGCTGGGCCAGCTCACGTCGCCTTCCTATCGGACCCGCACCGCCGTTGCCTGATACCATCGGGCCGTCTGCGACCTCGGCACGTGGAGAGCAAGCTGACGCGAAGAACGCGACCCCGCGTCCTATTGGCGATCACACGCGCCGAGCGCGGTGGCGCTCAGGTGCACGTGCGCGACCTGGTACTCGGTCTGAAAGACCGGGTGGACTTCAGGGTGATCGTGGGTGAGACAGGCTTTCTTGTCGACGAGCTCCAGGCGGATGGGGTGGACGTCGTCGTGACCGAGAGCCTGCAGCGCTCGGTCTCGCCGCTCGCCGACGGGCGGAGCCTGCGGGCCCTGCGGCGTGAGATCCGCGGCTTTCTGCCGCACCTCGTGCACACCCACTCCAGCAAGGCCGGCGTTCTCGGGCGCCTCGCCGCGCGCAGCTGCGGCGTGCCGACCGTGCACACCGCGCACGCCTGGTCGTTCTCCGACGGGCAGCCCTGGACGCGCGTGGCGCTCTCGGTGCCGGTGGAGTGGGTGATCGGTCGCGTCACCTCGCGATTCGTGACGGTGTCGGCCGCCGACGCGGCCATCGGCAAGCGATATAGGGTCGCGACCGAGGCGCAGGTCAGGATCGTCTACAACGCGGTGCCCGACGTGCCGGAGCGCGCCCAGCCCGGGGCCAAGCCCTGCACCTTCGTCATGGTCGCGCGGTTCCTCGCGCCGAAGGATCACGCGACCTTGCTCGACGCCTTCGCCCGGGTGGAGCCCCCGTCTCGACTCTGGCTGGTGGGCGACGGGCCGGAGCGCGAGGCGGCCGAGCGGCAGGCCTCGCGACTGGGTCTCGGCGACCGGGTGAGCTTCCTGGGCGCCCGGGGCGACGTCGCCGCGCTGCTCGCCCAGGCGCAGGTCGGTGTGCTCTCGTCGCGCCAGGAGGGCTTCCCCCTGGTGGTGCTCGAGGCGATGCGCGCCGGCCTGCCCGTCGTGGCCACCGCCGTGGGCGGCATCGCCGAGGCCATCGACGAGGGCCAGACCGGTTTCCTCGTGCCTCGCGCCGACGTAGCCGCGCTCGCCGGCGCGTTGATCCGCCTCGCGGCCGACCCCGGGCTCAGGCGACGAATGGGTGCGGCATCTCGACGCAGCTTCGTCGAACACTACGGGCTCGCTCGCATGCTCGATCAGACGCTGAGCGTGTACCAGGAGCTCGTGCCCGCTCCAGGTGGCGGCGGTGCGGCCGAACAAGCCGCCGCAGAGCTGCCAACATGAAGCTATTCGGGATCCCCTACAAGCCTCGCCAGCTGTACTCGCTCCTGGGCGACCTCGTGGCCGCGGCGGTCGCCATCGCGCTGGCCCACGGGGTGCGCTTCGGCTCGACGATCGATGCGAGCGACCTCTCGCGCATCCCGGCCGCCGGGCTCTTCTTCCTGTGCGCCAACCTGATCACGCTGTACGTGGCCGACGCCTACAACGCCTCGCTCGACTTCCGCAAGGCGGCGCAAGTGGTCCGCATTTGGATCGCGGTGAACGTGGCCCTGGTCGCGCAAATGCTGGTCTACTTCATCGTCCCCGACAGCTGGTGGGGCCGCGGCGTCGCGGGCCTGTCCAGCCTCTTCTTCGGCATCCTGCTGACGATCTGGCGCCCGCTGTTGTCGCGACTGCAACCCGCGCCCTTCTTCCGGCTGCGCACGCTGGTGGTGGGCGACGGCGAGCCCGGCCACCTCATCACCGAGGTGATCCGTTCAAATCCCGAGACGGCCGCCCAGTACGAGCTCGTGGGCGCGGTGACCTACCCCCGTTTCGGACGACGAAGGCGCAACGACGGCCCGACCGACGATCCTGATCTTGCCCCGCCGGGCATGCCGATCATCGGCCGCATCAGCCAGGTGACAGAGACCGTCCGGGCCCACAAGATCGACCTCGTCGTGGTGTGTGTGCGCGGCAGCCTGAGCGCCGACCTGGGGCGCCAGCTGCTCGAGTGCAAGGCCATGGGCGTGCAGATCGAGGAGATGCCCGACCTGTACAAGCGGCTCACCGGCAAGGTGCCCATCCTGCACATGAGCGACACCTGGCTCATCTTCGGCCCCGTCTTCGCAGGATCGGGCCGCATGCCGGCGGCGGCCGAGCGGCTCGCCGACGTGACCTTGTCGCTGATCGGGCTTTGCCTGAGTGCCCCGGTGATCCTGCTCGGCGCCCTCGCGGTCAAGCTCGAGTCGCCGGGTCCGGCCTTCTTCCTCCAGGAGCGCGTGGGACGCAACGAGCACCCCTTTCGCATCATCAAGCTCCGCACCATGCGACAGGACGCCGAGGCCAAGACCGGCGCCGTGTGGGCGCAGCAGAACGACCCCCGGGTCACGCGCGTGGGCAAGTTCCTCCGCCGCACACGCATCGACGAGCTGCCGCAGTTCTGGAATGTGCTCCGGGGGGAGATGTCGATCGTCGGGCCCCGCCCCGAGCGCGAACCTTTCATCAGCGACTTGAAGAAACAGATCCCCTTCTACCCGCTACGATTCGCGGTGAAGCCTGGCGTCACCGGCTGGGCGCAGGTGAACTACCGCTACGGTGCCAACGTGGAACAGTCCGCGGAGAAGCTCTGCTATGAGCTGTTCGCCGTGCAGGAAATGACGCCGCTCCTCTACGGCCTCATCCTCCTCAAGACCGTGCAGACGATGCTCCTGCGGCCGGGATCCTAGTCCAGCAGGTCGGCCACCTGGTCCATCGAGAGGATGTCGATCTCGCCCCGGTCGCGGAGGCGCGCCGCGTGGTCGATCACCGCCCCGAGCCCCGCGAGCATCGCGGCCGGGTCGGTCGCGAGGTTGATGGGGTGCGTGTAGAGGTGAGACACGCGCCGCGTCCGGGCGGCCTCGTCGATGCCCGCCGTGGCCCGGCGCACCCGTTGTCGCATCGGGATCGCGCGGCGTACACCGTCGATGGGCAAGAAGGTGGCCGACGCGGGGAGGCAGCAGAGACCGTGCTCGTCGCGCCAGGGCATGACCGTGGGCGGACAGGCGGCGCGGGCGACATCGACGAGGTGCGCGAGCCGCTGCGCCGGCCCAGGGACGCCTCGCCGCTTGTACCAGGCGGGCTCCGGGGGACGCCACGTGCGGAAGCCGTGCTTTTTCAAGAGCGGCACGTGGCCGGGCACGTTGCGAGGGAAGACGAAGGAGCGCAATTGCATGCCGAGCACGCCTGCTTCCGCCACGCAGCGAGCGAGATCTCGATCGGCCGTCGTCTCGTCGATCTGCCCGAACACGGGGTGCTCGAAGCTGTGGGACCCGACCTCCTGCCCGGCGTCCCGAAGGGCGCGCACGAGGCTACGCGCCGCGTAGGCCGGCTCCTGCGCCTCGGTGTCGAGGAACAGGTGCCCCACGGTGGCCCATGTCGCGACCACGCCTCGCCTGCGGAAAAGCTCGACCATGGGTGGAACCACCGCCTCGCGCGTGACGAGCGCCATGCGCTCCAGGGCAGGGAGGTCGCGCACCACGTCGCGAGAGCCCCACGCGAGCTCGAAGTCGAGGCTGAGGGTGAAGATCCCGCGGTCTAAAGCGAGGGCCACGCCGCCCGATAGCGCGCCGTGCCCGGGGCATGGCGGCCCCGTGCTACAAAACCCCGACCGACGCGAGCCCCGTGACCGAGCGCACCTCTGGACCTCCCCCCGTTGGCCTCGATCTCGACGCCCTCTTGACGGCGCTCCGCCTGCACCGCGTCACCGTGCTGGCCTTCGCAATCCTCGTGGTCGCGGCCGCCGCCACCGTCACGGCGCTCACGCCGCGACAATACCGGGCCGTGGCCCTCATCCGCTTGATGCCGCGGGCTGGCCAGGAGGTGGAGGTCGACGCCGTCGTGAAGCACGACGACGGGGGCTACATGGAGGCGCGTGAGCGGGCGCGCACGCAGCTCCAGATCATCCAGAGCCGGGGCATCCGCGAGGAAACCCTGAAGCGCTACGCCGCGATGGGTCACGACGAAATGGGCAGCGGCGAGGCGGGGCTGCAGGAGCTCGCGAACGCGCTCACCGTGGCGCCGCGCGAGGACACCGAGCTGGTGGAGGTCGGCGTGCTGCACGCCTCGCCCGAGCAAGCCGCGATCCTGGCGAACCTCGTGACCGAGGTGTACGCGACGACCAACCTCGAGTCGCGCACCGACGCGGCGCGCAACACCTCGGGCTGGATCTCCTCGCAGGAAGGCACCACCAAGGCGGAGCTCGACGCGGCCTCGGCGAAGGTGATGGCCTTCAAGACCCTGCACGACGTGGCCGACATCGAGGAGAAGGTCGACGGGATCAGCGCGCGCATGGAGGCGCTCCAACGCGCGGCCGGCGAGGCGACCACTCGCCGGGTGATGCTGGAGAGCCAGTACGCCGAGCACCGCCGCCTCCTGGCGCGCGGCGACGCCGCCGTGCTCGCGGGCATGTTCGACGACGCCGGCTTGCAGACCATGGCTCGGGAACGCGCGCTCATCGTCACCGAGGCGGCCGATGTGCTCTCTCGCTACGGAGAGGCTCACCCCGATCACCAGCGCGCCGTGGCCCGGATCAAGCGCGTCGAGGACCTGATCGCGGAAGAGGTGAAGCGCAACGTCGAGGCGGAACGCTCCGAGATCGAGGCCTTGCAGCGGCAGGAGGCGCAGGTGGCCGCTGAGATGGAGGCGGTGAAGGTGGACCTCCTGGAAAAACAGCGCCTCCAAGGCGAGTACCAGGTGCTGAAGGAGTCGGAGGACCGCGCCCGGGGACTCCTGCGATCGCTCGGCGAGCGGAGCGCCGAGGTGAGCCTGCAGGCGCGCACGCAGCTCAACGACGTGCGCATCATCGATCCCGCGATCCCACCCACGAGCCCGGCCACACCGAACTGGAAGCTGAACCTCGCGGTGGCGCTGATGGTGGGCCTGGGCGGCGGCGTGGGCCTGGCGCTCTTGCGCTTCCGGCTCAACGCGACCTACCTCACGACAGCCGACCTCGCGCGCAGCCTGCCGGTGCCGCTGCTCGGCGTGATCTTGCGACTGAAGGGCCAGTCCGCACCCTCGGCAACGGCGCTCTACGGCTTCGAGCGTCCCCGATCGCGGATGGCCGAGTGTTTCCGCGGCATCCGGGCGATCATCCAGACGATGCCCGCCCGGGCGCCCTGCCGTCGCATCGTCGTCACCAGCACCCTGCCCGAGGAGGGCAAGTCCTTCGCCTCGGTGGGGATTGCGGTGGCCTTCGCACAGCTTGGCCAGCGGGTCTTGCTGGTCGACGCCGACCTGCGCCTGCCGCGCCTCCACGTGCTCTTCGACACCCACGAGTCGCCGGGGCTCACCGACATGCGTCTCGACGGCGACCCGAGCTCTGGGGTGCGGCCCACGAAAGTAGAGCGGCTGCACCTCTTGCCCTGTGGGACGAGGGTCGAGTTTCCCAACGAGTTCCTGGCCGCGCCGGCCACCGAGGACGTCCTCGCGGCGCTCTCGAAGGACTACGACGTGATCGTCATCGACACGCCGCCAGCGGGACTCTTGACCGACTGCCTCGCGGTGGCGCGACGAGCCGACGGGGTGATCCTGATCGTCCGTCGCGACAAGGCCGCGCGCGCTCAGGTGGAGCGTGTGTTTCACGGGCTCGAGGCGGCTGACGCCAACGTGCTCGGCGCCGTACTCAACGACGTGCCGCTCGACCGCGATGACGCTGGATACGGCTCGCGGTACTACGACGAGTCCGCGCGCAGCAAACGTCCCGACCCTGCGGCATGACGGCGGGCCGGCTCGGGGTTCCCGTGGCGGTGGGCGCCCTGGCACTCGGGCTCGGCGTCCTCGCTGGCTTCTCGCCCTGGCTGGCGGTGGCTGCCGGTGGTGCGGTCGCCCTCGGACTGGTTGGGACAACCCGGCCTGACTGGCTGGTGCCGCTGGTTTTCCTCGCGATGTTGTTCGACCAGGCCGGTGTGACCGGCGCCAAGGTGGACGAGTTTCCCGTCACCGCGTCGAAGCTCGCGGTCCTCGGGACGATCAGCGCCTGGGTGCTGCATGCCCTGCTCCGGGGCGTGTCGCCTTTCCGATGGCACCCGGTGCTGGGCGCCATGCTCACGTTTCTCGCGAGCACGGCGGTGTGTGTCGCGGCGTCGAACTCACTGAAGTACGGCAAGTTCACGCTCTTCGGCCTCGTGATGATGCTGATGATGGTGGCCGTGGTCTACGCCATCCTGCTGGAACGAACGCTCGATGGCCTCTTCCGCTTCGTCGCGGCGTGCCTCGTCGTTGCGCTCGCCATCGCCGTGATCCGTAGCGGCGGCGCCGGGGAGAGCGGGCGCGCCACCGGCACCATGGGCGACCCCAACGAGTGGGCCACGATGGTCTTGCTCCTCGTCCCCACCTGCCTCGGGGCGCTGGGCAACGACGACCACAGCGCCGCGCCCGCCCTCCGCCTCGGTCTGCTCCTCCTGGGCCCGCTCGCGGTCTTGGCGAGCGGTTCGCGGTCGGCGCTCGTGGTGGGGCTGGTGGTCTTCCCGGGCTCGCTCTTGCTCCTGCGACGCCGTGCGGGAGAGATCGCCGCCGCCGGCGTCATCGGCCTGGTCGCGGCGCCCTTCCTGGTTGATCCCAGCGAGGCGGTGCGACGGTTCTCGTCGTTGTGGGCTCGGTTCTCGGGAAACGCGCCCGCCGCCAGCGACGACAGCCTCTCGGAGCGGGCCGAGCTGTTCCGCCAGGGCGTCGCGCTCTTCGTCGATCACTGGTTCACCGGCGCCGGCCCCGGCATGTTCTCCCGCGCCACCGGCTTCGTCTCGCACACGGGTCGCTTTCGACCGGCGCACAACACCTACCTGGAGATCGCCGGGGAGCAGGGCATCGTGGGGCTCTTGACCGCGGCCATCTTCATCGTGGTGGTCGGGCTCGCCTTGCGACGCGGGCTGCTCGCGGCGCGTGACGAGGCCGCCCGCGCCCGGGTGATGGGCGTGTCCCTCGGCCTCTTCGCGGTGGCGGCGATGGCTGCGACCCTCGGCTTGCTCACCTTCGCCATGGCCTACCTCGTGCTGG
The DNA here is from genome assembly GCA_005778355.1 of Pseudomonadota bacterium. Taxonomy (GTDB): domain Bacteria; phylum Myxococcota_A; class UBA796; order UBA796; family SXON01; genus SXON01. The sequence continues at coordinate 27,579 of SXON01000153.1, read as the reverse complement.
GCCTGGCCCTCGCCGTCGTCAAACAAGCGGAGCGTGGGCTTGTCCGGTAGCGGCCGGGGCGGAAACCTCGTGGCGCTCGGCCTCGTGCAGGCCTTCCGCATGGGCGCGAGCACCGTGGTGAACGTCATCATCATGCGGGCGCTGGGCGTCGAGGGCTTCGGCGTGTACGGCTACGTGAGCGTCCTCGTGAGCCTCGCCTCGTTCGCGGCCACGATGGGGATGGACCGGCTCTTGAAGCGGGAGATCGCCCGCGATCCGGCGGCCGGCGAGGCGATGTTGTCTACCGCGTCGGCGGCGGTCGGCGGGCTCTCTGTGTCGACCACGGTGGTTGTCCTCGCCTGGGCGCAGTGGGTGGACGGCCGCGAGACCGTGGTGGTGTCCGCCGGGCTCGCGGGCCTGGCGGCGGGCTTGCAAGCGGTGGCCACCGTGCCGACGAGCTACTTCCACGCCATCCGGCAGATGGGGCACGGGGTGTTGCCGAGCTTCGCCGGTCGTCTCGTCTTCGTGGGGGCGACCGCCGCGTTCTTGCTCGGCGGGCTCGATGTCCGGGGGGTTTTCGCCGCCGCTGTGCTCGATGGCGCGACGACGCTGCTCGGCGCCTGGTGGGCCTACCGCCGCCTCGGCCAGCGGTGGCTAGGGACGAGTGTCTGGCGCGTCCGGGCGCTCCTGAGGCAGAGTGTCAGCTTCGGGCTCAACGGGCTCTTTGGCAACATTTACCTCAATGGCGACGTGCTCTTGCTCGCGTGGCTGCGCGGCGAGGGCGAGGTGGGTCTGTACCGGGCGGCGGTGATGTTCATCGCGCTCTTCCCCATCGTGGCCGACACCTTCACCACCGGACTCTACCCGCGCATGGCGCGCCACCTTGGCCAACCCGGCGCGGCCGCCGAGGAGCTCCGTTTCGCCGCGCGGGTCTTAATCGCGGTGAGTCTCCCCGCTGCGGTCGGTGGCGCGCTCACCGCGCGACCGCTGATGGTGTTCGTGGGGGGCGCATCTTTCGCGGCCGCAGCGCCGCTTTTCATGGTGATGGCACCGCTCTTGCCCCTGCGTTTCCTGAACAACGCGCTCGCGATGACCCTCTCCGCGCTCGACCGCCAGGACGACCGGACGCGAGGTGTCTTCTTCGCCGCCTGCTTCAACATCGGCGTAAACCTCCTCGTGATCCCACGCCACGGCGCGCTGGGCACCGCCGCCACGACGCTCTTGACCGAGGTGCTCCTTTACCTGTGGTTCGCCTGGCGGACGGCGCCGCTGGTCGGCGCCTACGGCCTCGGCGAGACGCTCGGGCGCGTGGGCGTGGCCGCGCTGGGGATGGGTGTGTCGCTCTGGCTCTTGCCGACGCTTCACGTCGTCTTCACGATCACGCTCGGCGGGCTCATCTACCTCGGCCTGGCCTTACTCACCGGCGCGGTGCACCGTGGCGACCTGAGTCGTCTGAGGCGGGTGTAGTGCGTGTCGTCCAGGTGGTGCCCTCGCTGGGCGTAGGCGGAGCGGAGCGGATGGCCACCCTCCTGTCGACGACGCTCGCCAGACTGGGGCACGAGGTGCAGCTCGTGTCGCTCTACGATCGGTCGGGAACCTGGATCGAGGCCGAGGCCGAGGCCGCAGGTCTCCCAGTGCACTTCCTCGGCAAGCGCCCGGGACTCGACCCCAGGGTGGCGGTGAGGCTGTCCCGCGTCTTGCGCGCGTCGCGTCCCGATGTGGTTCACACCCACCTGCACGGGCTGAAGTACGCCTACCCGTCGCGAGCGCTGCTCCGGGTACCCTTCGTCCACACCCTTCACAACCTCGCCGAGCACGAGGTGGAGTGGCACGGTCAGGCCCTGCAGCAGCTCGCGTTCCGCGCGGGGGTGGCGCCGGTGGCGATCGGCGAGGCGGTGGCTCGCTCCGTGGAGCGGGTGTATCGACTGCTCCCCGCAGCGGTGATCCCCAACGCGGTGCGCGTGAGCGACTTCCAGGTGGGCCACCACGTCCGCGCGGAAGCCCGCGCCGAGCTGGGACTCGGCGAGGGGGAGTTCGTCTTCCTCGCCGCCGGGCGGCTCGACACCCAGAAGAACCACGCGCTCCTGCTCCACGCGCTGCCACCGGGCTGCACGCTGCTCCTGGCTGGGGAAGGTCTGCTCCGGGCCGAGCTGGAAGGCATGGCGCCGCCGGGCGTGCGCTTCCTCGGGCTGCGTCGCGACATGCCCCGGCTCCTCGCGGCCGCCGACGCGCTGGCGCTGCCCTCGTCCTGGGAAGGGAACCCGCTCACGGTGATGGAGGCGATGGCCGCCGGTCGCGCGGTCGTGGCGACGTCGGTGGGCTGTGTGCCGGAGCTGGTCGACGCGGAGACGGGCATCCTCGTGCCACCGGGTGACGGCGCCGCGCTGAAGGCCGCCCTGGCGGCCCTGGTGGCAGACGGCGACAGGGCGCGGCGAATGGGGCTAGCCGGCGCGAAGCGTGCCGCCGAGCGCTGGGACGCACCGGTGATGGCGGGAGCCTACGCGCGCCTCTACGAGCGTCTCCTCGCGGAGCGGCTATGATGGCGGGGTTGATGTTCGCGCTGCTGCTCGTCTGCTTGCCTCTCGCCTCGGCTCAGGACGCCGTGGCCGACGCGGCAGTGCCGGTGGAGAGCGTCGCGATGCAGGGCACGCTGGGCGCGCCCTCGGCCCAGTACCGCGTGGGGGCCGGCGACAGTCTCAACGTGCAGGTGTACGGCGAGCCGTCCCTGAGCGGGACCATCCCGATCGACGCGATGGGGGAGATCGACGTGGCGCTGGTCGGTCGCGTGCCGGTGGCCGACAAGACGGCCCAGGAGATCATGCAGCTACTGCGGGAGAAGTTGGCGGCCGGCTTGCTCGTGAACCCCAACGTGACGGTGGCGGTGTCGGCCTACCGCAGCCAGCCGGTGAAGGTGCTCGGCGCGGTGGGCAAGCCCGGGCTCTATTTCCTCCGCGGGCCGAGCACGGTGATGTCGGTGCTCAGCGAGGCCGGTGGCGTGCCGCCGGAGGGGGTCAACGAGATCCGGCTCACGCACGCGGGGGCGGGCGTGCCCGAGGTCTTGCCCTACGACAAGCTGGTGAGCCGTGGCGTGGCCGATCCGCCGGTGCTCGCGGGCGACATCGTTTTCGTCCCGCAGAGCGTGGTGTCGGTGAGCGGAAGCGTGGGAAAACCCGGGGAGATCGCCTACCGCGACGGGATGACGGTGTCGCAGGTGATCGCCAGCGCCGGTGGTGCCACTGCGGTGGCCAGTCGAGGTCGGGTGTACATCATCCGGGGCGAGAAGCGCATCCGGGTGAACCTGCGCAAGGTGCTCAGCGGCGAGGAACCCGACGAGGTCTTGCAGCCGGGCGACAAGGTGTACGTGCCCGAGTCTCCGGTCTAGCGATGCGGGTGCTGGTCACGGGCGGCGCCGGGTACATCGGATCGCACGTGGTGCTGGCGTGCCTGCTCGCTGGTCACGAGGTGACGGTGATCGACGACCTCTCCACGGGCCACCGCGGCGCGTTGAAGGCCGTCGCCCGGCTGGCTGGCCGCTCGCCACGCTTCATTCACGCCGACGTGGCCGCCGAGGCCGCGGGTGTCATTTCCGGTCACGACGCGGTGATTCACTTCGCCGCCAAGAAGCGGGTGGACGAGTCGATGGTGCGTCCCGACCTATATTTCTCGAAAAACACGGGGTGCATGGCCCAGTTGATCCACGCCATGGCCGAGTCCGGTGTCACGCGCATCGTGTACTCATCCAGCGCGGCGGTGTATGGCACGCAGGCGGTGGTGCCGGTCGCCGAGTCCGCGACGCTCTTGCCGGAGAGCCCGTATGGACTGAGCAAGCGCCAGGGCGAGGAGATGCTCGACTGGATGGCTGTCCGGCGGGGCTGGTCGGCGGTGTCACTCCGCTACTTCAACCCGGTGGGTGCCCACGAGAGCGGGGATCTCGGCCAGTGCCTCGACGGCGAGGCGGCGCTCCTGCCTCGCGTGATGCGCGCGCTCCTCTTCGACGATGCGCCCATCTCGGTCTTCGGCACCGACTGGCCGACCCCCGATGGCTCCTGCCAGCGCGACTTCGTGCACATCGCCGACCTCGCTCGTGCGCACCTCGTCGCGCTCGATGCCCTCGCTCGGCCGGGGCACCACGCGTACAACGTCGGCACCGGGCGACCGCACTCGGTGCTCGAGGTCCTCGCCACGTGCGCGGAGGTGGCCGGTCGTCCGGTGCCGCACCGCATCGCGGGGCGGCGCGAGGGCGATTTCCCGGTGTCGGTGGCCGACGCGCGGCGCTTCCGCGACGAGTGCGGTTTCATCGCCTCGCGTGGCCTCCACGACATGGTGTCTTCGGCCTGGCGCTGGGCGTCGCGGCACCCCCGCGGATTCGCGTGACGCTCTCGCTCTTACTGGCCTGCGCAGCGAGCAAGGACCCAGCGCCGGCGGTGGCCACCGAGTCGGCTGGCGCCGAGACGGTGCCGGAGCCCCAGTACCTCACCCCCTACGGCTTCTGGGGCCTCAACGGCTTCACTTCGGAGGCGGCGCTGTCTGATCTGCGGGGACGGCTCCACATGACCCTCGTCCAGACGGCAACGACCGACCCGACCTACGCGCTACGCCAGCTCTTCCCCATGGCTCGGGCGTCCGGAGTGAAAATCACCCTGCGCATGACCGGCGACCACGAGCACTACACCCTCGAGGGCAGCTTCAATCTCGAGCTCTGGCAGAAGCGCCTCGACCTGTGGGACGGTGCGGACCTTTCCGCCTACATCGCCGATGGCACCTTCGCCGGCCACATGCTCGTCGACGACGTGCTCAACTGGCCCGGCGCCGATCCGACAGGTGAGGAGCTCGAGGCGATGGCGAGCTACAGCCAGGCCAAGTTCCCCGGTTTGCCTACCTTTGTGCGCGAGCGCGCCTCGCGGATACCGGTGCCCACGTCCGGACGCTTCACGGTCGTCGATGGATGCGTGAACCAGTACAAGGCGAAGGACGGCGATCTCCAGACCTTCATCGAGGACGACCGCAGCGCGGCCGAGCGCCTCGGTCTCGGGACGATCAACGGCATGAACATCGCCGACGGCGGCGACGGAAGCAGCGGCCAGCCCGGCTGGACCGACGGCAAGTGGGCGATGTCGGCGGCGGAGATCACCGAGTACGGCACCGCGCTCGCTGCCGTGCCGGAGCTGTCGATGTTCCTCAACTGGGAGTACGACGCCGAAGAGCCCTGGAGCGACGGCACGCTCGGTGCCGAGTACTTCGCGCGCCCGGAGTTGGAGTCGGCCCTGGCCGACCTCGGTCGGCTGGTTGGCGAACATCCGGCGGTGGCCCTCAGGCCGTAGGCTATAGGGGTCAGGCTATGACGTTCTGAGTCGTCGGTTCTCGGCGGCCTGCAGCCTCCAGCCTAGAGCCTCCAGCCTTCACGGATCCCACGCCTCGACATACGCGTGTCGCTCCTCGACCCACGCCCGGACGTATTCCACTTCCTCAGGGTACTCGGTGAAGTCGTCCCGGTCCGACCAGTTCTCGTAGGACATGTAGGCCTCGCGCCACACGCTCCAGTCGCGCTGGGCGGACAGGTCGATCCGGGCCACGAAGGCGTCGATCCGCGCGTCGATGGCCTCGGGCGTCAGGACGTCTTGTCGCTGGTCGCGGAAACGCTGCTGCATCGCCGGGCCGTAGGTGGCGGAGTTGCGCAGGCGATTGAAGAGGTTGTTGTCGTCGGTAAAGTCCCAGTCGTCCTGCGCCGTCTGTCGCTCGGTCTCCCAGGTCTGGCCGAGGGAGAAATTGAAGTCCCACACGGCGTTGTGGAAGCGCGTGTCGCCCGGGTCGCGGAAAAGGTAGGCGTTCTTCCCCACGGTATCGTAAGCCGATGTGTAGATCGCGATGTTCCACCAGTCGAAGATCTCGTCGACGACGAGCCGCTGGTCGATCTCGGCATCGAAGTCCTCGTCGTTCGCCTCGATGATGAAGCGCAACAGCTCATCGAGGTCGGTGTAGTCCTCGTCGTCCGGGTGTTTTTTCTCCCAGCCAGCGTGGATGGGTTCCTTCTCCACCCCGTCGAAATCAGCGTAGAAGTTGGCCTGGTGGTCGACAGACTTGTAGAGGCTTCCTTCCTCGTCGAAGCCGTAGTCCTCCCACCACTCGCCGTTGATGCGGTCGGTCAGCATGTAGAGCCCGGTGTAGGCACCGTCGAGGTAGAGCACCACGAACATCGATTCGAGCTGGTGCCGAACGGGGTCGAGGGCGTTCCAGAGGTCGTACACCAGCGCTTGCCGGATGTAGGCATTGTCGTCGAAGGTGGTGGTGAGACAGATGCTACGCCGCTTGGGGAAGCCCTCCGCCTCGTCCTCGAACTCCTGCTGCGGCGGGAAATCAACCCGGAAGCTGGTCTTCGGGTAGTGGCTGGAGGTCGCCCCGCGACGCTGGATCTCCACGTCGAGGAGGCGTCCCCCGTAGTAGGCCGTGGTCGCCCACATCTTGGCGGCGTTGGTGCCCTCGGGCACGGCGAGGTGGAAGACCGGGAGTCCGAACTCCATGGTGTAGGTCGCGGGATCGACGGGTTGATTTCCGTCCGCCCCGAGCGCGTCGGTCACAAAAATGCGTCCGCTGCCGTACTCGAAGCCCGAGCCCTCGGCCTTCACCGTCACCTGCCACTCGCCGGCGGAAGCCAGGTCGGTGGTCCAGGTAAACGCGCCGGTGGCCGGGTCGAGCTCGCCGCCTGGGGGCCCGTCAACGAGGGTCCATCGGTCGGCGGTGGCCTCGCCCTCACACGCGAAGCTGAGCGTCACGGCCTCGCCCTCCAGCACGTTCGCGTCATCGGCCTCGGGATCGCAGCCGAAACCCTCGTTGCCTGGCGCGGTTTCCATCGACTCGTCGACTGGGCGCCAGCCGGTGTCGTCTGCGGGGTGGCCGGTTCCGCCGTGGCAAGCGACGAGGGTGAGCAGCACAGGCAGAGGATAGCGCACGCGCGAGGGTATCGGCAGCCCCCGCCGGTGCTTCACTCTTCCGACGGCACCGTATTTGGGGTCACACCGGCGGTCAGCGTCGCCGCCGTCCCGGTGAGGGTCCAGCACTGGCCCATGTACAGCGGCAGGAACAGGGTGAGTCCAAAGGCGCCGTTGTTCTCCACCCGGTAGTCCACCACCGCGTCGCCGCCCTTGGCCTGCACCTCCTCGAGGAGGTCTTCCACGGCGTAGCGCTCGTCGCCGAGGAACACGACGCCGAAGAACATACGGTCGCAGGCGTTGGCGGTCACCGTTTCCAGACGGCGCGCGTTGAGCCCGACGCTGGCGCGCGTCGAGACGGCCACCGGCTCAGTGTAGTAGTGCTTCACGCAGGCGAGGAGCGCGAGGATCACGGCACGCCCCCAATGTGGTTGAACTTGGCCGGGCGCCCCGAGACGGTGGTGCAGCGGCGCCAGTAGAGCAAGAGCGAGAACCAGTTCGTCGTCATGTCCGTCTCGAGCAGCACGTCCGCGTCGTAGCGGTCGAGGGCGCGGCTCACGAGGTCCTCGTGGGAGGCGGCATCGCCCCACCACACCTGGGGGAGGGGCACCATGTGCAGGCACGCGGTCTCCTTCACCACCGGGCCGGTGTCGATGAGGCGCGGGTCGCCGGGCTTGAGCTCGGCGGAAACGAGCGTGAAGGAGGCGGACGCGCGCACGATCCGGCCGTGACAACCGAGCACCAGCGGAACGAGCAGGATCCATCGCACGCAGCCGAAGGCTACCGGTTGGCCCCGGGGTCGGTCAAGCGACCGAGCGACCAGCGGGCGGCCTCGGCCACCACCGCCGAGGGGTCGCTCGCGGCGTTTTCCAGCGCCGGTGCCGCCGCAGGGTCGCCGATGTTGCCGAGCACGAGGGCCGCATTTCGTCGTAAGCGGGGACCGGCAGCGCGACGGATCGGTGAGCCCTGGAAACGGGCCACCAGCTGCGCGTCGCTCAGGGTCAGGATCCCAGGAAGGTCGAGCCAAGCATCGCGCGGTGCCAGCGCGGGATCGACGGCCGCGGCGTGCTCGTGGGGGCAACTGTCCATGCAGTCGTCGCAGCCGAAGACCCAGCGACCGAGCAGCGGCCGGAGGGGGAGGGGAATCGGCGCGTCGGCCTCGATCGTCAGGTAGGAAATGCAGCGCGTGGCGTCGAGACCGACCCCCGGGACGATGGCGCGGGTGGGGCAGGCCTCGACACAGCGGGAACAACGCCCGCAGTGATCGCCGAGGGGCAGGTCGGGCGACATCTCCTGGTCCACCGCGAGGGTGGCGAGGAAGAAGGTGGCGCCCCGGCTCGGGATCACCTGGCAGTGATTCTTGCCCACGAAACCGAGGCCGGCGCGAGCCGCCCACGCGCGCTCGAAGACGGGGCGGCTGTCGAGGGAGGCGTAGCTGCCGATGCCCGGAAAGGTGGCGTTCAGTCGCGACTGCAGTTTGCGCAGGCGTTTGAGCACCACGTTGTGGTAATCGCGCCCCCAGGCGTAAGAAGCCACGCGCCCGGTGAGGCCGCCCGGGTCGGGTGCTTGTCCCCCGAAGTCGAAGGCGAGAACGAGGACCGACTGGGCCCCGGGCAGCAGGGATCTCAGCTGCGCGCGCGCGTCGCGACCGGTGCGGAGCCAGTCCATCTCCCCCTCGGCACCGCGAGCGAGGAAAGCGTCGTAGTGCGACATGTCGAGCGCGGGATCTGTACTCGCAACGCGCGCTTCAGCGAAGCCCAGCGCGCGAGCCTCGGCGAGCAGGAATGTGCGCAGGTCGGCCACGCCTCCCGCTATCCGGCGCGATAAGCCCGCCGGCCTTTCCCGAGATGCCCGTGCCTCACGAGACCGTCATCATCTGTGGTTCCGGCCCCGCCGGCCTCACCGCCGCGCTCTACACCGCGCGCGCCAACCTCAAGCCGCTGGTCTTCGACGGCATCCGTCCCGGCGGCCAGCTCACCCTCACCACCGACGTGGAGAACTACCCGGGTGTCCCCGAGGGCGTGATGGGTCCCGAGCTGATGGATCGGATGCGTGCGCAGGTGGAGCGCTTCGGCACCCGCTTCGAATTGGACGAGGTGGTGTCGTGCGACCTGAGCAAGCGCCCGTTCACGCTGCAGACCGCCAACGGCAATAGCTACACGTGCGACGCGCTCATCGTCGCCACCGGGGCCGACGCGAAGTACCTGGGGCTCGAGAGCGAAACCCGCTTGCGCGGCTATGGCGTGAGCGCCTGCGCCACCTGCGACGGCTTCTTCTTCAAGAACGTCGAGGTGGGCGTGGTGGGCGGCGGCGACACCGCCATCGAGGAGGCCACCTTCCTCTCCCGCTTCGCCACCAAGGTGTACCTGGTGCACCGTCGCGACAAGCTGCGCGCGAGCAAGGCGATGCAAGACCGTGCCTTCGCCAACCCCAAGATGGAGTTCCTCTGGCATACGGAGGTGGTGGAGGTGCTCGGCGACAAGACGGTCGACGCGGTGCGCCTGTTCAACAGCCAGACCGGGGAAACCTACGACAAGCCCATCGGCGGCATGTTCCTCGGCATCGGCCACCAGCCGAACACCAAGGCCTTCGTCGACTGGATCGACCACGACGAGAACGGCTACCTCGTGCCGAAGCCTGGTCGCACCGCCACTAACATCGAGGGTGTGTTTGCCTGCGGCGACGCGGCGGACCACTACTACCGGCAGGCGGTCACAGCCGCGGGCACCGGCTGTGCCGCCGCGATCGAGTGCGAACGCTGGTTGGAGTCGCTCTCCGCGCCGGGGAGCCACTCGTGATCTTCGCGCTCACCGCTGCGTTCGCCGCCGAGGGCCCGGCCATCCCCTACGAGCGCTACGAGCTACCCAACGGCCTCCAGGTCATCCTCGTGGAAGACCATCACCTCCCCCAGGTGGTGGTCGACATCTGGTACCGCGTGGGCAGCAAGGACGAGGCGAAGGGGCGGAGCGGGTTCGCGCACCTCTTCGAGCACCTGATGTTCATGGGCACGCACCGACTGCCCGGCTCGGGTTTCGACCAGTCGATGGAGGCCCATGGCGGCTGGAACAACGCGTGGACGATGGAAGACGCCACCGCCTACTACGAGGTGGGTCCGTCCGGTCTCTTGGAGACTTTCCTGTGGATGGAAGCCGACCGGATGCAGGCGCTGGACGACGCGATGACCCAGGAGAAGCTCGACCTCCAACGCGACGTGGTGAAGAACGAGCGCCGCCAGTCGAATGAGGACCGTCCCTACGGGATGGTCGAGATCGAGATGACCACCGCCCTCTTCCCCGAGACGCACCCCTACGCCCACAGCGTGATCGGCAGCCACGAAGACCTCAGCGCCGCCACCGTGGGCGACGTCACCGGCTTCTTCCAGAGCTGGTACGTGCCCAACAACGCCTCTCTCGTCGTCGCTGGCGACTTCGACCTTGCCGCCATCAAGCCGGTCATCGAGAAGTACTTCTCGGTGCTCGAGCGCAAGGAGCTTCCCGCGCGCTGGAACGGCGAGCGGCCTTCGAAGCCCCAGAAGGCGCTGGTGACGATCACCGACCAGGTGGAATACCCCCAGCTCAACCTCTTCTGGCACTCGCCGGCCAAGTTCCAGACCGGCGACGCCGAGATGGAGCTGGTGGCCGATCTGCTCGCTGGTGGCGAGTCTTCCCGGCTCTACCGTCGGCTGGTCGACACGGGCATGGCTCAAGACGTGAGCGTGTACCAGTACGGCGTGGAGTACGGTGGCGTGTTCTACCTGTCGGCTCTGCCGATGGAAGGGACGACGGTCGACCAGCTCGACCTCGCCATTCGCGAGGAGCTGGCCTTCCTGGCCAACACGCCCCCCACCGCCGAGGAGATGGAGCGACTTCGCAACCAGCGCAAGGTGGCGCGCTACGAAGAGCTCGAACCCCTGCAGAACCGCGCGGAAACGCTCAACCGCTACTGGGCCTACACCGGCACGCCCGACTGGCTCGCGAAAGACATCACTCGCTTCGCGGAGGCCAAGCCTGAGGCCCTCTCCGCCGCAGTGTCGCAATACCTCAAGCCCGAGCTGGCCACGAAGATCGTGGTGAACCCCGAGCCCGCGGCCCCCGCCGCGGCGGAGGCCAAGTAATGCGCGCCCTCGTCCTGGTGCTCGCCGCGTTGGCGGCCGGGCCCGCCCTCGCCAAGTCCAAGAAGGCGCCTGAGCCCGCTCCGATGGTGGAAGCGCCCGCGCCACCCCCCGACCCCCTCGCCGAGCGTCCGGCGGTTGGCCCCGCGCGCCCCTTCGCGCCTCCGGCCCCGACCGTGGGCCAGCTCAGTAACGGCGCGAGCACCTGGACCGTGGTCAACGACGCCCTGCCCCTGTTCACGGTGGTGCTCACCGTGCCCGGAGGCTCGGCCCTCGACCCTGCCGGGAAAGAAGGCACCAGCGCGCTCGCGGTGGAGTGTATGCAACGCGGCGCGGGCAGTCGCGACGCGGGTGCCTTCGCCAGCGAGGTCGAGCGTCGCGGGCTGTCCCTCTCCGCTGGCACCGGACCCGACGGCGCCTACGCGGTGCTGTCCGGCACGACCGACCAGCTCGACGCGGGGCTCGACCTGTTGGCCGACATGGTGATGCGTCCCAAGTTCGCTGGGGGCGAGGTGAAGAAAGCCAAGGAGCTGCTCCTCGCCGGCCTGCAGTCGTCGATGGACGAGCCGGCCTACGTGGCCAACCGGACAGCCCAGTGGCTGTACTGGGGCGCGGAGCATCCCTACGGGCGCCCGAGTGACGGCACCCTCGGCGGCGTCAAGCGCGCCGGCCGGGGCGACATCAAGAAGTGGCACAAGGCCAGCTGGCACCCCGTCGGTGCGCGATTCACGGTGGTGGGCGCGGTCGATCCGGCCAAGGTGCAGGCGGCGCTCGAGGCCCGCTTTGGCGCCGCCTGGAAGGTCGGCAAGCGCCCGGCGGTCGTGGTGCCCCCGGCGCCGGCCCACGACAAGGAGCCCATCTACCTGGTCGATGCCCCGGGCAGCAGCCAGACGGGCTTCTACCTCGCCTTCCCCGGCCTCCCGGCTGGCCACGCCGCCGCCGCGCCCACGCGGGTCGGCACCATCGCCCTCGGTGGCACCTTCACCTCGCGGCTCAACTCGCTGCTCCGCGAGAAGCGGGGCTACACCTACGGCGTTCGCGCCGCGCTCGACGAGATGCTCCACGGGGGCACGCTGCTGGTGCGCACCCGCATCCGCGCCGATGTCACTGGGGCCGCTCTGGTCGACCTCGTGGGTGAGCTCGACGGCATCCGCAAGGGCATCAGCGCCGAGGAGCTCGGCAAGGCCCAGGGCGCCTTCCGGCAAGACATCGTCGAGTCGATGGAGACGGTGTCCGGCACCACGATGACCTTCGCCAACCTCCACGAGGCCGGCCGCGCCCCCGACAGCCTCGCTGCCGACCTGGGCAGCGTGGGCAGCGTGAGTGTCGACGCGGTGACCCAAACGATGGCGCCTTACGACACGTCGCGGGCGGTGATCGTGCTGGTGGGCGACATCGCGAAGATCAAGCCGCAGCTCGAGCAGGCAGGATTCACGAAGCTCAGCGTGGTGACGCCGCCATAGGTAGCGCGCTCACGGTGTCCACGAGTCTTCGTTTGGCGACTCTCCGCATTCTCGGACGGTACCCACTGGCGTGATCCTCGCCCGGACCCCTGCCGCGATGTCGCTGACGTCGAGTTCGACATCGGTCGTGACGACTTCGCCGGGATCGAGTGGAGGATGGACCCGCAACTCCGCCACGCTGACGGTCGCGTCGCCGAGGAATACGGACACCACTGCGGGCTCCTCCAACGGTCCAGAACCCGCATTCCACGCGCGCACGGTGAGGGTGATCTCGGCTTGGCCGTGGGCGCACGCTCCGAGGACCTCCACGCCGAGGTCGGGTCGCGGCGCTGGTCCAGCGGGCAGGCCCTGCCAGACGTTCGCCCCTTCCCCAAGCCACCACGCGAACGAGGTCGTGGGAACGGAGCCATCGAGGCTGCGATCTTCGGGGTGTCGACCAAGGCCCGGCCAGGGGCGGCTCGCCTCGCGTGCTGGCCAGCCCTCGGCGTCGGCACCGTAGACCGCCACCGTAGGGTTGGTGCCGCTGACAACCACCTCGGCGAGGTCGTCACCGTCGACGTCAGCGACGACGGGCGACGCGACACTGGACATCGATGTCGGAGCTGCCGCCTCCGCGAGCAACCCGCCGCTCGGGTTGAGTATGAGGAGTCGGTCATGGTCGTGCACCAGCACCTCATGCGTGCCGTCACCGTCGAGGTCGGCGACGGACAGGGGCGGGCGACTGGGCGAGAGCGTAGGGTATTCCCAGAGAGTCGTCGCGTCTCCGTCCAAGGCAAGGACGGAGGTGCCGGGTGCGCGCCCGCCAATGTTGCTGTCGAGCCCGACGACGAACTCGGCCCCTTTGTCCCCGTCGAGTTCCGCGATGGCCACCATCCCCCCTTCCTGTGCCCCGAGATCCCTCGACTGCAGCAGTTCGCCGGAGCCGTCACAAACTGCGAACGCGCCGCCACCGAGTAGCGCAACCTCGCCGTCGTCGTCGTCGTCGAGCTGTCCGATCGCCATGAGCGGTTGGAATGTCTGGCCGGCGGTGGTGATCGGGCAGACCGTGCGGGCACTAGTTCTGTCTCGGACGAAATACACGCCGCCCACTGCGGCGACGATGAGTTCGACGCCGCCGTCCCGGTCGAGATCGGCCGCCAAGCTGCCGGTGGGCGACTGAGGACCCCGGCGAAGCACGACGCCGTCTGAGAATCTCGTGATCGCTCCCGCCCAGACGGTCACAAGCGGTCCGTTGTCACCCAAACGGACCGCTTGCGCTCCCCACTCCAGCTCGGCTTCTACTTCAACAGTGTCGAGCACGCCTCCCGCGCGAATGATCGCAACGTCCGATTGGCCCCCCCGTTGAGACTGCGCGAGCGCGAGTGCGCCCGTCAACGGGTCTGAGAGCCGCACTAGCGTCGCATGCTGACGCCAGGCCCCAGCGCCACCGCCGCTCCACTGGTCCTCGCCGGAGGGCGAGAACAGCACCACGTCCCCCGAGCCCAGCGAGTCATAGGGTACGTACCAGATGCTTACGTTGTCGTTCGCGGTGATGGCCGCGTCACCATCAGAATCCTCAATGCGCCCGACGTGGATGGTGCCGCCCGTCGGGGCCCCGGGCGAACTCCAATGCCAGCGCTCCGTGAGTTGCCAACCCACCGGGGGATCGGGTTCGCAGTCTGGGGTCGGCGTGTGCGCGGACTCCAAGGCTACAGGGCCGCAGGCGTCTATCACTCGCGCCCTGAGGTGGCTGTCGAGGGGTTGGATGCCGCTCTCCACGCAGCCGGGAGTTGGTGAGACCAGCACCGCGACCAGAGCGACAGCGCTGTGGCGGAGGGCGGGTTCCCACCCCGCCCGGTCGGAGAGGGGCGCCGCCGGGCGCGGTCCCCTCCCTACCAGCAAGGGTAGGCGTAGTTCACCACGGTTTCGCATGCACTCCTGAACGCCGGGGTGTCCTCGCACGTATCGGTACCCGCCCCCCCGTTTTCGTAGTCGGCGCTGGAGGAGTCCCATAATTGGTCGTTGCCGGTTTCCCCAAAGTTGTAGTCGACGTCGTCACCTCCGCACACGTAATCATCACCGCCACCGCCGTACACCTGGTCGGCTCCGTCATCGCCCTCCACGGTGTCACTCCCTTCTTGTCCGTATACCGAGTCCGCACCATCCCCGCCATCGACGTTGTCGTTTCCGGGCCCGCCGTAGACCTCGTCGTCATCCTGGCCGCCATCGATGTCGTCGTTGCCGCCATCGCCGTGCAGAATGTCGTTCCCCTGGACGCCCATGATGAAGTCGTCCCCATCCCCGCCAAAGATGTGGTCGTTGCCCACGTACCCGCGAAGGTCGTCGTCGCCATCCTCGCCGTAGGCCCACGAGTTGGCATCGCCGCCGAGGTAGGAATCTTCACCACCAGCACCGTAGAAGTACTCCACGTAGCTTGCCGACGTCGCGTCCGACCCTGACATCGAGTCGTCGCCGGCGTACCCATAGATCCGGACCGGAAACCCCTGGCTCGCTCCGTAGTCATCCAGAAAGTAGACCTCCGTGTCGGTGGTGTAGTGCAATTGCACGCGGTCCATGGTGTCGCCACCGTGGATGGTGATGGCGTTGAACCCCGAGGCATCGAACTCGCAGCAGAAATATTCAAAGGCGGCATCGTTGCCGAAGAAGCAGTACTCGTCATCGCAGACATCATGGGCGGGATCGTAGATCGCGAACATGTAGCTGCCGCTGCTGCCGATGCGATTGTTGTCGCAGGTGAGTTCGGTGCCCGACACTTCGCAGACGGCGTAGCTTCCACCGTCGTAACAATCGGCGGAGGCGTAGGGCTCAGGGCAGGACGCATACGCCGTTGCTGAGAAGGACAGCAGCGCGCCCAGAGCAGCGCCCGCAAGCACGCGCGCCCCCCATGTTCCGGGCCTGAGAATTGGCCAGTAGGAACGCCTATCTTGTGCGACGTCGCAACTACCGAGGTGTTGGGGGGGGGGCCGAGTTCACGTTCATCTGGCCATTCTACCAATCCACACGTCGGAGCGCACGACTGTCAGTTCCCTTGACGGAATCTTTGCGAGAGCCCGGTCCAGTTGGCCGCGCCTCGAGTCGGTGCGAGACCAGAGTGCTGTGTCGACGGGGCACCCGTTCGCTCGGCCGTTCGGTGAACTCGGGTGCCGCGTGGCCCCTCATCGGCAGTACAACCCCGCGTTTTCCCCGTCGATGGTTACCTCGGCGCACCCGTCGCACGCGGCTCGGCGTCGGGGTCGAAGACCAGCACGGCGTAGGCGCTGCCCTGGATCGCGTACGTGGAGGTGGACTCCTCGGTACAGGTGCCCGAGTCGTCGAACTCGTCGAGCACGATGCAGAAGCTACCGGTGCCCTCGGGGCTCTCGGTGACGTCGACCCGGCCCTCCATGTGGAAGTCGTCGGTCACGGAGATCGCGAGCGCCCACGCGATGGATCCCCAGTCGTCGCTGTCGCCGTCGTAGGCGTAGTCGTAGCCGATGGCGAGGTCGAGGAAGGCGGAGCTGAAGCCCGCGTCGTAGCCCCAGCTCCCGTCCGCCGCGTACACCAGGCCGCTGTTTTCGTCTTCCAGGGTAAAGGCGTCGTACGTGGCGGTGTAGTCGCCGCCGGGGCTGGTGACGAAGGTGGCGGTGCCCGACATCGCGCCGAGGTCGTTATCGCAGGTGCCGCTGATGATGACCGTCCCGGTGGCGTCGTCCTCGGTCACCGTCGGGCAGCCGTACACCCCCGCCGAGAAGTTCGCCCAGTCGAGGGCGGCGCTGTCGAAGCTCGTCAGGTAGACGATGGGTGGGCCTGCGAGCCCGGCGGCGGTCCAGGCGTCTTCGCCGCTGGCCACCGGCCAGGGGTTCACGAGCTCGCCACAGTCGAGGCCGGGCGTCGTGCCGGTGTCGCCGGTTTCCGGGTCGCCCGAGTCCGGTTCGCCCGTGTCGATCGGCCCCGAGTCGTCGCGGGGGCCGGTGTCGTTGGCCTTGGTGTCATCAGGAGCTGGGCAGGCCAGAAACAACAGGGAGAGCGCGATCATTCCGGTAGTCTAGCTCACCGAGGGACCGCCCGCCCCGGTTGCCCGGCCGACAGCCGCCAGTAGTACACCTCGCCCTCTCGCGAGGGCTCGCCCAGAGTGGCGACGAGGTCGTCGAGCGCCGGCCCCTCGGCGGTGGCCGGTGGCACCCAGGTTAGCAGGCCCACGCGTTCACGCTGCAGCAGTCCCCGCGCGCGGTCGCTGTCGTGGCGCTCGATGGCGGTCACGACGTCCCGCACCGCCTGCGGCGCGTTTGGCCACCGGTGGCCAGCGCGGACCACGGCGTCGCTCGGGTGCCCGTGAAGCGCCGCCCGCATCTGGGCGAGGCCGGAGCCGAAGTTGCCACCAAGGCCCGGCATGTCGAGCGTGCGCAGGCCGGGGTCGACGCTGGACAACGTGGCGAAGTCCCGGGCGCCCACCACCTCGAAACTCGCGAGGGGCCACAGGCCGGCGGTGGCGCGGAGGCCGTCCAGGGCGAGTAGGGCCGAGAGTACCCAGGCGGCCCGCGGCTTGAGCGCGTGGAGCGCGCCGAGGGCCAGGGCGCCCCCCAGCCAGGCGGGCACCAGCCACCGCACGTACTGCCCACTTCGCGCGAAGGGGAATCCCGCGTCGGCGAGCCAGCGTGCCGGGAGCTCGATGAGCTTGCCAGACACGCGAAGGTGGGCGCCCCCATCGACGGCGTACTCACCCAGCGCGAGCACGGCGCCGATGGCCACTAAGCCGGCGCCGACGCGCGCGAGGGGGTGGTGCGCCGCCGCGTAGAGTGTGCCGAGCAGCAGCACGACGCCAGCGTAGCCCACGTGGGTCGTGAGCTGCGTGGTCACCGCGTAGTCGCGACCCAGGAGCAGCTCCAGCAGGGGCACCGATCCGGCCAGGGTGGCGGCGGCGTGCCCCGAGTCTACGCTCCCGGCGGGCGCAAAGGCGGAGCCGATCCCCGAGGTGTAGTAGCCCTGGGCGAAGAAGAGCGCCGGTAGCCAGCTCGCCCCCGCGAGCGCCACGCCGATCAGCGCCGTGAGCCTACGTGGCGACGACCACACGCGCTCGAGCCCATAGGGCACGGCGAGCAGGCTGGCGATCACCGCGAAGGTGGGCTCCGAGAAGAGCGACACCGCCAGCACGAGCCCGGAAACGGGCGCGAGCCACGGTCGCCGCGCGGCGAGGTCGATGCTCGCGAGGCACAGGGGGACGGCCCAGACGTTGGCCTTGCAGAGCTGCCCGTTTGCGAGCGCGCTGGTGAGCGGCGGTGCGAGCGCGAAGAGGGCGCCCGCGAGCGCGGCGGCGGTGACCGGGAGCTCGCGTGATCGGGCCCATGCGTAGGTGGCGAGCGCGGCCAGCGGGGGAGCCAGCAAGCTCGCGACGTTGATGGCCACCACGGGGCCGAAGAGCTGGCCGACGGGGGCCACGAGCACGGCGGGGCCCCAGGCGATGAAGGCCACGCCGAGGCTGTCGGAGAAACCGAGGCGATCGGTGACGGTGGCGAAGGGCAGCTCCCCCACCAGCATTCGCCGGATGTGGTCGAAGCACCACGCGTGGCTCGTCGTGAACGCGGCGGCGGGGATGCTCGTCGCCAGCGACAGCACCGTCTTGCCGTGCAGCAAGACCGACCAGGCCATCGACAGCGCCAACATCGCCGCGAAGGGTCGAATTCCGCCCCAACGGATGCCGGTTGAATCGCTGTCCACGCTCACCCGGATGTAGCACGCGGGGATACCCGCGCCCTCGCGGCGGGAGGATTAGGGTGGCTCCGATGCTGCTTCGTGCCCGGGCCTGGCTCGTTGCCGCGCTCGCCGACATCGCGAGCCTGGTCGTGCTCGCGAGCGCCGCTCTCGCGTGCATGTGGCCAGCCTTGCCCACCCTGCGCACCCAGCTCGTAGGCGACCTGAACCAGCACCCCGTCGACGCATCCTGGCTCTACCTCCTGGTCTCGCGCATGCTCCTGGAGCGCTGGCCGCCGTCTTTGTCCACGCCGTGGTTCCTCGATCCTGTCCCCCTCGATGTGCTCGAGGAGTACGCCGACATCGGCAACCCCGCGCTCGCCGCGCTCCTGGTGCGGTTGCTGGGCCCCGTGCTGGCCTACAATACCATGCAGGCGGTGCTCGCGACGGCGGCGGGGTTCGCCACCTATGCCCTCGGGCGTGCAGTCTCATTGTCGCGACCGGTCGCACTCGTGGGCGGCCTGTTCGCGGTGGTCATGGAACCCCTTTGGTTCGCCGTGCGCTGGGGCGAAGACGACGTGGCGACGCTCGGCTGGCTGGCCGCGGTGATGACCGTTGGCTTCCGGGTCGCCGACCGCCACTCGGGTCGGGCGCTGGTGGGCGGTCTGGTTGTCGGGGCAGCGTGGGGGCTCGTTGGATGGTTCAATAGTTACTACCTATTGTTCCTTGGCTTCGCGCTCCCGATCATCCTCTCGGGCGACCTGCGCCGGGGGGCGCGACACATGGCCCTGCGCTCGGCCGGCGTGGCGCTAGGTCTGGCCGTCGTGTGGGGACCTCGCGCGGCGCTCGGCTACCGGGCAAGCCGGCAGAGCACCCACTACGCGGGCGCCAACTGGATTCGCTCCTTCTCGGAGCTCACCACGCCGCCGGAGATCTTCCCCACCAGCTCGAGCCTCGATGTGCTCTCGCTCCTGGTGTTCAACTCCGAGACACGACTCGCCAAGGCGCAGATCGGCCAGGGGGAGGGCTGCCTGTACCTTGGCCTTGGTTTCCTCGCCCTCGCCGTGGTGGGGGCCATCTGGGGCCGGGTAAGCGGGAAGCGGCGACTAGTGGCGCTCGCCCTTGTGTTTGGCCTCTTCTCGCTTGGCCCCTGGCTCCGTGACGACGAGCACCTTGTCCGCCTCGGGAGCTGGGGGGGCATCCCGATGCCGGCGGGCCTGGTGGGACTTGTCTTCTCGCCGCTCCGGCGTCTCGACCACCCGTTCCGCTTCATCATCGTCACCTTCCTCGTGCTCTCGCCTCTCGCTGCGGCCGGCGTCGCCCGCCTTGCCGCCCTGGTGAGCCGACACGCGGTGATCCAGGTGCTGGTGGCCCTCGGGCTCGCGGGCGGCGCCCTCTACGAGCGGGTCGTGGCCACGCCAGGCGCCTTCCCGGTGCGCGCCGGCGAGATGCCGCGCCCGCAGCGCGAGTACGAGGAGCTCCGGTACACCCGCGGGGCGGTTTTCCACGCGCAGTGGCCGCTCCCGGGCGGGCCCACGGTTCAGCTCGAGGCCAACCGGTTTCAGCGCGCGATGCAGGTGATGGTGCACCAGCGCCCGATCGTCGTCGACCCAGCTGCGGCCTGGCTCGCCGGGCCGGCGTCGAGCGCCGAGATGGACACTGTGATCGACGGCCTTCGTGAGCTGGGCGTTGGAACGATCGTGGTCCAACGCAACCTTGACGGACAGCTCCAGCGTTTCCTCCGCGTGCCCATCCGGGAAGGCACCCCCTACGCGACGCAGGAGAAGTGGGCGACGGCCAACCTCACCGCTTGCCTGGGCGCGCCCCGTGGCGGCGAGGTGCGCATGTGGACCCTGAAGGAAAGCTCGCGCTGCGTCTCGTCGCCGGGCGCCACGGCGCCGAGCGGTCCTGATCCCGGCTCCGGGTGACGAGTTAGGCCCGCTGCGTGGCAGATCTTCGTCGGCTCGCGCGTGTCGCCCTCACTCGGATCGGCCTTCTCCTCGGGGGCGTTGTGCTCGGCGTCCTGGCCGCCGAGGGCGTGGCCCGCGCCGTGGCGCCACCCGGTGGTGCCCACCTCACGTTCAACGCGCCAGATGGTGAACCCGACAACCTGGTGCAGCCCGACGGAGAGCTGCGAACGGCCCTCCGCCCCGGGTTTTCCGGCACGGTCCGCCTGCCCGGGCTGAGTGTCCTGTTGCGTGTCAACACGCTGGGCATGCGTGGCGCCGAGGTCGAACCGCCCTCGGGCGTGCCACGCTGGCTGGTCGTCGGCGACTCCTTCACCTTCGCTGCGCAGGTGCCGGAACAAGACACCTTCGTGTCGCGGCTGGGCGAGATCACCGGCACCGAGGTGTTCAACGGGGGCGTCGATGGCGACTCCACATGGCAATCGTCCCGCCGGTACCTGAGGGTGGCGCCGCAGGTGCAGCCGGACGGCGTGATCCTCGTGTACTTCCTCGGCAACGACCCGCAGGACAACGAGCGCTTCACGCCATCGGCCCCGGTGGCCAACCCGCGTCCGGCCCCGGCGCGGGAGAAAGCGCCGCAGCTGGAACCACGCTTGCGGCCCTGGGAGTCCTTCCTTTTCGAGCACTCCTTCCTCTACGCGCACTGGCGCGTCTGGTCGCGCACCCGCGATCTCTCGGGGCGAGGCGCGGGCGACGTGCACCGCTGGCGGGGCGAGATGGAGCTCTTTACGACGCGGGGCGCCGGCGCGCTTCGAAACCTGCTCCCGCGCACTGAGGCTGCGTTCGCCGAACTGGCCGAGCTCACCGCCGAGCGCGGTGACCGGCTGGTCGTGGCGCTGGCGCCGCCGGTCTACAGCATCGACGTGGCGCGCCTGCCGCCCACGCTCGAGATGGTGGGCCTGGATCCGGCCTCGGGCAGCCCCGACGCGGTGGGCGACGCCGTGGCCGGGGTGCTGGCCAAGCAGGGCATCGCCAGCTGCGATCTCGCGCCCGCGCTTCGGCAGGCGCAGGCAGCGGGCGAGTCGCCCTACCTCCAGTTCGACGGCCACTGGTCGGTCCAGGGCCACGCCACCGTGGCCGCCGCGCTCAAGGCGTGCCTAGACCCGTCCTCGGCACCGCCACCACGGTGAAGGTGGTCATGGTGCCATCGACGGTCAGGACCACGGGGAACGTGGCGCCCGCCCACGCGTCGACGGTGAGCCGGGCGACGCTCACCTTGTAGGGGTCGGGCCGACTCGACAGCACCCACAAGAGGTCGCCCTCCCCCGGACAGGCGGCGGCAGCACGGTCGCGACACTGCTCGAACCCGCCGGGGCTTTCCTCCTCCGGGCAGCTCGCAAGCACGCACGACCAGGTATTCGCGTAGACCAGCGCCTCCTTCTCGTAGCTGACCACGGGGGTATTCGCGGGCCAAGCCGCGAGGGCGGTGCCGAGGCGGCGCGCATCCTCGTCGTTCGGCATCACCGGAGGCTGGCGCATCTGGATCTGCATCGGACTCTGGTTCAGCGCGGCATCCGCCGCGAACCCGACGCCGAGCAGGGCGGCGAGCACGCCGGGTGCCCAGGTGACAGCCGCCGCTCGGAAACCTGCGGGGACGGCGCGCGTCGCGAGGGCGGCCGCTATCGCGAGGCAGGCGTAGATCCCGCGCATCGCGAGGAGGGCAAGGCAGGCGACGAGGTCGAAGCCGTAGCGCTCGGGCGCGCGTACGGCGGTGAGCGCCACCAGGAAGAGGAGGACACCGGCGAGCGGAAGGCCGCCGGCCACGCCGCTCCGCCACCCGGGCTGCGACGCACCGCCGGGGCTCGCCGTGAACGGGCCCCAGGCACCCAGCAGGCACAGGGTGCCCACGAGTACGGCGGGAATCCCCCTCGGGAGCGCGTGGGCCGCGAGCCAGCCGGCCCGCCAGTTCAGGTCGCGCCAGTCCACCGCAACCGCCACCCGGGTGGCAGCGGCTAGGCGCCCGAGTGCTTCTGTCGGCGTGGCAGACACGTTTCGCTGCCGGGCCGCCCCCTCCGCGAACGCATCGCCGAGGTCGCCGACCCCGAGGTGCGGGTACAGTGCGAAGACGGCGAGCGCCATGGCGAGGATCGTCGCCGCGAAGACGGCCCCGGTCGCCAGTCTCCGCCCCCTGGGCGCGGTGGTGGTGGCCATCAGCACCCCCAGCACCGACAGCGGCATCAGCAAGAGGTGGGTGAAGGCCGCGAAGGCGCCCAGGACCCCTGCGCCCACCGCCGCGAGGCGACCGCGCCCGGCGAAGCTCGCGACGAATAGGAGTGTAGGCAGCGCGTAGGTCACGGCGGCGTCGATGCAGTAGTTGGTGACGGCGTACGCGGTTTGCAGCAGAGTCCCGCTCACCACGGCTGCGGCGATGGCCAGTCCCCCGAGCCCGAGCCGACGGCCCAGCGCGTACACCACCACCGGGCCGAGCACTCCAATCAGGTGATTCACTGCGTGACCGGCCAGGACAACATCAACGCCGAGTAGTCGCGAAAAGAGCGCCGTCAGCAAGACCCAGGTCGGTGGGCGGTGCGGATCCACCTCGTCGATCCGGCCCTCGGCCACGAGTCGGGCCGCGTTCGCCCACTCGCCGGCGTCGGGACCGATCAGGTACGTGTCGTAGGGCGACGCCCAGCCTGGGTACGCATCCCCCGCGGGCCCCATGTGCACCCGCGTCTGCTGGTAGAGGAGCACGGCCACGATGCCCGCCACCGCGACGAGATCGCCCGTGACAAGCAGCCAGCGTGGCGGGCCTCGATGAGGCGGCGCGCTCCCGGTCTCGGTGTCACCCGACACGTGTCAGCGGTCCTTTCGACGCCGCGTAGCCGCCAAGAGGGTGGCCAGTCCGATGAGGATGGAGGCCATCCGCCCGAGCCCCGGCGCACTCTGGGCGAGTGACACGCAGCCACAACCCCGTTCGTCCGACAGGTCCGGCTCGGTGTCCGCGTCCGGCCAGGTGTTCCACCCGTCGAGGGGCACCTCGTAGTTGTGGGTGTTGCGGTTGTCGTGCCCGAAGCGCACCCAGCCCGCATCGGCGCCCACGTCGGTGCCCGTGTGCCAGGCGAACAGGTAGCCCTCGCGCGTGCCGACGACCACCTCTAGCGTGCCGTCCCCATCGATGTCGCCCACGGCCGGCGAGGCGATCACCCACTGGCCGGTGAGCTTGGGCCACCCGGACGGCTGCTCGCCGTCGGCGTTCCAGGCGTGAACGATGAAGCCGCCAGAGCCGGTGATGGCCTCCATGCGGCGGTCGCCGTCGATGTCGACCACGGCGGGGTTGGCGAAGAACTGGAGGTCTTCTACCATGCGCGGGAAGCCGGGGAGGAAGTTGCCGTCCACCCCGCTCCAGCCGCCGAGGGCATGGTCGAAGTCGTAGCGCATGCCGTCGTCGTCGGTCCCCCGGGCATAGTCGAAACCGGCCGCGCCGTTGACGATATCGGCCACGCCGTCGCCATCGAGGTCGCCGATGCTGGGGCTATTGATGAGCGGGAAGATGGTGGTGTCAGAAACATTGCTGCCGGGGCCGTAGGCCGACAGCGCCGACGTGGTCTTGAAGAAGTCGGTGCCGTCGCCGTGCACGACCTCCACGTCGCCCGCGAGGCCGTGGGTCACCACCTCGGGCACGCCGTCGCCGTCGAGGTCGACCAGGGCCGCCGAGTTGGGCACGCCCTGGCCCACCATCGGCAGGACATCGACAAACAGCCCATACAAACGGATGGGCCAGCCGGGCATCACCTGCCCGGTGCCGTCCACCGCGTAGAGCGCCGCGTGCTCCTCGGTGACGGTCTCGTTGGTGCCGATCACGATGTCGTCGCGACCGTCGCCGTCGATGTCGCCGATGGCGGGGGAGGCCACGATGCGCCGCCGGTCGAGCACCTCGTCGGGCCAGGCGAGTCGCACCGGGAAGCCCGCCGTGTAGCTCCCGTCGATCTCCCAGGCGTACACTTGCTGGTCGCCGGCGCCGAGCACGATCTCGTAGGCGCCGTCGCCGTCGATGTCGCCGAGGGCGGGCGACGAGAAGAAGCTGTCGGCGAGGCTGTCGTCCTCGTCGGTGTAGGTGACAGGCTCGCTCGCGACGGGGAACCCCGCCCACTCGGCGCCATCGGTGCCAAAGACGTGCACCCGGCCGCGGAAGGTGGCGACGACCACCTCCATGGTGCCGTCCCCATCGAGGTCGGCGACGGCCGGCGTCGCGGTCACGGGCGCGTACACGTCGGCGCCGAGGGCGGTCCAACCGGCGGACGCACGATGATGGGCGGCGTTGTCCGGGTCGAGCTCGGGGAGGGGCTCGGTGTGTACAGGCCAGCCGTCCAACTCTGAGCCATCCGCACGCAGCGCATGCACCCAGCCCCCGCTGTCGGCCTGGATCACCTCGGCGGCGCCGTCGCCATCGAGGTCGGCGAGGGCAGGGGAAGACTCGAGCGAGTGCGGCAGTTCCACGGGCCAGCCGGCCACGGCGTCGGGGTCGTGGTGCACGTAGAACGACGTGCGCGCCGTGGTCGTCCGGCCCTTGTCGTCGGTGACGACCAGTCGCAATTGTACCGTCGCCGCGTTCGCGTTGAGCTCGCGATCCACGGGGTTGGTTCCCTTTGGCGGATCGATGATCGCCACGTCGAAGTCCGGCAGCGTGAAGTCGGCGATGGGCCCGTCGAGCGCGCCCTGGCCGCTGTCCACCTCGGTCCACTCGGTCGGCTCGAGGCCGAGGCCGTAGCTCAACGACCACGAGGCCACTTCTCCGCGGCTCGTCGCCAGCCCCGCCACGGTCACCACCGGGGTGGCCATCGGGTCGATCCAGTCGTACCAGCCGGGTTCGCTCAGCTCTGCCACCGGAGGCACCTCGCCGAGCGAGGCGGCGAGCACCGCGTTGTAGGCGTTGACTCGTCCCCAGCCGCTCCAGGCGTCCCAGCCCGTCTTGGTGGGGTAGCGGCTCGGGTCGTCGGGAAGGGCGATGTCGTCGGCCCCGCGCGCGAGCAGGGCGTGCAGCTCACCGGGCGTGGGCTCCCAGCCCGCATCGCGGGCCGCGCTGATCACGAGGCCGGTGATGCCCGAGGTGACGCCGGTGGCACCGGACGAACAGCTGGTCGACGAGGCGCTGCCATCCAGCCGGACGCCGTGGTTGGTACAGTTGGAGTAGGCGAGGAAGCTGGTAGAATCCTCGGGGTCGTCCCCATTGTAGACAATCGCGTGCACGTAGAAGGTATGCGCCGCCATGCCGGGCGGGTTGGGGTGGTAGGCGGTCTCGTCGGCGGCGCTGCCGATGGTGAGCGCGCCCATGTCCCAGGCGTACTCGATGGCCGCCTCGACCGTGGCCGTCTGTTGAACCGCGCCGGCGGCCACCAGCGCCACGTCGGCGCCGCTGTCGACCGCGAACACCAGCCCCGAGCCGAAGGTGGAGCCGTCCACCACGAAGCTGTCGCCCACGCGCACCGGGAGCACCACGCAGTTGGGGCAGGTGCCGATGTCGCCGCCGTCGTTGCCCTCGGCGGCCGCGTCTTCCGACTCGCCCGTGCCGTGGCCGAAGCGCACGTCGTCGTAGGGGTTGTTGTCGTCCCACTGGAAGTCCCAGCCGCAGATGTCGTCGATGTAGGCGTTGCCGTCGTCGTCCACGCCATCAGAGAAGGTGGCGATGAGGTCGGAGGGGTCGAGCAGGTGGTCGGCGGCGTCGTCGCCGGCGGTGATCTCCACTCGCGTGTCGCCTTCGTAGTCGGCCACGGTGAGCGCGCCGTCGCCGTTCTTGTCGTGCACGTCGCTGCCCTCGGGCGGCGGCAGCTCGTTCGCGTTGAGCACGAACTTGCGCACCACGTCGGTGTCGTCCCAGTGAACCCCCGAGTCGATCACCGCGATCACCACGTCGGTGCGGCCGGTGGTCACCCGGAAGGCGCGGTCGAGCCACATCCCGCTGCCCATGCCCTCTTCCTCGGTCGCGTCGAGCGCGACGCCCCACGCCGCCGGAATGTACGACAGGAAGTTCCATTTCCCCTCCATGTCCGAGGGACACAAGTCGGGCCGATCCGGCTCGCCGCACTCGGGGTAGGTGGGGAGAGGGAACTCTGCGAGCGCCAGGCCGATGAGCGTCAACATGCGCTGTCGGCTATCCTCGCAAAGCTCGTGTCCATCGTGCTCACCACATTCCTGGCAGGTCTGGCCGGGTGCGCCTCCTGGAACCAGGCCTGCGGGACGGGAGAAGACGGGCAGCTCTACGGCGAGGCGCTCCACGACTTCGCGCTCGACATCCCCGATCCCGACGCCCTGGCCGATAGTTCCCGCGAGGAAAGTGTCGACACCCCCGGCACCTTCCTTTGGAATGGCGCCGAGTGGCCGGCCGAGGTGCGACTGAAGGGCGGACACAGCTTCCAACCCATCGAGTACAAGCCGGCCTTCAAGATCGACCTCGGGGAGGCGCGTGTCGACGGCGTTCGCCGTTTGACGCTCAACAACATGGTCCAGGACGCCTCGGCCCTCTCCGAGGAAGTCAGCTACGCGCTCTACGCGGCGCTCGGCGTGCCCGCGCCGAGGCACGGCTACGCCTGCCTCGTGGTCAACGGCGAAGACAAGGGGCTGTACAGCGTGGTGGAGACGCTCGACGAGCTGTGGCTCGAAGGGCAGGGGGGAACAGTACTTTTCGAGAGCGACGGTTTCGCCGACCTCACGCCGGAGCTGGTGGGTGGCTTCACCGAGGAGGAGGGCGAGGCCGACCTCGATGCGCTGGTGCACGCCATCGAGGAAGACGGCGTGCCCACCGTGCTGGACCGTGACTTCCATCCGTCGGTCTACGCGATGCTGGCGGGCGAGTTGCTGCTCGGCAATCCTGACGGCTACGCCAGCAACGTGAACAACTACCTGCTGATGCAGGCCGAGGAGCGATGGGCCCTGGTGCCCTGGGGACAAGACTTCAACCTGCGTTTCCGCTACGGCGTGACACACCCGATCTCCGGACTCGGCGCCGGTCCGGGCGTGCTCTACAGTGGCTGCGTGGCCGACGTCGACTGTGTGGAGCGCCTCCGGTCCAACATAGTCGACGGTCGCGACACCTGGCTATCGATGTTCCCGGCTGGGGCCGAGGCGGCGCTGGAACGGGTGGGGAGCGCCTCGCAGCTCGACCCCGTCGACCCCTACGACCAGGCCAAGGTACGCGACGCGCAGGACCGCGCGCTGGCCTACCTGCGCGAGCGCCCCGCCGTGGTGGCCGCCGAGCTCGGGCTCTGACGCGCATGGCCCTCGGCGGGTTCCAGTCGGGCGGTCGGAGGCCGAGGCCGGGGACGATCCAGGCGCCCGCCGCGGTGTAGCCGTCGTACATTGCCTCGCCGAGCGCGGCCAGCGCGACGTCGGGGTGCCCGTCACCGTCGAAGTCGCCGATCCCCTCCACCGCGACCCCGGTCGACTGGAGGTACTCGGTGCCCACCAGCAGGGATCCCGCCGCCGAGGCGGGGATGGAGCCCGCGAGCGGCGGGTAGATCACCAGCGCCGCG
>SXON01000152.1 GCA_005778355.1 Pseudomonadota bacterium | reverse complement strand
GCCTCCCTGCGGGGCGACACCGCCTTCGCGGGCCTCGACACCGGTTCCACCTGGCTCGTGGCCCTGCACTGCGCCGAGTGCATGCACACCGCCCCGAAGCTCGTGGCCTTCCTCGAGCCCGAGGCGCTGTGATCCTCGCCCTGCTCCTCGCCTGCACTCCGGGCGACGCGACCGGTGTGCTCACCGAGACCGGCGACGACGTCGTCCCCGACGATTGCGCGGATGACTGGCTCCTGGCCGAGCCGAGCCTCTCCGCCACCAGCGCCGGAACTGTCCCCCGCCTGGCCTTCGACACCACCGGCGAGGCGGTCACCCGAGTTGTCTTCGAGACGGCGGCCGGCGGCGAGCGCGCCACGGCATGGTCCACGCCCGGCACGGCCCACGAGGCGCTACTGCTGGGGATCCCCGCCGCCACCGAGTTCACCTGGCGCGTGGAGGTCGAGGGCGAGGACATGTGTGTGGCCTCCGGGCTTGGCCAGAACGGCGAGCTGCCTTCTGGGGTGCCGCAGGTCTCGCAGGTGGAGGGCGAGCTCGCGACGGTTGACGGTCGCCTCCTCGTGGCGCCGGTGTTCACCGGCGAGTACGGCCAGGCCGGCTGGGTGACGGTGATCGACCCTCTCGGAAATGTGGTTTTTGCGCACAAGCTGGTCGACGACCGCGGCAACGAGGCGCAGACCTTCCGCGCCGCCCCCGCTCACGACGGCGATGGCCTATGGATCCTCACCCAAGCGGCCTCGGAAGATGAGCTCGGCCACATCACGCGCCTGCGCTTCGACGGTACCGAGGGCGAGTCCCACGACATCGCCGGCCTCCACACCGATTTTGTCGAGCTCTCCGGGGGGCGCTTCGCCGCGCTCGGCTGGGACGTGCAGCAGATCGGCGATGAACGGTACCTCGGCGACACCGTGGTGGTCCGCGAGGCCGATGGCACGGTGCGGGAGCTGTGGAACAGCTTCGACGAGATCGAGTTCGACAGCGAGGGCGACTGGCTGGCCGGTTTCTACCCCGCCGATCACTCGGTCTACGACTGGACGCACGTGAACGGCATCACATACGACGAGGCCACCGACGACGTGCTCGTCACCATGGTCGCGTTCGACGCCGTCACGCGGATCGACGTGGGGAGCGGCGAGCCGGCCTGGGTCCTCGGCACGGAGTACGGCGACTTCGCCAGCCCCGGTGGCCGAATCACCCAGTGGCCCCACTCGGTCCAGGTTGTGTCTTCAAATGAAATCCTTGTCTTCAATCGTGGTGATTTTCTCGACGATCCCTCGGTTTGCTCCTGGGCGGCGTTCCTGACGCTCGACAGCGACCAGAGGGTGGTGAACACCCGCACCGCCATCGAGAGCGAGGACTGCCTGCTGGTGAACTTCCTCGGCCAGGCCCGATCACTCCCCTCGGGGCACCTCGAAGTCGCCTGGTCGAGCGCCGGGGTGATCGAGGAGTACGACCAGGAGCTCGAGCGCGTGCGCCGCCTCGAGCTGGAGATGGGCGCGGCCTTCGCGTTCACCGAGCGAATCCCCCTGTGAGGCTGCCCCCGGATCCGGTACGATACCTGCCGTCGTCGAGACCCTCGCGCCCAGCGGCGCGTGCGCCTGTCGAGACGCCGGAACGTCCCTGCTCCTCCTCCTCCTCGCCTGTACCACAGCCGACGCCGACCGAACCGGGCCCGCCGGACCCGACGTCTCGCTGACGGAGGGCGCCCGCGAGCGGGTCGACCCGTTGGTGTGCGAGGTGCCGGGCATCGAGGGTCGACGCCCGCAGTTCTCGTGGTCTGTCGACGGTGCCCCGTTCCTCGAACGCCTGATGCAGACCCGCTTCGCGGGCGACACCGTGTTCCCTGGGTTCACGCGAGCCGGTCAAACATGGACCTGTCGCGTGGAGCTCGGTGGCCACGAGGTGCAGGCGAGCACGCTCGTCGTCGAGAGCGACCCGGCCGACCTCGACCCCGCTCTCGACCCCGTGGCCCGGTGGGAGGAGGGCGTGGTCACCTATGCCGGGGGCCAAGGGGCGCAGGCGGTCACGCTCACCTGGGGGCTGGACGGCTGGTCCGACCGGGCCGCGCCTCGCGATGCCCTCCACACCAACTACGAGACGATGGTGCCCCGCGCGGAGGTACAGGTCGCGATGAGTCGCGACGAGAATGCCGCGTGGGTGGTCGATGTGGAGGTTCCCGACGTGGCCCGGGCCCTGCACATGATCTTCACCGTCGATGGCGTGGTCGACGATGCTTCAGGCGACGAGTACGCCTGGGATCTGAGTTTCCCCTCCGTGGGTCCCTACCTCACGTGGAATGATGTCGCGACACCAGCCAACGGCATTGTCGTGAACTGGGCCACCGGGCAACCGGGGTTGGGTGTCGTGGAGTACGGTCCTGACGAAGAGAACGTGGCCTACGCCATCGGTACCGAAGTTGGCACGGTGCACCACGTGGCGCTCGGCGGTCTAAGGGCGGGCGAGCGCTGGGTGTACCGGGTGCGCGACAGCCTCGGGCGCGTCTCGCCCTGGGGAGAGTTCCGGACCGTGGCCCCCGCCGAAGACCGATTCCAGTTCCTCGTGGCCGCCGACATGCAGGACTCCGGTCGTTTCGAGGAGCGGTGGCCCGCCGTGGCCGACGCGATGGCGGCCGCCTGGCCGGAGGCCCGCTTCATCCTCGCGCCGGGCGACCTTCCGGCCGACGACTACCCTGGCCTATGGTGGCTCTTCTTCGACGGTGGACGCGAGTTGTTCCGCAGCGTGCCTCTGGTCCCTGCCGTGGGCAATCACGACAACCCCGGGGTGGAGTCGAGCAGCGACACCACCAGCTGGCGCAAGTGGTTCG
Source organism: Pseudomonadota bacterium (assembly GCA_005778355.1). GTDB lineage: Bacteria > Myxococcota_A > UBA796 > UBA796 > SXON01 > SXON01. The sequence continues at coordinate 10,048 of SXON01000152.1, read as the reverse complement.
CGCTGCCGGAAACGCCCGGGAGCGAGGCCTACTGGCGACTCGACTACGGTCGCGTGCGGGTGCTCGCCATCAACAGCGAGGTGGCGGCTGATCTCGCGGAGGGCGGCAAGCAGTACGGCTGGATGGAGGCCGAGATGGCCGACCTGTGGGACGGCGATGTCCGCGCCGCAGACTGGACGCTCGCCCAATTCCACGTCCCAGCCTACACGGCAGGCGGCCGTTTCGCCTGCCTGGCCGACGAACAGCGACCCATCACGACGCTCTTCGGTGGCAACATCGACGCCGTCATCATGGCACACGAGCACATCTACCAGCGCTTCGTGCCCTTGGCCGACGACGGGACGCCGGCCTCGTCTGGCGAGTACGGGCTCGGCCCGGACGACGGCGTGCTCTACCTCGTGACCCCGGCCGCGGGTTTCTTCTACCTCGACACGCTCATGGTCGATCCCGAGGACCAGGGGGGAGAGCAGCGAGGGCTCCTGGCCTGGCCGGAGCTGGCGGACGACCAGGTGGAGGTGGAAGGCCTCCATGGCTTCATCGTCGGCGACGCCAGTCCCGAGGCGCTTCGCTTCGAGTTCTGGACGACTGGCAACACCACTGAGCCGCTGCGCGCCGAAGTAGCCGACTCCGTTACGATCACGCGCTAGCGCCTCGCGCTACGCTGTCCCACGTTGGACGTCCTCTTCGCCCACGCCTACTTCCTCGCGCGCGACCCGCGCGAACGTGAGCTGATGCGGCCTTTTCCGCCGCTGGGCCTCCAGTACCTCGTCGCGTACATGTCGCGACATGGCTTCGATGCGGACTGGTGGGACAGCACCTTCGCCACGGGCCCGGAGGCCTTCGCCCCCGTGCTCGACGCGTCGCGACCGAGGGTGGTCGGCGTGTACGGCCACACCCTCACCCGACCAGTGACGGCCGGCATGGTGGCGCAGGCGCGCGCCCGGGGTTGCCGCGTGATCGCCGGCGGGCCCGACCCCGGCCAGTACCTCGACGCCTACCTCGGGATGGGCGTGGAGGTGGTGGTGCTTGGCGAGGGCGAGGTGACGACGGCGGCGTTGCTCGAGCATCTGCGTCGCAACCGCTGGCGATGGGATCCCGATACTCTCGGCGACATCGACGGCATCGCGTTCCTCGATGGCGAACGCATCGTGCGTACCCGCCCGCGCGCGCTGGTGCGGCCGCTCGACGCTTTGCCCTGGCCGCACCGGGACCGTCGCGACCTCGATGCCTATTTCTCGGCCTGGCGAGCGCGTCACAGCGAGACGGCGCTGTCGCTCACCAGCTCGCGCGGTTGTCCCTTCCACTGCGCGTGGTGTTCCAAGCAGGTGTACGGCGACACCTTCCGTCGGCGCGAGGTCGACGCGGTGATCGACGAGATGGCCTTCTTGCTCGAGCGCTTCTCGCCAGGGCAGCTGTGGTTCGTGGACGACATGTTCACGCTCAACCGCAAGTGGGTGGAACGTTTCTGCGCGCGGGTCGTCGAGCGCGGCTTGTCCGTGCCCTTCTACATCATCGGCCGCGCCGAGACGCTCGACCCCACGCTCTGCGACGCGCTCAAGCGAGCGGGCTGCTTCCGGGTGTACGTCTCGGCAGAGTCGGGCGCCGACCACGTGCTCGACGAGATGGTGAAAGGCACCACGGTGGCCGAGATCGAAGCGGCAGCGAGGAATCTCCGCGAGAGCGGGATCGAGATGGGCGCCTTCGTGATGCTCGGCTACCCGGGTGAGGCACGTCGCGACATCCTCTCCACGCGCGATCTCTTACGACGCATCGATCCCGAGGTGACGCTCTTGAGCGTGGCGCACCCGATGAAGGGCACCGCGTTCTATGATCGCGTGGCGGGCGAGATCGTGGGCGAGCGCGACGGGCGCCTCCGGTTCCGCATGCCGCTGCCGGATCGCAGCTACGAGCTGGCCCAGCGTATGATCTGGGCCGACATCGGGCGGCGCCGCGAACCGGGGCTCCGCGCCGATGCTCGCTACGCGCTGTGGCGAAGCCTCTTCGCGCTCGCTTGACGAGCCCCGCGATACGATCCTCGTCATGGCGCACTTCGAAGAGGGCACGACCCTCGACCGCTTCCTCCTGGAAACGATGCACGCGCACCCGGGAGCCACCGGGAGCTTCGTCAACCTGCTGAAACAGGTGGCGCTCGCGGGCAAGCTCTGCTCGGCGCGGGTGCAGCGCGCCGGTCTCGCCGGCATGTTCGGCGCCACGGGCAGCATGAACATCCAGGGCGAGTTCGTCCAGAAGCTCGACATTTACGCCAACGAGACCTTCAAACGGGCGCTGGAGCACGCCGGCGTGGTGTGCATGGTCGTGTCGGAAGAGGAAGACGCGCCGATCTTCGTGCCCCCTGCCTTCGAGGTGGGCGAGTACGTCTTCGCGATGGACCCGCTCGATGGTTCCTCGAACATCGACACCAACGCGAGCATCGGCACCATCTTCGCGATCCACAAGCGCCGGTCCTCCGGTCGCGATGGCACGCTCCACGACGTTCTCCGCCCGGGCACCGATCTCGTGGCCGCCGGCTACATCGTCTATGGCGCGGGCACGGTGCTGGTGCTCTCCACCGGCAAGGGTGTCCACGGCTTCACGCTCGACCCGTCCGTCGGCGAGTTCTTCCTGTCTCACCACGACATCCAGCTGGCGCCGAGGGCCAAGAGCTACTCGTGCAACGAGGCCTACGCGGCGCAGTGGGATCCTCGCCTCCAGGACTGGCTGAGGCGGGTGAAGGAGCCGTCGCTCGGGTGGTCGGCCCGGTACATCGGGTCGCTCGTCGGCGACTTCCATCGCAACCTGGTCAAGGGCGGCCTGTTCATGTACCCGTCCACCGCCAAGGCGAAGTCGGGGAAGCTTCGCATGCTCTACGAGGCCGTGCCGCTCTCTTTCCTCGCCGAGGCGGCCGGTGGCGCGAGCATCGACGGGTCGCAACGGATTCTCGACAAGGTGCCCACCGACATCCACGAGCGCACCCCGCTGTTCATCGGGAACCGCGAGAACGTCGAGGAAATCGCCGAGGTCTTGCGCGGATGAGCGCGATCAGAGCACGTCGGCTTGGGGCGATGCCCCTTGGCGGGGAGCGCTGGGTGCTCGAGGAGTCGGCCGACGTCGAGCAGCCCACCGTGCCCGGCGAGTCGGCCTTGCTTCACAAGGAACGCTGGCGTCTCGACGGACGCCTGTCCCTGGTCCGCAAACATCTCCCGGGCGTGGGTGGCCCGCCGGTGGTGCTGGTGCACGGCTTCGCCCAGAACCGGTACACTTGGCACCATTCCATCCGCTCGCTGAGCGCCTGGCTCGCATCGAGCGGCTTCGACGTGTTCAACCTCGAGCTTCGTGGTCACGGCAACTCCCGCCCCGGCCACGGGCCCGAGGACTTCGCCGACTACGTGGCCGACGCGCAGGCGGTGGCCGACGCGCTGCCCCAGCGGGCTTTCTGGGTGGGTCATTCGCTCGGGGGGGCCGTTTCTTATGCGCTCGCCACGCAAACGCCGGTGCGCGGCGTGGTCGGCATCGGCGCGCTGTACAAGTTCGCGCAAGCGAACCGGTTCTTGCACTGGGTGTGCCGCGCGTCCACGGTGATGCGGGGCAAGCGCCTCCTCGGCAAGGTGTCGGTGCGCACTCGCCTGGCAGGGCAGCTACTCGGGCGGCTCTACACCGTGAGCGACATCGCCGGCTACGCCTTTCCCGTGAGCGGATGGGCCCCGGGGAGCGTGGAGCCGGCGCTCCTCGCCGAGCGGCTGGAGCGCGGTTTTGACTGGACGAGCGGGCACGTGTGGCTCGACATGGCGCGCTGGGCGAGCACCGATCGCTTCGAGTTCGCCGAGGCCTGGTCGCGAACCGACGTGCCGCTCCTGGTGGTGTCGGGCGACCTCGACCACCTGATGCCCCCGGCCGACGCGCGCGCGCCGTTCGACGAGTCCGGGAGTCGCGACAAGACGCTCCTGGAGCTCGAGCCCTGGACGACGGGACGGCACTGGGGTCACCTCGACCTCATCTCCGGGAAAGCAGCCCCGGAACACATGTGGACGCCGCTCCGCACCTGGCTGGAAAGCCGCTAGGTGGCGAGCCGCGGCGAGCTACACGGACTCCGCCTCCTCGAGCGCATCGGCGAGGGCGGCATCGCCGACGTCTTCCGCACGACCTGGGAGGGCAAGGAGGTGGCGCTGAAGGTCCTTCGCGACCCCGACCGCCCCGCGATGCGCAAACGTTTTCTGCGCGAGGGGAGGCTCCTGCAGCGGCTCTCGCACCCAGGCCTCGTGCGATGCCTTCACGTGTACGGAGGAAACCAGCCCGCGCTGGTGCTCGAGCTGCTCCGGGGTGAGCCCTTGGACGACCGGATCAGCCGGCGTCCCATGAACGGCGACGAGGCGGTCCACCTCGCCCAGGCGCTGCTTCGGGTGCTGCAATACCTGCACGAGCACGGCATCGTGCATCGCGACGTGAAGGCGTCGAACGTGTACTGCGCCGACGACAATCGTGTCGTCCTGATGGACCTCGGCCTCGCCGTCGACCCCGCCGATCCGCTCACCACCACGCTGGGCGATGTGCTTGGCACCTATGCCTACATGGCGCCAGAGCAGATCGCGGGGGCCGAGAGCGACCACCGCACCGATCTCTACTCGCTTGGCATCACGCTCTACGAGGCCGTGTGCGGGGCGCGGCCCTTCTCGGCCCGCGGCGCCGCCGGCTGGCTCTCGGTGCACCGCTCGGGTGGGGCCACGCCGCTCATCGAGGTGGCGCCGGGCATTCCCGTTCGTCTCGCCTCGCTGGTCGACCGGCTGATGGCGCGCGACCCAGCCGGCCGCCCGCCCTCCTCGGCGGTGGCGCTCGCCCTGCTCACCGGCTCGGTGGGCATCCGCCGCGACTTGCGACGGCCGCCGCTGGTGGGTCGTGCCGCCGCGCGCGGCGCGATGGAAGCTGCCATCGACACCGGCGGCTTCGTCGTCGTGACCGGCCCCTTCGGCTCCGGCTTTGGAGCGCTGGCGCGAACCGCGCGCGCCATGGCCACCGAGCGCGGTATGGAAACGGTCACCGTTCGAGGCCGGTCTCGCATGCGGCCTCACGAGCTGTGCGCGGCGATCACCGCTGAGCTGGGGCGCATGGGCATGACGGTGGCGCCCGAGCTCGCCGACATCCGCAACGCTCTCGGCGATCTCGGGCGTGAGTCGGGGGTGCTGCTCGTCAGCGAAGACGCCGACGCCCTCTCGCCGGACTGCCTCGCCGTAGTCAACGAGCTGTCGCGACTTGACTTCGTGTCGGCCATCGTCCTCGGGGTCGACATCGCGCCGGTCGCCGGCGCGCGGCACGTGGCCCTCCGACCGCTCTCGCTCGCCGAGATTCGCCAGCTGCTCGTGGAGTTGTTTGACAGCCCCGCCGTGCCCCCGGGGCTGGAGGTCGCGGTGGCCGAGGCCTCCGGCGGCGTGCCGGCGATGGCCGTGGCGCTGCTGCGTGAACAGGCGACGGGCGGCGGCGTGTGGTGCGAGGGGACCACCGACGACGGCCACCCCGCGTGGCGTTGGGACTCGGCGACGGGCCTGGCGCCGGGCACGACCACGCAGCGTCTCCTCGAGCGCGCCTTGCGACGGCTCCCCGAGGCCACCCGGCGGGTGCTCGACGCCGTGGCGGTGGCTGGCGGGCCGGTGCCGGTCGAGCTCTTGCTCGACGCGGCGGGTGCAGATGCCTCAGGCATCGACCTCGGACCGGCGCTTCGACAGGGGCTGATCGCCACCTGGAGCGACTCGGGCGAGGAGTGGGTCTCGCTCACCCGCGCTGCCCTCGAGGCCACGATCCTCGGTCACCTCCCGGAGGATGATCGTCGCGGCCTGCATCGCGCGCTGGCCGACGCCGCCCGTGCCCGCCCTTCCGGGGAGTGGGAGCAACGGTTCCTGGTGCTCCACGACGCGCTCGGCTCCGGAGCAGCAGAGCAGATCGTCCAGCTCGTGGAGCTGGGCGAATACCTCGCGCGGGCGGGCCGCCCGCAGGCAGCGCTCGACACCATCGAGCAGGCGGGCGCCGCCGGCGACGTGGGGGCGGAGCTGGCGGCGCGCCGTGCGCTCGCCCGGGCCGAGGCGCTCCGATCGGTGGGTCGGCTTCGCGAGGCCTGGGAGGCGCTGGCCGCCGGCGACCGATTGGCCCGCGAGGTGGGTGCCCGGCGCCTTGTCGATCGGGCCGACGCGCTCGCGCTCGAGGTGGAGGTGTCGCAGGGGTCGCCGCCCGACTCAGTGCGCGCAGAGCGCGTGGGGCGCCTCGCCGGGCACGGCTTGCTCGACGCGCAGCTCGCGGTGGGCGACTTCGCGCGGCGGCTCGGCGACAACGTGCGCGCGGAGCATCACTACCGAGCTTGCCTGGCCGAATCACCGAGCTCCCAAGACCGCGCCGCGATCCGGGCCCGCATCGGCCTCGCCACGCTGGCGCTCTCCCGAGGCGCCAACGACGACGCCGAGCGTATGATGCTCGCGCTGGTGCGAGAGCTGCGTGGGCGTGAGCGCCGGACCGCCCTCTCCGATGCGTTCCTCCGCCTCGCCGTGGTCCAGCGGACTTGCGGCCAGCTCAGCCGGGCGATGGAGAGCATCGACCTCTCCGACGACGCCGCCTCGCGCCGGGAAACGGCCTCGCGGGCCATCGCGGGGGAGCTCCTGCGCGCCTGGGTGCAGCTCGGCGCCGGCGAGCTCGATGCGGCCGGCACCCGCATCGCCAGTTGCGGCGCTGCGGCCGACCCCGCTGCGCCCTACGCGGTGCGCGCCTTCTACTACGAGGTCCTCGCCGACGAACGCCGAGAAAGAGGCGACGTGCCCGCCTCGCTTGCCGCGCATCTCTCCGGCATGGAAACGGCGCAGCGCGCGGGCGACTCGGCGCGCGCGGCCTTCCACGATGGCATGGCGGCGCTCTACACGGCCAACGCGAAGCATGTGTCGAGCTCGGTGGAGGTGCTCGGCCGGATGGGGAGCCATCGACTGCTCGCCCAGCTGATGCTCGCCGGGGCCCTGGTGGGTCGCGATCCCGACATCCTCAAGGCCGCAGAGCGTGAGGCAAGGCTGGCGGGCGACCCGATCCTCTTGCTCGATGTGCTCCATGCGGTGCGGGCTTCCGCGCGCGTGCCCGAGGCGCGGGCGCTCGCTCGGCGGCTCGCCGACGCCACTCACGGCGCCCTCGGCGACGCGCTCCGGCGCCGTCCCGCGCTTCGCTGGGCGCTGTCCGAGGCGGGGCGCGCGGGCAACGGTCGCGATAAGTGGCATTGATGCCCCCCGACGGCAACGATGTCCTGCACCTGACCGACCCTCGCACCGGCGAGAGCGCCGGTGCCATGCCGTGCACGCCGCTGTCCGAGGTGCCTGCGCTCGTGAATCGTGCCCGCGCCGCCGGCCGCCTCTGGCGCGCTCGGCCGCTCGACGAGCGGAAGGCAGCGATGGAAAAACTCGCCGCTGCCTTCCTCGCGCGCGGGAAAGACATCGTGCGCGTGCTCGGCGACGAGATCGGCAAGCCAGCGGGCGAGGCCTGGACGAGCGAGGTGGTCACCACATCTGAGCTCGTCCCGGCCTGGCTCGAGATGATCGACGACGAGCTCGACCCCGTCGAGGTGCCGCTCAACCCCATCAACTACCCGATGAAGTCGGTGCAGGTGGTGCCCGAGGCGCTCGGGGTGATCGGCCTGATCATGCCGTGGAACTACCCGGTCAACCTGCCGCTCCGCACCATCATCCCGGCGCTCCTCGCGGGCAACGCGGTGGTCTTCAAGCCCTCGGAGTTGTCCCCACGCTGCGGTGCGCTGCTCGCCGAGATCTTCGCGGCGTCGCTCCCCGCCGACCTCGTGGTCACCGTGATCGGCGGGCCCGAACAAGGCGCGGCGGTGATCGAGGCCGGCGTCGACAAGGTGATTTTCACCGGGAGCGAGGCGGGCGGTCGCAAGGTGGCGGCACACGCCGCGAGCAAGCTGGTCCCGAGCGCCTGCGAGCTCGGCAGCAAAGACGCCGCCATTGTGCTCCATGACTGCAATCTCGACCGTACCGTCGCCGGCATCGCCTGGGGCGCGTTTCACAATGCCGGTCAGGACTGCGCGAGCGTGGAACGGATTTACGTCGACCGTCGCATCCACGACACCTTTGTCGAGCGCCTCGTGGCCGCCGCGAGTGCCTTGCGCGTGGGCACCGACCTCGGCCCGCTGGTCGACGCGCGCGCCCTCGCCAAGGTGCACGCCCAGGTCACGGAGGCGGTCGCTCGCGGCGCGCGCGTGCTCTGCGGCGGCGAGCCCGTCGGCACGGGTTTCTACTACCCTGCCACCGTGCTGGTCGATGTGCCTCCCGAGTGCGCGCTCATGCGCGAGGAAACCTTCGGCCCCGTGGTGCCGGTAGCGGCCTTCGACAACGAAGACCAGGCGGTCGAGCTCGCCAACGACTCGGCCTACGGGCTCTGCGTGTCGGTGTGGTCGAAAGACCACGCCCGCGCCTCGGCGCTCGCGGCGCGCATCGAGTGCGGCGTGAGCTTCGTCAACAACTGCTGCTTCACTGGCCCCATGGGCGGCGCCGCCTGGGGTGGCCGCAAACACAGCGGCTTCGGCGCCACGGGCTCGCGCTGGGCGCTGGCGGGGCTCGTGCATCCACGCACGGTCGTGGTCGACAAGTCCTTCCAGGCAAAGGAAATGTGGTGGTATCCGTACACACCTGCGCTCGCGACGATGGCAGAGGGCCTCGTCGAGATCGGGCGTAGCGGCGGGGCAAAGATCACGGGCCTTAGGCTCGCGGTCTCCGGGCTCCTGGGCCGCTGGAAAGTTTGAGTAGGATCGGGTGAGATTGATGAGGTATCTGGGACTAGATCTCGGTTGGACGCCGCGCGACAGCTCGGGCGGTGTGATCCTCGAGCCAGCCGAGGGGGGCGTGCGCGTGGCGAGCGCCGACAGCTTGCGTGCCCACGAGGACACACTGCGCTGGTTGGCCCGCAGCCGCGGCCGGAGCGGCTGCATCCTCGCGATGAACGCACCGGTGATCGTGGAGAATCTCTCGGGCAGCCGCCCCTGCGACAAGCAGCTCGCCGAGCACTTCAGCCGCTACCGGATCGACGAGTACGCCAACAACACCGTGTCGGCGTCGCACCCACGCACCATGGCCAAGGGGCTGGTGCGCATGGGCTTCGACATCAACCCCTCGTCGGAGGCGCCCGAGCGCCTGATCGAGACGCACACGCAGTCCACGCAGGTCTTGCTCTTCGGGGTTGACCGTCCCGTGCGCATGAAGGCGGGACCCATCGGCGGCCGGAAGGAGGGGGTGGCCCGACTGCGCGAGTTGATCGTGGAGAAGCTCTACACCGGCGCGCCCAAGCTCTTGCCTTCGCAGGCGCTCGATGTCTTGATGACCGCGCACCTGCCCGACCTCAACGGCACGCGACTGGGCGAGCTCGAGGAGCGCCTCGAGGCCCTCATCGTGGCCTACGTCGCCGCCTGGCTCGGCGAGAACGGCGTGGCCGGGTGTGCATTCCTCGGCGACCTGACGCGCGGCTACATCCTCCTGCCCGACCCCTCGCGCACAGAAGCACAAGCCTAGGAGCCGAACTTCTCCTCCCAGGTCTCGCACTCGACGCAGCGAACGGCGAGGGGGAAGGCCTGGAGGCGGGCGAGGGGGATCGGCTCGCTGCACTCGTCGCACACGCCGTAGGCGTCGTTGTCGATGCGGTCGATCGCCGCCCGCATCGCCTCGATCTCCGCGCGCCCCGCGTCGTCGAGCTGCACCAGCACCTCCTCGTTGCCGATCTCCGAGGCTCGCTCGGTCCAGTCGTCGGGGAGCTCGCTGCTCTGGCGGCGCAGGTGGGCGTCCATCCGGCCCTGCCGGCCGGTGTGCAATTCCAGGCGATGTACGAGGGTGTTGCGGATCTCGCGGTAGGTGTCCATGGCCCAGCATACCGCAAGCGGCGTGCCAAGCCTAGCCCGCATTTCTCACAGCCCGGCGCGGTCGTCGTAAGCGAGGGTCGTTGAAGTGTGGTCGGGTCTTCCGCGGCGGTGGTCCACGGGCCCTGGGGCGTCGCGCCGGGCGTCCGCGGCGCACCGGGGCGGTCGGAGAGG
>SXON01000151.1 GCA_005778355.1 Pseudomonadota bacterium | reverse complement strand
GGAACCTCGTGTTCATGCAGTACGAGCGCGACGCCCAGGGCAAGCTCACCCCCCTGCCGAAGCCGAGCATCGACACCGGCAGCGGGCTGGAGCGCGTGGCCGCCGTCACGCAGGGCGTGTACTCCAACTACGACACTGATCTCTTCACGCCGATCATCGAGCACGCGGCGCGACTGGCCAACGTTCGCTATCGCGACAACACCGACGTTGACACGGCACTGAAGGTGATCGCCGATCACAGCCGCGCGGCGGCCTTCCTCGTGGCCGACGGCGTGATGCCGAGCAACGAGGAACGCGGCTACGTCTTGCGACGCATCATGCGCCGTGGCATCCGCTACGGCGTGAAGATTGGCCTGAAGGGTCCCTTCCTCCACGAGACGGTGCAGACGGTCATCGACCGCTTCAGCGACGCCTACCCCGAGCTCGGCGAGCGGAGCACCTTCATCCGCGACGTGGTGAAGACCGAGGAAGAACGCTTCGCCGCCACGCTCGACCGGGGCCTCGGCCTGCTCGACCGCGAGTTTGACAAGAAACCGCCCCGCATCTCGGGCGAGGTGGCCTTCACGCTGGCCGACACCTACGGGTTCCCGGTCGATCTCACGCGGCTCATCGCGGCCGAGCGAGGCCTCGAGGTCGACGAGGCCGGCTTCGAGGGGCTCCGCGAGGCGCAGCGCCAGCGCGGCCGTGCCGCTTGGAAGGGCTCGGGCGAGGAGGCGGTCTCCGCGCTCTGGCACGAGCTGGCCCGCAAGTTTCCCACCCAGTTCCTTGGCTACGAGGCGGACAGCGCCACGAGCGAGGTGGTGGCGATGGTGAGCGAGGGCGCCACCGTGACGTCCTTGCCCGAGGGCTGCGAGGGCGCGGTGCTGGCTGTCGCGACCCCGTTCTACGCGGAGAGCGGCGGTCAGGTGGGCGACACCGGCGTGATCCGCTGGGAGGGCGGGGAGGCCGAGGTGCTCGACACCACTAAGCCCAGCGGCGAGATCCACGTGCACCACGTGAAGGTGACGCGGGGCACACTGCGCACCGGCCAGGCTGTCGACCTCCACGTGGACAACGGCCGACGCGATCGCTCGCGGCTCAACCACACCGCCACGCACCTGCTGCACGCGGCGCTCAAGAAGGTGCTCGGCGAGCACGTGATGCAGAAGGGCTCGCTGGTGGGTCCCGACCGGCTTCGATTTGACTTCAGCCACCACAAGGCGATGGGCGCCGACGAGCTGCGCCACGTGGAAGACCTCGTGCAACGCGAGATCCTCGCCAACCACCCCGTCGCCACCGAAGTGTGCGACATCGACGCGGCGAAGGCGGGCGGCGCGATGGCCCTCTTCGGCGAGAAATACAGCGACCGCGTGCGCGTGGTGAGCGTGGCCGGCTTCTCCAAGGAGCTCTGCGGCGGCACCCATGCCCGCCGCTCGGGCGACATCGGCTTTTTCAAGCTGGTGAGCGAGAGCGGCATCGCCGCCGGCGTGCGTCGCATCGAGGCCCAGACCGGCTGGGGCGCCCTTGCCTACGTGCGCGAGCTCGAGTCCCGCGCGTCCGCCACCGCGGGCCTGCTCAAGTCCAGCCCCGACAAGCTCGCTGACGCCGTGTCGCGACTGGTTGACGAGCGCAACCGCCTGCAGAAGGAACTCGACACGGCGCGTCGCGAGGCGGCCCGTGCGGCCACCGGCGACCTGCGCGAGAAGGCGGTGAGCATCGGCGACGTGACGTTGATCGCCGCCGAGTTCGTGGGCGATAGCAAGGCCATGCGCGACGAGGCGGATCGGCTTCGCGACTCGCTGGGGACCGCGGTGATCGTGCTCGCCGGTCGCGACGAGAAGAGCGTGCGACTCCTGGTGGCCGTGAGCAAGGACCTCGCTGGCAAGCGCTACGACGCCGGCAAGCTCATCGCCGTCCTTTCTTCCATGGTCGGCGCGAAGGGGGGCGGACGCCCGGATCTCGCGCAGGCGGGCGGGACGGACCCCTCGGGGGTGCCGGCGATGTTGGCTTCGGTGGCGGGGTTGCTGGCTTAGAAGGCGGCTTCAATCGGCGTCCAGCGCGAAGAGGGTGAGCCCGCCGCGCTCGTCGATCACCGCGAGGCGGTCGGGCGGGTGGAAGTGCGCGGCGCGGACGCCCTCCGCGCTCTCGTAGCGGGCCAGCTCGCCGTCGCGTCCCTCCAAGAACACCACGTGGCCGTCGATGCGCAGCCCCGTGCTCGATGGGGCGGCGGGCGTCGCAAAGCGCGACTCGCGCCGCGTGGTACCCCCGACGTCGATGGTCACCCGCACGTCGACGGCTTCGAGGCCCGCCTGGTCGCCCATCGTCGTCGTGACGTCGCGACACTCGTTACCCGGGAGCTCGCCGACCGTGCCATCCACCAGCCGGACCACGCCGTTGCGAGGCCAGCAGTAGGCGGGGTTCGCCACGATGAGCACCGCACGGTCCGTGGCCACGAGCTTTTCAGGGACAACGGGCTTCGGCAGGGTGGCCCGCTCGATCAGCCTGCCGTCGGCGAGATCGTAGCGACAAAGCGCTTGCTGACCGAGCAGGGCAACCACCTCGGTTCCCGTCCCGGCCAGCGCCCTCACCGGTGCGGAATGAACGCGCCAGGCCTCGACACCGGTGTCGCGACGCCACGCCGCGATTCCCCCCTCGTGGCAACCGGTGACGACGTAGTCTCCGGCGATCACCGCGAAGCCCGCCCCGGGATGCCGCGCGTCTCGCCACGCGGTCGTTCCCTCCCCCGGCGGGACCACCCGGAGCCAGCCGCGGGACTCGGTCCACTCGATGCTCCGTCCGCCATCGAGCAGCTTCACGTCGCGACCGATACGCCAGCGACCGACGACCTGTCCGCTCGGGTCGTGGAGCGACACGGGGCTGTGTATCCCATGTTCGCCCAGCGTGTCTGCCCAGGAGGGCTCCACGACCAGCAGACTCGCGTCGGGACGAAGCGCGGCGGCGGTCGCGCCGCGACAGAGGCCAGTCACGACACCGAGCGCACGGCCGTCGGCCAGCGACCAGCGTTGCGCTTGCCCTCGCTCGGGAGACCAGGTCCACGCCTCGCCGGGGACGGCCCCCGGGTTGTCGGGGAAGCGGCCCACGTCTTCCGGCGGCGTCGCGGCGCCCATCCGCCACGCGCGGAGGAGGCCCCCGCCGTCGACCGTGAAGAGCCTGTTGCCGAGGGTGATCGCCGCGCGCACCGCCACGTTGCCCGTGTTCACCCGGGAGCCCCCGCCATCGGCCTCGCAATCGGCGGGGTCCACGAGGCCGTCCGGCCCGGCGAGGATGTACGCCGCGGCCTCGGGCAGCACACTGGCAGTGCCGGTCGCGAGGTCGACGCCCAGGCAGTCGGAGAAACCGTGGAGATCGCCGTCGACCCGCACCACCACCAGGAGCGTGCCGCCGGCGAACATCGTAAGACGCTGGAGGTACGCCCACTCCGTCGGGTTGAGTCGCGACTGGTCGTAGGTCCAGGTGGCCCCACCGCCAACTTCGCGAACTACCGCCCCCGCGCCCACCACCACCCGGTTCCCATGGGCCGCCACGTGCTCCGCGGCCTCAGCGTCGTGCTGTCGCAGGCCTTCGCGGGGGTTCCACGCCCAGAGCCCAGCGGGGCCCAGGGCGAACAGCGCCTCGCGTCCACCCGCGACGGCCCGAGCCTCGGTCGGCAGCTCGATGTCGGCGAGCGGCCCCAGATCCGGGGTGAATGCTCGGGCGACGCGCCCGCTCGCGACGATCACGGCGTCGCCGGTGGTCACGATCAAGCGCACGGGGCCCGCGACCACCTCGCCGAGCGGCTCACCGCCCTCGCCGAAGGCGCACACCCGACCGTCGATACCCGCGGTGTAGAGGCGCCCGTGTCCTGCCGCCAGCGCCACCCCCGCCCCCTGGTGGGCCACTCGCGACCACAGCTCGGGGCCTCGGCTCGGCTGCCGGATCGCGCGGACTCTCATGGAAGGCCGCATGTAGCGCGGTGGCCAGCGGGCTACATCGCCGCGCCATGACCCACTCCCCGCACGGCCCCGCCAAGCCCTCGCTCGCCCTTGTCCTCGGGGCTCTCGGCGTCGTGTTCGGCGACATAGGCACGAGCCCGCTCTACGCCTTCTACGAGTGCCTTCACAAGCACCACCTCGAGATCACCGAGGCGAATGTCCTGGGCGTGGTTTCCCTGATGTTCTGGTCGATGACCCTGGTGGTCACCGTCAAGTACGTCGCGCTCTTGATGAATGCCGACAATCGCGGCGAGGGCGGCATCCTCGCGCTGGTCACGCTCCTGCCTGCGCACTTCCGCGCCGCCCCGGGCGGCCGGATCCACATCGTCAGCCTGCTCGTCATCGCCGGCGCGGCGCTGCTCTTCGGCGATGGCGTGATCACCCCGTCGATCTCGGTGCTCTCGGCCATGGAAGGTCTCGAAGTCGCGAGCACCGCCTTCAAGCCCTACGTGGTCCCTCTGACGGTCGCCATCCTCGTCGGTCTCTTCGCGGTCCAGCGCCGCGGCACCGGCGCCATGGGCGCCTTCTTCGGACCGGTGATGCTCATCTGGTTCCTCGTGGTCGCCGGGCTGGGCCTCTGGAGCACACGCCTTCACCCAGGGATCTTCGCGGCCCTCTCGCCATTGCCTGCGATCGCTTTCTTCGCGGAACATGGACTACCCGGGGTGGCGATCCTGGGCTCGGTGGTGCTCGTCGTCACCGGTGGTGAGGCCCTCTACGCCGACATGGGGCACTTCGGGCGTTCACCCATCCGCATCGCGTGGACGAGCGTGGCCTACCCGGCGCTGACACTGGGCTACCTCGGCCAGGGCGCGCTGGTCATCGCTCGTCCTGAGGCGGCCGCGACCCCGTTCTTCTCGCAGGTGCCCGTGGGTCCCCTCACCTACGTGCTGGTGGCCCTCGCGGCGATGGCCACCGTGATCGCCTCGCAGGCGCTGATCTCGGCGGTGTTCTCGCTTGCCTACCAGGCCATGCGGCTCGGCTACTTCCCCCGCGTTCGCGTTCACCACACCTCCTCGGAGATCGAGGGCCAGATCTACGTGCCCATCGCCAACTGGACACTCGCTGTGTCGTGCATCGCGCTGGTGGTGGTGTTTGGCGGGTCGTCACGACTGGCCGCGGCCTACGGCCTAGCGGTGAGCGGCACGATGGCCTTGACCAGCATCGTGTTTGCCTACGTGGCCGTTTTCCACTGGGGCTGGAGCCGCGCCCGCGCCCGGATCGTGCTCCTTTTGCTCCTCGCCATCGACCTCCCCTTCCTCGGCGCCACGGGCCTCAAGTTCTTCGAGGGGGGCTACTTGCCCTTCGCCCTGGGCGCGGCGCTGTTCCTGCTCATGAGCACATTTTTCTCCGGACGCGCGCTCCTCGGCGAACACCTCCGCAGCATCTCCGCGAGCACCGACCAGCTCAACACCTGGCTCGACCGCGCCGACTTCCGCCGACTGCCCGGGCTCGCGGTGGTGATGACTGCCACGGGCGACGGCGTGCCCCCGGTGCTCTCCCACCTCGCGCGTCGTTTCTCAGCGGTGCACGAGCACGTCTTCTTGCTGACGGCCTCGACCGAGGCCACGCCCTGGGTGGAGGCCGACCAGCGCCTTGAGGTGGAGCCGCTTGGCGATGGTTTCTTCCGGGTGATGGTGCGCTACGGTTATCTCGAGGATCCGGTGGTACCCTCGGCGGTGCTACACGCGATCAAGCAGGCAAATCTCGACGTGGAAGACGACGAGGTGGTGTATGTGCTCGGCCGCGAGAGCTTCATGGAAACCAACCGGGGACGCATGAGCGGCTGGCGAGAGAGCATCTTCGCCTTCATGACGCGCAACGCGAGTGATCCCACGCTCTACTTCAAGCTGCCGCCTGCGCAGGTGGTAGAGCTGGGGAGCCGGGTGGATTTGTAGGGGTCTCGGCCGCTTGTCACCAGTTGTCACGCGCGCGCTTCGTGCGTAGACTCGACAAGCCTCAGAGCCGGGAGCCGCCTTGCGTCCGCGCAGGTTCAACCAGATCCTCGTCCGAGCGGGGCGGCACCGCCGTCTGCGCCTCGGTCTCGTCCCCCTCCTCCTCGCGGTGGGTCTGGCGGTCGCTTCGCAGTCGGAGTGGCGCGGGGTGTCTTGTCATGCCGCCGACCGCTCCGCCGCCCGATTGACCGTCAACGGGCCGACGACGGAGCGGCTCGCCCCCGGCGACCCCGACGCCATCCTCGCTTCCTCGGCCCTGCTCGATCCGGTGCCCTGGGTGGTCGCCTACGAGGGCTACTTCGCGGTCGAGCCCGTTTGCCCCGGTGATCGGCCCGACGTGGACTGGGCGCTCGACCTCGCCGACCGTGCGAGCGCAGCCAGCGCGAGCCACCCCGACACCCTGGTGTTCGCCGCCGTGAGCGACGTGACGCTGACGGGCCTTGCCGCGACCCTCGAGGCGGGTCTCACTGACGGTACCCTCGACGCCGACGATGCTCTCACCGCCTACGCACTGGAAGAGCTCGCTCGGCGGAGCTACAACGTCACGGTCCCTCGAAGCCGCTGGGAGAAGCTCCAGATGCACGCGGCCGACGGCAACTGGACGTACATCTACGATCGCATCGAGAAAGAGTACCTGTCGAAGATCCCATTCTGGTCGCCGTGACGACCAGGGACCGCCAAACCCCGGAGCCGTGCCGCATGTCCCCCCCTGCCCCGTCGACACTCGACCTCCTGCGCCGCTGTGTGCTCGCGGTGGTCCTACTCGTGCCCTTCGGCGGCTGGGCCGCGCAGTACTGCGGCGGCGAGGTCGAAGTGGAGTCGCTCAGCTACAGCAGCGGCGCGCACGCGGTGTACCTCTGGCGGCGAGGCGAGAGGATCAAGGCCACGTATTTCGCCGTCGCCAGCTCGGGGCAGACCGTCTACCAGGCCTACGAGGCGTGGAAATCGTCCCATCCCAAGTACCAGATCGTCGCCGTATGTAGCGGCGCGTTCTCCGGCGCGGCGCCGGCCGGCCAGAACGCGGTTCCCGTGGGACTCACCGTCCAGGATGGCGTGCCGAAGAACATGGTGGTCGACCCGGTGATGGACGGTCTGGTCGTGGTCTACTCGACGGGGGGCCTCGCCGTCTCGAACCTCGACAAGGGCGACCTGTGGCTGGAGTCGCTGGGACGCAAGGTGAACGCCCGGAGCACCACCGACAAGATCGTGCTGCTTGATTGGGCAAAGAACCAGCGCGCGACGTTGTTCCAGACGCAGCTCCTCGCCTACGCCAACGAGCTCACCCTCGACACGACGCGGGCCACGCGCGAGTCGCGGGAACGCCGACTGCTGGCCCTGGTGAAGCAGGCAGATGGCATCGTCGGCCACGTGATCATCGACATCAAGGCCGCAACCCTGCTTGGCACCGCGGCATCACAGGCGCTGGGCCACCTCAAGGCGAGGGGCCTCACCGTGGTGGCCCTGCTCAACCTCGACACCGGCACCTACGACGCCCTCGAAGTGACGCCGGAAGGCAAGGGCCTGGCCGCACCCAAGGGAACGCAGAGCATCCAACAGGCCACCAACCTGCTCGTGTACTACTTCGAGGGCACCTAGCTGCGCGCGAGGAACGCCGGGTCAGATTCACGACGCGGGGGGGCCCACACGGCCTGGGTGCTCGCCGTGTGCCTGGCGCTCGCGGGCCGCGCGCCAGACGCGCACGCCGCGACCGTGGTGGAGGCGGAGGTCTCCGAGGCGCGACTCGGCGAGGTGCTCGTGCGCGCTCGCTTCGCGCTTCCCAGTGCGCTGGTGTCCGGTGGGACGCTGAGCAAGACGATTGGCGACTACGTCAAGCTGTCGCGACGGAGCCACCGGCTGGTGCTGGACGTGCAGCCGGGCGTGGAGCTTCGGCTCCGGGACCCTGGCGGTGAGCGGCTCAGCAGCGGACCAAGGTCCGTCGACCTCGGGCCCGCCCTGCTCCTCGAACCCAGCCCACCCCAGTGCCAGCTCTCCTCGGGACTGCTCGAGTGTCACTGGACCGCAGAGGCCCGGTTTCCCTGGCGCCTCGCGGCTCTGAGCATCGCCCGCTACCAGGCCGACAGCGACGGCGACGGGCGGGCAGCGGCGGCCCGTCTCGACGACGCGCGGCGCCGGCGTAGCGAGCTTGCCCGCGAGCTGACAGAGGCCAGCGGCGACCTGGCGGAGGCGCAGGCCAGAGTGCAACGAGCCTGGGACGAGGTTGAGGCCCGTCGTACCGAGTTGGCCAGCTGCAGGCAGGATCTCGAGGCGCGGGGCCAGCCCTGGGATCCGCCAAGCCGCGGGGCCGGACACAATTCGCCGGAGGCCCCTGCCCCGGGGTTCGCGGGCGAGGCGCCGTCCGGCTCGGGCGAGGTTCCCGGCTCCGCGTCCGCCACGGTCGATGGCGACGCGCCTCGCGACCTCGAGGTCTCCCTGGAACTCCGGCGATACGCGCCCCGGCTCGGTCGCCCGCTGCTCACGGTGACCCTCCGGCCAGGCGGCGGAGGCGCCTTCGCCGAGGGGGAGGTCCCCTGGCTCGAGGAGTACCTGGTGTTCAACCGTGCACGGGCGAGAGGGCGGGTGGTCGTCGCCCCTGGCGCAGAGGTGTGGCTGGTGAAGGAGACGGGCCTTCGCGTGCTTGTCACCTCGGGCGATGGCGTCTCGCTCGATCTCGGCGAGCTCTACGCGCTGGCGCCGTCATTCCGGCGATGTCACCGCGGAGGGGGGGCTGTGGAGTGTACCTTCACCGCCGTCCCGGCCCTGGGCCTCGCCCGAGCGGCGCGCGACTTCGAAGCGCTCCAGTCCCGGGTCGACGAGCACGTCGCGGCGCTGTCCGCCGAGGCCGCGCGCGAGGAGGCAAGCGCATCCGTTCTCGCGTCGCGCGTCGACTCCGCCGCGGCGCACGCTCGGCGCACCGCCATCGACGTCGAGGAGGCGCGGCGGGAGGGTACGCTCGCCGACGAGGCGCTGGCTGCCTGTCGCCAGACCTTGGACACCTCGCTCCGGGTTCTCGCCGCAGAACGCGAGGCGGAAAGGGCACGCCGCGAGGCCGAGGGCCGGGAGCAAGCACGGCGGCAAGAGGAGCAGGGGGACATGGACAAAGGCAACCAGCAGGAGGAAGCGGACGACGAGAACGAGGAGGAGAAGCCCGCTAACTCGGCCGACGCGGTGCTGGTCCTCGCGCCCGGCGTCGAGCGCCGCCAGCTGGATCACCGCGGAGCGCGCTGGACGGTCGTCCGGATCGACGCGCGGCAGGCCACGATCGACCTCGTGGGGGGCGAGGGCGGCCTCGGACTCCGGCAGGCGATCAAACGACTCGAAAGTGGGGGTCGCCGCGCGGTCGCCGCCACCAACGCTGGGATGTTCGAGGCGGACGGCAGCCCGGTGGGGCTGTTCATCGCAGACGGCACGCTCCAGAAAGCCATCGTCACGGAGGGCGCCACGGGCAACTTCGGGATGCTGCCCAACGGCGTGTTCTGGATCGACGGGCGAGGCGCCCACGTCAGCGCCACCGAGGACTGGCCCGGCCCGCGTGGCGTCAGGCTCGCCACCCAGTCCGGACCGCTCCTGCTCGACGGCGGTCGTATCCACCCCAAGTTCAACGCTGACTCTCCGAATCTGAACATTCGCAACGGCGTCGGTGTCGACGAGCGCGGCTACGTGTACCTTGTCATCTCCGATGATCCTGCTCGTTTCCACGACATGGCGACGCTCTTCCGCGACAAGCTCAGCTGCCCAGACGCGCTCTACCTCGACGGCGCGGTGTCGCAGTTCTGGACCCGCGGGCAGGCCGCAAGCGGAGGCGCGCAGAAGTTCTCGGGCGTGCTCGTGGTGAGTGTACCGGAGTAGCGGGGTGGCGAGCGAGGCCCAGACGGTCGGGAGAGGCTACGAGGCCCTGTCGGGTCGCCGTGGGGATCATCGGCGCGCGACCGGGCCCGGGTGGAGGCGCCCGTGAACCGTCCGCGACGGCGCTGGGTCAGCGCAACGTCGCTTCCCAAGGATTGACGACCACGGCTCCGGTACCCTCGAAGTCGGCGGCGTTCCGAGTCGCGAGCTTCAGTTTGTGACACACTGCGGTGGCTGCCAGCAGGGAGTCGATCGGCGGTCGCACGCGGCCCAAGCGACGGGAAGCCGCGCTGATCGCGCCCCACCGCAGCGCGACCGCCCCATCGACAGGGAGGATACGGTCGGCGAAGGTGGCGCGCAGCTCGTCCAGCCACGCCTCGACACGTACCTTCCTTGGTCCGTCCTCCAACAGGTCGGCGCCCTTCTTGATCTCGCCCAGCGTGAGTACCGAGAGCCGCAACGCGTCGTCGTCCACCGAGTCCAGCCAGGCTAGAATCCTCGGGTCCGGCGCAGGCCTGGCCAGCTCGGAGACCACGCAAGTGTCGAGCAGCATCATGGGAGCACGACGTCGGGTCGCTCGCCGACGTCACGGGACAAATCGACCCCTTCGAGGGGCGCCGAGCGAAGGAACGCCTTGAAGCTGGGCGCAGGCCCGGTGACGCGGCGCCAGGTGTCGATCGCCACGACCACAACGACGGGCTGGCCTCGGCGAGTCACCGTCTGCGGGCCAGATTGCAGCGCCTCTTCGACCACCTCGCTGAAGCGGTTCTTGGCGTCCTGAAGTTGCCAGGCGGTCGACATGCGCATGCTCCTGTCTAGACAGTCTAGATAGCACCGATCTCAAGAGGGGTCAAATCCCGGGACCGGGCCGGGCGGTCGAGCACGTTGATGATCCGTTCGCCCACCCTCACGGTCGCCCTGATGGCGGTCACGCTCCTTCAATGTGGCGAATTCATCACCATGATCCGTTCGGCCCGCCATGGGATGCTTGCCCGCGAAACTGTGGTTGGTGGAAGTACGAGCGGGTGGGGAGGCCGAGAACCCGGCGCGTCGGGCTCGCCGTGGGGCCGACCGGCGTGTAGACTATTGCGGGAGCTTGCCATGGCCGACCTCACCCGAATCACCGCAAGTCCCACCGTGATGATGGGAAAGCCGGTCGTGCGAGGCACGCGGCTTACCGTGGAGCACATCCTCGAGGAGTTGGCGGGAGGCCTCTCGATCGACGAACTCGTCGGCTCGCATCCCCGCCTGACGATCGAGGATGTCCGCGCGGTGCTGGCCTTCGCCGCCGGAAGCGTACGCATGGAACGGTTGGCGTCAGTTCAAGTCGCGTCGTGATCCTCGCCGACGAGAACATCGTCGGTGCCGTGGTTGCCCGGCTACGCGAAGACGGCTGGGACGCGGTCTGGATCGCAGAGATCGCTCCCTCGATCGAAGACGCGGACGTGCTGGCCCGCGCGGTGGGCGACGGGCGCGTCCTGCTCACTGACGACAAGGACTTCGGGGAGTTGGTGGTGCGGGAGGGTCGTGCTCACCGCGGGGTCGTACTGCTTCGTCTGGCGGGCATGCCCGCGGCTGACCGTGCCGAGTTGGTGTCGCGGCTCTTTGCTTCGGCCGCGGCTGACCTCGTTGATGCGTTCACCGTCGTCGAACCCGATGGTCGGGTCCGGGTGCGCCGGACGGTGGCCGGCCCCGGGTCATAGCCGACCGCCCCGTAGGAAGCCCCGTCGCGAGCCACCGTTTCGTGGCAATCGCGGTTCGTCACCCGCTCGAACGCGAAACGGTCGATGTTCAGCGCGCCTTCAACATGGGCTTTCCCTTACCATGATCCGTTCGGCCCGCCGTCGGGTGCTTGCCCGCGAAACTGTGGCTGGTGGAAGTGCGAGCGGTTGGGGAGGCCGAGGGCCCGACACAGGCCCGGCGGGCCCAGGCATTGACGCGCTCATCGGTGCGGCCACGCTCTCGCCGGAGTCCTC
>SXON01000150.1 GCA_005778355.1 Pseudomonadota bacterium | reverse complement strand
CCTCTCCGACCGCCCCGGTGCGCCGCGGACGCCCGGCGCGACGCCCCAGGGCCCGTGGACCACCGCCGCGGAAGACCCGACCACACTTCAACGACCCTCGCTTACGACGACCGCGCCGGGCTGTGAGAAATGCGGGCTAGGGCCACGCTCGTCGCGCTCCCGGCCGACAGCGCGTTCACACCGTCGCCACCGTCGCCACCGTCGCCCCAGGGCTCGGCAAGCTCGCTCCTGACGTTCTCCAGGGTGTGTCCGGCGGCGTCGAGTGCCTTCGCCTTCACGTCGATGACGCCCGTGTGTTCCAGCGTGGCCTCGGCCTGCCACACGGAGCCGACGGCGCCCCACGACACCTCCGCCTTCTCGCCCCCGGCAATCTCTACGGTCGCGTGGGTCACCTCGTAGGCGTCGGCGCCGACCAGGTCGAGGGTGAGCGCGTAGCCCTTGCCGGAGGGGAAAGCCTCGGCCGAGAGCACAGCGAGGTCGAGCTGCGGGGTGGAGGCGCAGCCGGCCTTGCTGGATGACTCACAGGCCGACTCGGCCGTGCCGAACGACACCGTTCCGTCCGGCGCGAGCTTCCCCGAGTAATTCGCCATCGTGCCCTCGCCGTTGTGGCAGATGAGCACGAGCGTGGTTTCCTTCGTGGGCCACGACGAGAGCGCCGCGCTGCCGTGCAGCCAGGCGTCAGACTCGGTGAGCACGAGGTCTTCGTCGCCGCCGTCGGAGCTCACCTTCAACTCGACGGAGGCCACCTCGTCGGCGGGATCGTTGTCGACCACGACAAAGAGCTGCTCCATCGATTCGCTGGTGGTCGCGAAGTCTAGCTTTGCCACGAAGATGTTCATCGCCTGCGCCGTGTTCGGGGCGAGGAGCGCCCCCCCCGCGACGAGGGCCAGAGTAGGAACGAGACGGCGGGACACGGTCATGGACAGCTCGGGGGAGCACCGACCCTACCCGCGCGCCGCGGAGGCCGAACCCTGCGCCAACCCTTCAGCGCGTTCGACCGGCGCCGGTCACGCCCGGGAGGCCAGCATCGGAAGCGTGAGGTAAACGAACAGCCCGGTGAGCGCGGTAGGCACGATGTGATCGGGCTGGGGACCGAAGTAGCCGGCCAGGCAGAGCAGGCCCAGCGTGGCGAACAACGCGGGACGCCCCCAGCGGGTGGCTGGCGGTCCCGCTCGGCGCGAGAACGCCCAGCCGGAGAGCCCGAGCAACGCGGCCTCCAGGCCGAAGGCGAGCACCGGCTGGTTCCACAGGCCGAGGCCAACGCGCACGCTCTCGGGCCCGGCGAGGGGCAAGTCCGGCGTGTGCATGGGCAAGTCCAGGAACCAGTGGCTGGCGACCGCCGCCGCCACGGCGAGGCTCACGACGAGGTCGCGACGCCAGGCGAAGGCGAGGAGGGCCGCGCCGAGGGCCCAGAGAAACGCCGCCACCAGGGAGTGCGAGTAGACCACCTGGGCGAGCACCAGCCCGTTGCTGGCGGTGAAACCCGGCTCGATGTGCGCCTCCTCGATGCCGGTGACGACGAAGACGCTCCAGGCGATATCCACGCACTGGGCGGCGATGCACAAGGCCCAGAGCGGCGCGCGCGGGGCGGCGGCAGAGAGAGCCAGGGCGGAGGCGTAGTGACCGGCGAGCATGGGAAGCCGGATATCGCGCCGCGCGGCTAATCCCCGAAGTGCGCGAGCGTGCGGTCGACCGTTCGCAAGAAAGCCTGGATCGACGCGTCGAGCGCCGGCTCCGGTGTGTCCTCGATCTTGGTGTGCGACACCCCGGGGCTGCTCTGGGCGAAGATCATGGCGGTGGGCACCAGCGGCACCATCTCCGCCGCGTCGTGGAGCGGTCCCGAGGGCAGCTCGGGTGCGCGGCCGGTCACCTCGCGGACTGAGTCGCGCACGAAGCCAAGCAGCGTCTCGTCCATGAGCCGGGGCGGGATGTCCCAGACGCGCGTCCAGGCCACGTCGACGAGGTGACGCTTCGCGGCCACCACGGACGCCTCTCGCGCCTCGGCGTACATCGCGGCCAGCACCTTGGCGTCGAGCGCCCGCATGTCGATGGAGATCTCCGTGGCGCCGGGCACGGCGGTCACGAAGTTGGGTTCCACCTTCACCACGCCGCAGGTCGCCACCACGCGCGACTTCGGCGTGGAACCTGAGTGACGCACGGAGATGTCGCGACAGGCAAGGGCGAACTCGGCGGCGGCCAGAAAGGCGTCTTTCCGGAGGTGGATCGGCGCAGCGCCGGAGTGCGCCGCCTGGCCCGTGAACCGCAGCATATGGCGTTCCACGCCCATCGTTCCGAGCACCACGCCGACGGGCTCCTGCAGTTCTTCCAAGACCGGTCCCTGCTCGATGTGCAGCTCCAAGTAGGCCGCCGGGTCGAGCGCGCGGAAGTAGGCGGCGGCGGTGCGCATGCTCTCGAAGCTGACCCCGTTCTCGGCCAGCGCGTCGCGACAACGCACGCCGCCTCGGTCGACGAGGTGGCCAAGCTCCGCGTCGGGATCGAGTGTCCCGGCGGAAGCCGAGGAGCCGGCGAGGCTCCGCCCGAAGCGCGCGCCCTCCTCGTCGGCCCAGTCCACCACGCGCAGGGTGAGCGGGGGTACTCCATTTGCCCTGGCCTCGCGCAGCACCTCGAGCCCAGCGAGCACGCCGAGACAGCCGTCGAGCCAGCCGCCGCCGGGCACGGAGTCGAGGTGGCTGCCGATCACCAGCGACCGTGACGAGCGACCGGCCACGGTCCCCCACATGTTCGCGGCACCATCGAGCTCGGGGGCAACGCCGATCTCCGTGAGCTTCTTGGCGAACCATTCGCGGGTGGTGCGCCATACGGGCCCCCAGGCCACGCGCTGGGCGCCGCGGTCGTCGGTGGTGAGGGTGGCGAGCTCGCGCAGGTCGGCGATGACGCGGGCGGAACGTGGGTGCACGGGGGCCTCGGGGAGCGCGCGAAAACTAGCACGGCGACCTGCGCCCAAGGCGCTACCCCACCCGGTTGCCGCACACCGCGCACTTCGACTTGTCGCCTCGGTAAACGGCCGCTTTCGCGCGGTAGCAGCCCTGGTGGAAGACCTTGCCACAGGCGTGCTGGCAGTCGGAGCGCACCGACGGATCGACGGGTTGACCGCAGATGGCGCAGGGGACCACGGCCACCGCCTGCGCCGCTTGCTCCTGCACCACCACCTCGCGAGGCGGCAGGGGCTCCACCGCGCCCCACCAGGCCAACCAGCCCAGGAAGACGCCCACCACGCCGAGGATGAAGCCCACCAGCGAGTCGGCGTACACCTCGAAGAACAGCGTGCCCGAGATCGGCACCGTCCCGTCGTTGAAAATGATCGGCGTGAGGAAAGCCACGAAGGTGATCGACACGGTGAGGACCAGCGCCGTGGCGGCGATGCGCACCCGGTTGGCGGTGCCGCCCCAGGCGTGTCGCGCCAAAGACGTGCACAAGAAACCGAGCGCGAAGCCGGGGAGCGAGGTGATCAGCATGCCGCGGTCGCTGGTGAGCGCGATGCCCCAGAGCACCGCCCACATCGTCACCCCAAGGAAGCTGCCAATGAGCGTGAGCCAGCCCGCGCCGGCGTAGTCGTGGGTCTCCGGGTACTCGGGCGGCTGCTCCACCACGCCGCTGCCGTGCGGTGGCTCCGGCAAGAGGTACACCAGCTCGCCGTTCTGCACGCCGAGGTCTTGCAGCTTTTCCTCGTCCCGGAGGAGCCGACCGCGGGCGCGCAAGAAGTAGTGGCGACGCTTGCCGTCGGCCCAGTGGGCCTCGAGACCGGCGTCGCGAGCGATACGCTGCGTGAGGTCGCGCGCGGGCAGGTAGGTCGGCACCTGCAGGTCGAGCACGACGCTCTTCAGGTCGATCACCTGCACGCGGACATTGACGACGCCGGCGTCCATGCGCGACTAGCGCTGCGCCTCTACCGTCTTTTCAAGCTCCTCGGCGATCTTGGAGAGGGGCTGCAAGAGACGCTCGAACTTGTCGAACCAGCGGAGCCAGATCTCGTCGCCCTGGTCGGGGCCGGGCACTTCCGCGTTCACCCTGCGCACGAACTCCTTGAACTTGTCGATGCGCTCGGTGGTGCGCGGCATCGGATTGTAGAAGTCGTGGCAGTAGTTGATCAAGGAACCGGCCGAGCGGTAGAGCACACGGTCGGAGGTGCCCTCCTCGATGAGCAGGAACTCCGAGGACACGAGCGCGCCGTAGAAGCCGAGCGCGCCAAGGTCGAGCTCCTGGAGCTGGGCGGTGCGGAAGAGGTTGTTGACGATGTTCTTGTTGAGACGGATGAACTCGACCACGCGCGGCTTGAGGTAGCTCTCTGCCGCGCGCGCCTGCCGACCGGCGCGGGGGACGGGCAACAGCACCTGCACCATGCGCCCGAGACGCACGTTGATACGGGTGAGCGCCACCGCGTCGGGCTGGTCTTCGTCGATGGGGTGCAGCCGGGGGGCACACACCTCCTTGATGCGCGCCGGCTCCGCCTCGCTGGTGTCGAACTTGTTGCGAGTGTCAGATTCGTCGGCGCCCTCCACGTGGAAGAGCCAGAGCATGTACTCGCCGTCCTGGCGGGGCACCTCGAGCGGCACCGCCACCGCCTCGGGCAAAAGCACGCCCTGGCCGATACGGGTGACGCCGTAGCCGGCCTGGATCACTGCCACGTAGCGGTCCTTTCGCTGCTCGATCTCCACCTGGAGCCCCTGCACGATGCCGTGACCGTGCATGTAGAGCACGTGACGTTGCAGGTTGCGACGGTGGTAGGTCTGCTCGTCTTGCAGGTCTTTCGCGGTGAGGCACAGGCCCTCGAAGGCGCGGAGGCGGCTGAGCTGGAAGAGTTGCTTCGGGTTCACTGGGGCGTGCCCTCGTTGTCGAATCGGATGGAAAAGGAGATGTGGCCGGGCTTCTCGCTCGACACGATCTGGACGATGCGGCGGAGCACCCCGGGGGCGCGCTCGCCAAAACGTTTCTTGAAAGCGGGTCGGTGCTCGAGCACGAGCGCGAAGAAGGAGGTGGCGGCGCGGCCCGGCTCCGACACGAAGTGGCCCGCCGGCTCGTTGTTCATGTAGCGTTTCTCGATGCTGGTGCCGCCGGCGAGGGTGGAGCGACCGAGCACGAAGGCGTTGGGCTTGTTGGTTTCCGCGATGCGCACCGGGGCGGCGGTGAGCACCCGGATCATCTCTTCCACGCCGGCGACGGTGCCTCGGGTGCGGTACAGGCGGATGGCACGGCGCACCAGCTCGCGCTGCTGGTGCAGCGGAAGCGAACTATCCAGGGGAAAGGACACCCAGCTCGCGATCCAGGGCAAGAAGCGCGGGTCGGTGGTGCCCGGGTCGATGAGCCCGGGGAGCGCGTCGATGCGATCGGTGATCGTCGTCATCACGTGCTGGAACAGGAACAGGAATCGGCGCAACGCGTCGGCGTTGAAGCTTTGCACCTCGACGCTGTGCACCTGCTGCTGGCCAGTGCCCCAGCGGCGAGCGCTCACCTCGTCGGCGCGCACGATGTCACGACGCTGCGCGGGGACGGCGCCCTGGAAGAGGCCGGGCAGGAATCGCAAGTAGCCGCGCACCGGCACGTGCAAGACCAGGCGGTCACGCGAGCCGAGCGCCCCGGGCGGACGCCCGTCGGGGGTGACGACCTCGGCCTCGATGTTCACCAGGTCGTCCGGCGTGTAGTAGCTGGCGGGGCTCCCGTCGGGCAGCAGGCGCACGGCGCGCACGAAGGTGGGCTCGCCGCCCGCCGAGGGTTGGGCCTCCACGCTGCGCACGCAGCCGGCACGCTCGCCCCGCAAGGCCTCGACCAGCCGGTAGCTCACGGGGTTGCCCACGTGGCGGTTGAGGTAGGTCACCGCCTCGCGCACGGGGTAGCCGATGCGCACGACGTCTTCCAGGTAGCGGAAGTCCGAGGCAGAGCCCTGCGGAGCGTGGCCGTAGAGGGTGAGCGCGCGTGTCACTCGACTTCCTCGGTCTTGATGCGCACACGACGCACGGAGAACAGGTCTTCGTGGGGCAGCCCGAGCTCACGCACGCCCTCGCCGCCTTCCCAGCCTGGCGTGCCGCGGGTCTTGAGGTCGCCGACCACCGGGTAGAGCTGCACGTCGATGACGTGACGCACGTCGGGAATATCCGCCACCATGCGGGCGAAATCCTGCGCGTAGAGCGTGCCCTTGAAGGGCCAGCCGAGGCCGTCGAGGCCGCCGATGTAGGGGTCGAGGAAGGCCTCGGTCCAGCGGGTGGAGGCCTCGCGGACGGCCAGCAAGTTCGCGTTGGGACGAAGCCGCAGGGTCACGCTCACGTCGACCTGCATCGCGCACGCGAGGCGCACGACCGGGTACACGTTGATGAGGCAACGTTTCTTGAGGTAGGCCTGGACGTGGTCGCGCAGGCCCGTCCCGAGGAGCGGGTCGGGGAAGGACTCGCCCTCGCGGCGCCGCGGGAGCACGACGATCTCCACGGTGCCGTCAGCGCCCATCTTCCCGTCGCACGCCGCCCGGGCCACCTCGCCGCTCGCTTCCTGGGCGATGATCGCGAAGTCGTTCTGCGTGACGGCGCGGTCGCGGCTGGTCAGCAAGCTGGGCGCCCGCCGGATGATCTCGTCGATGGTCTCGGCGTCGCGACCCCCGCTGGCCGGTAGCAGGTTCTCTGCCTTGACCACGTCGGCGAAGCCTTCCACGACGTTGATGTCGCCCGCGCCCACATTGCCCTTGGCACCGGGCACGACGCGGTAGGTGTCGACGATCACGTTTGCGCTGCCGACGGGCAACATCCGACCACGGATGCCATTGCCGAAGGTGAGCGTGCCCTCGGTCGGATCGACCACGAAGATGCGGTCGTCCTTGCTGGCGGTGAGCAACGCGCCATCGGGCACGCGCACCCACTCCTCGCGGGAGCCGTCGGGGGCCTCCACGAACACCACGATGTCGGGGAACAACTCGGGGCGCACGAACAGGGAGCGCTCGTGCTCCAGGTCGTGCAGGAAGATCGGCGCGTAGCGGAGCTGGATCATCTGGTTGGGCACGCCGAGGCCGCTGAAGCGCTCGGTGCGCACCGTCACGAGGTTGGCCACCTCGACGGTGTTGAGCAACACGTGCGTGACGGGCGGCATCTGGGGCAGGGCGTCGAGCCCCGCGCGGGCGGGGAGCGCAAAACGCGCGCGGAGCCAGAAGCCGTCGGGGCCCACCGCCGGCGTTTCGGGCAGGGGGAACTCGAGCGTGCCGGTGCGGGTGAGCTGGTAGGGGCGGGTGGCGCCTTCGCCGGGGGCATGGAGACGTCGCCACGCGAAGCGACCGAAGGCCTGGGCCTCCAGGAGCTCCCATTGCACCTCGGCGCCCTCCGGCAGGTAGGCTTCGCCTCGTGTGCGCACGTGCATCACGTGGCGCTTGCCAGGCGGAAGTGGCCGGTCAAACTGGAAATACAAGGCCTGATTCTCTTCCTTGATCTCGACGAAGGGGAAGAAGGGGTAGGTTTCTGACAATCGACCGACGGCGCGGGTGATCGCGCGGGTGAGTCGCGGGTTTTCGGGGCGGTCGTCGACCTGGGCCATGCGCGGGCCGGGGAGCGGCTGGTCATAGGTCTTGGCGCCCACGGCGCTCTGCACGCCGAGGCGAATCGCGAGGATCCTGGGGACGATGGGGTGCTGCTGCTTCTTCTCGTCTTGCCCGGTGAGCGAAGCCTTCACCAGTTCCATGCGCAGCCAGGTGGTTTCGCGGTCGTTCACCTCGTGACGCGCCAGGCCCTTGAGTTGGGTCTTGGGGTCGAGAAGTAGGCGAATTGTACGCGGTCCGGCGGTCTTGGCGCCGACTGGGTCGAGCATCGCGAAGGTGAAGCTCGAGAACATCTTGTCTTCCGACCACACCACTCGCCAGTTGTCCTCCGCACGGTAGGTGAGCTGGAGCAGGTAGAGCGTGTCTGGCTCCGGCACCGCCGTGCCGTTCATCTCGAAGCTGACGTCGACCTCCACGACCACCGGCTCCTGTTTGCGGTTCTCAAAGAGATCAGAGCCAACGTACCACTTTCGTCCAATCGTGGGCGGCATCATCGCCGCGATCTGGAAGGGCGACCATGGGCCCTCGTCCACCAACATCGGCTCAAGCCGCCGCGGGTCGTCGCCGCAGGCCATGTCCAATTCGATGGGGCGCACCCACGTGAGCTCGGTTTCCAGCTCGGGGATGAAACCCTGGAGGAACACCGTCTCGATGCGCTCGGCGCGCAGGTTGTAGCCGTCGGTGGCCATGTCGGTGAGCGGACCGGTGACGAGCACCACCGTGCCCTCCGTGCGCACGCGCTCGCGGGGGATCTCCTCCCAACCCTCGCCCCGGCGATAATACCAGCGATAACGCGGCAAGTAGCCGTTTCGACCCGCAGGAACACCGCGATCGACCAGCGCGAAACGGATCACCCAGCCGCCCTTGATCGGCGGCACGTCCTGGAGGAAGAACTCGAGGGTGCGCCCGGTGGGGCGAACCTCCCAGTTGTTGATGGGTCGTTCTTCGCCGCCGCGGTCGTCGCGCCATGTGATCTCGAGGTCGTCCTGCATGCGCGTGGCGATCCAGCGCTCGTAGTCGAGGCGCCCGCGGATCCACCACTTGGCGCTCGCCACCGCCTCCGGCAGCGGAAAGGGCTGGTGGCTGCCGAAACGTTCGACCGGCAAGATGCCGGGAAAGGCGGTGACCAGGTTGGTTTCCGGGAGGCCGAGCGACTCCTCGCTGTCGAGATCGGTGCCCACCGGCATCCAGCCGTCGGCCGTGGGGTACTCCCAACTGAAGAAGGAGGCGACGGAGAGGTTGTCGGTGTCGCCACCCGATCGACGCACGCGAAGGCGTCCCAGGGGACGCTCACCGTCGGGCTCCACGTCCATGATCCGGAAGTCGTCGTGGGCGATGTAGAAGAACTGATCGGGGGTGTAGGCCTCGGGGCCGTAGTCGATGGGGTCGAGGTCGAAAACGTCGACACCACGCCCACCGCCGAACAAGAGCGCCGAGGGGTTGTCGCGCAGGTGGGAGAAGGGGATCTCGCGGACGGCCGGGCGCTGACCGCCGCGCACGCTCATCACCCGCGTGATGCTGGCGGCGTGAATCGTCACGCCGTCGACGGTGACGAAGTCGACGGCGGTGCTGTCTTCGCGCTGGCGCGTGGCGCAACGCGCGTGGGGGGGGATCTCGACGGCGCGATCCTGGCGCAGGATGAAGGTGACGGGGGCCGCTGCGGGCCGCGCGGGCTTACGTTCTTCCCCGATGAAGTTGAGGAAATGGATGTACGTCTTGTCGGGAACCTGATTCAGCCGGAAGATGATCATCTCGGTCATCCAACTGAAGAGCTGGACCAGGGTCATGCCGGGATCGGCGTCGGAGAGGTTCGTCCACTCCGGCGTGTACTGGGGGATCAGCGCGCGGGCTTCGCGGAGAATGTCCTGGTAGCGGCGGTCGTCGAGGTTCGGCGGACGGATCGGCATCGGGCTCGGGTGGCGGGAGCCGGGAGCTTATCGCAACGGGCTCGCAGGGGAACGGTGCCGGAGCAACCGGGGCCCGAGGTCGGCGTCGGGCACCACCTCGAGCGCGCGGGCGCGCCACGCCTCCGCCTCCGCCTGTTGCCCGAGGTCCTGTGCGAGGGTGGCGAGCAGGCAGGCGGCGTCGAAGGCGTCACGCCACGCGAGAACGCCGCGCGCCTCCGCGCCCTGCCAGGCCCGGTGCAGTCGGGCCCGCGCCTCGTCGTGACGGCCGGTGCGCAGGAGCGCGTCGCCCTGCTCGATGGCGAGGGCGTCCTGTCCCGCGTCATCGAGGGTCCGCAAAGACGGCGCTGCGAGCAAAAGGTCGATGAACTCCGGATCACCGCGGTGTGGCTTTGCCGCCGCGAGGACGCCGGTGGCCCAGGCCTGGTCGGCCTCGGTGAGGCTCCGCGCCTCGCGGGCGCGCTCGTAGGCGGTTGCATCGAGGCGGACGAGCCCCGCGAGTTGCTCGGGCGAGGCGCTGGCGATGTCGGGCGCGTCGCCGCGCCCCGGTGCCTCGAGATCGGGGGCCAGCCCGCCGAGGTCCAGCCGGGAGAGCACCAGCTCCGCGAGGTGGCCGGGGCCGGCGCCCCACCAGTCCGCCGCCTCGATCTCGAGCGTCCACGACTCCCCGGGCACCGGTGGGGCCACTTCCCCCTGCTCGGCCAGGACGTCGCGCCCCCCCAGCCAGCCGGCGGTGTGCGCAAGCCCGTCGTCGCCGAGCATGCCCGCGTGCACGTCGAAGACGGTCGGCACGCCGGCGTGGATCACCTCGCGCCGGTCGAGGGGGCTCGGGATGCGGAGCGATCTCGGGCCTGCGGCAGGGACCGAGGGCGCGAGGTCGATCCAGCGGAAATGCACGTCGCCCGCGCCGGTGGTGACGAAGTTCAGGCCGATGGATGGCTTGTCGGCATCCGCCGCGCGCCGGAGCTTGATGCGCGCGCTCGACCCCCACTCGCCCCGCGTCCAAGTGCCCGCCACGTGCATCCACACCGGCGCGCCCGTGGCCCGGAGCGGCCAGCGCAGCACCGTGCCCACGCCGGCGGCGAGCCGCAGCTGCAGGGTACCCGCCTCGGCGTCCTGTCGAAGCGCCACGGGCACCGGGCGCTCCAACGCCGGCGGCAGGGGCCGGCCCAGGTCGAGGGCGGCCGAGGGCGCCGCGGTGGCACGCAGCCCCGCGACCGAGGCGGCCCCCGACGCCAGGCTGGCCCGGAGCTGCACGAAGGGGTCGCCGGGCCCAGCGAGCGGCGCCCAGCTGGCACCCGGCAAGCGGCCAGCGGTCTCGCCGCCTACGAGGTAGGCCACGCCTTCGTCGCGCGTGCTCACAAGCAGGAGCTCGCTCGCGACATCGGTCGGCGTGTTGAACGCCTGGGCCACCCGCCAACCGGGGAGCGTGAGGAAGGGGTCGAGGCGGCCGTCTGGATGGCGGTGGATAAACTCGGTGCCCCCGTCCTCCATCTCCACCGCCAGCTCGTTCGTCCCGTTGCCGTCGAGGTCGGCGAGGTGCAGCGGACCCAGCGGGCAGCGACCGGTGGCCCAGGCCACCTGGTCGACCTCGACGAGCCCCGTGGCCTCCAGTCGGTAGGCAGCCAGTCGACAGGGTCCGCCGTACGGATCCTCGCGGCCGAAGATGCGCGCGTTCGGATTCTCGTGACTGATCACCGCGACGATGAGGCCGGCGTCCACGCGCGCGCCCGCGACGAAGCCGGGGCGGGTGTCGGCGAGCACGCGAAGGGGCTCGGTGTCGTGCCCCGTCGGCGCGTACACCCGGATGAGGAAGCCGTCGCTGGGGCCGAGGCCCGCCACGAGCTCAGCGTCGCCATCGCCATCGAGATCGCCCGCATCGAGCGAGGTCACGTAGGCGTCGAGCGCGTCAGTGGCGGCGTGGGCCGAGTGGAGCGCCCGGCCGTCCCAGCGAGCGAGGCGTCGGGGGTTGTTCCGCGTGACGACGTACTCGTCCTTGCCGACCGTCGCCCTTGCCCTCACCGCCTCGCCACGGCTCGGCACCTCGTGCTCCAGCGAGAACAGCCAGCCCGCGCCGGCTCGGTCGAAGCCTTCCAGGCTCTCGGGACTGTAGAGCATGAAGTCGCCCTTCAGGTGCACGGACTGGGTACCCGGCGGCGTGAGCTCGGCATTTCGGAAGGGTGCGAGCAGGTGCGCCTCGTCGGCCTCCAGCCGCGAGGCGATGGCCTCGAGGTCCGCGCGCGCCATGGCCAGTGCCAGGGTGGCGGCGTCGCGCTCGCTCGTGGACATCACCGCCGAGCCGGGCCAGGCGAGCAGGGCCTCCAACTCCGCCCAGTTCTGATCGCGCGCGTAGACCCGAGCCAGGGCGGCCAGCGCCCCCGCAGTGACGGTCGGCTCGCGACTCGCGTCGATATTCGCGAGTGCCGCCAGCTCTGCCGTCGCGTCGCTGTTCTGATGGTGCTTCATCGCGAGCTCGAGCCAGCCACGCTGCGCGCGGGTGGCCTGGCGGGTGGTCTCGGCGTGCTGGGCCATGAGCACCCAGGCGATGCCACCGCCCAGCAGGAGCGCGCCCACGGAGAGGCCAAGCAGCGTGCGCGTGCGAGAGGGGGGTGCGTAGCTTCGCCCGGCCCCCCAGCCGTCGAGGGCGTCGGCTAGCGCCGACATGCTCTCGAAGCGGTGGGCGGGCGCCGCCGCTCTGGCTCGACCGGCGATGGCGAGCAGGTCGGCCAGCCGCGAGGCCTCTACCTCGGCGGGCGCCGCCGCGAGCTCGGCGAGCACCGTGCCCGTCGCGTGCTGGTCGACCCGGGGCCACTCGCTCACCGCGAGGGCCGACTGCTCGGGTGCCATGTAGCGAGGCGTGCCGACCACGTCGTCACTGGCGGGCTCCCCGGGGGCGATGGCGATGCCGAAGTCGGCCAGGCGGGGGCCGGTCTGTCCCACGAGGATGTTCGATGGCTTCACGTCGCGGTGCACGATGCCGCGGGCGTGGAGGCGTCCCAGGGTGCGCGCGAGGGTGGCCACGAGGCGCACCCGCTCGGCGAGGGGTGGAAGGGTGCCCTCGTCGAGCATCTGCTGGACCGACGGTCCCTCGACCAGCTCGAGGGCGATCCAGTCCGACCCTTCCGCCACGAGCGAGACGATGCCTGGGTCATCGAGATTCCTGAGGCAGTTCGCCTCGCGACGAAGGTGGCCCGGGTGCGACGAGAGCTTGAGGGCGACGGTGCGCCCGGAGCTGAGCTGGGTGGCCCGGTACACCTCGGACCGGGGGCCGACGCCGATTCGTTCTTCCAGGGCGAAGCCGTCCACGTGGGGTCGGTCGAAGGGGCGCGCCGGGGGCTGTGGGGGTTGCAAGGTGCCTATTGTCCAACGTGCGGGGTCGGCTCGCAAGCGGTGGGCCGCCCGCGCGGTAGCCTGAGGCGATGATTGTCCTCCCCGCCGCGTACGCCGGCGACGGTGGCCTTCTCGAAGCGGCAGGCGCCGAAGCCAACCCTGGCGCCGACGACGCGCTCCTCGCGGCCCTCTTGGCCCTACACGGGCCCGATCCCGCGTCGGGGGTGGCGCAACTCGGAGGCCTCGCCGACGAGCGGGCGGTGCCCGTGCTCGGGCATGTGCTGTTCAAAGGCGAGACTCCGGAGCTGCGCGTCGCGGCGGTCCGGGCACTCGGCCACTACCCAGTGGCCGCGCCCGTGCTCCTGGATGTCCTGGGCCAAGCGGCGCACGGCGACACGGTGCGGGCCGCGTGCGTTGAAGCGCTCGCCACGCTGCAGGTGCCGGGCGTGGTGGAGGCCATCGTGGCGGCGCGAGAGGGCGCGAGCGCGGAGCTGCGCGCGCGACTCGACGCGGTGATCACCACGTACTACCCCGAGGCGGCGGCGCGGTTGGCGCCCACGCGGTCGGTGGGCGGCGCGACTACCGGCTACTTTCTGGCGCGATCGCGGCCGATCGACGCGGGTGACGCCGCCTTCATCACCGGCAACGTCATTGTCGGCACGGCGCTCGGGACGACCGCTGCCCTGGCCGCAAATGGATCGGGCGATGCGACCTGGGGTGCCGGCCTCGCCGGCGAGGCCATCGGCCTGGGCGTTGGACTTGGGTTGTACCGTAGGCACCCCGGGCGGCCGGGCGACGGGGCCGAGGCCATCACCGGCGCCGTCGTGGGCTAAGCGGCGGGCAGCGTCTACGCGAGCGTCGCCGGCGCGGGTTCTCAGGCCACCGGCGCGTCCGCCACCCTGGCGGGACTCGGCGCCTACATGCTGGCGCAGACGGCGGGAACGACGTTCACGCTGCGCGGCACCGACGGCGTCCTGCCCCCGGACGTGACCGGCGGAGCCTGGACGGGGTTCGTCTACGGCTCCGCGTTTGGTCTCGGCGTTGGCCTCGGCTCGGCGACGCGGGACCAAGGGCTGGGCGCAACCACGCTGGTCGGCGGCGCGCTCGGCTCGGCAGCGGGCGGCTACCTCGCACATCTCGACGCCGATGCGGTGAGCGGGAACGACGCCGCCGTGTCCACGCTCGGCGCGGGATGGGGCCTCTACCAGGCCATCGGGCGGGCGGTCGCGACTGAGGCCAACGATCCGAAGTTGCTCGGGCTGGTGCCCCTCGTGCCCGCCGTGGTTGGCGGCGGTCTCGCCGTGGCCTCGCCGTACACCGACGTGGATTGGGGCAGCTCGCTCGCGACCACCTCCGTCGGCCTGTGGGGCTCCCACGTGGGCGGCGTGGTCACGACCCTGGTCGTGCCCCGAGACGCAACGAGGCATCCCATCCTCACTGGCGTGCTGGTGGGCGGTGACGTGGGACTTGTCGGGGGCGCCGTGCTGATGCACCCCGCGCTGGGCGTGGACCCTGCGGTGGTGGGCTTTGCCGACGCCGGGGGCTTGCTCGGCGGCGCGACCGCCACGCTGGTGGTGGCCCTGGCCTCGGGGGAGCGCGACAGCCTGCTGGTGGCGTCGCTGGTCGGCAGCGGCGCCGGCATGGCGGGCGGGGCTCTGCTCGGCAATGCCCTGGTCCGTTCTCCTGCCCGCGCTACGCTAGTCCCATCCTCGCTGGGTGAGCCCGCCCCAAGCTTGGCCGGCCAGTGGTCGGTCGTCCCGCTGGTCACGACGGTCGACGACGAGGCGCTCTATGGCGGGATGGTGCAGGTGGTGGGGTGGTAGCGGGGCCGAGTCTCCCGGCGCCGCGTTAGCCCGCGGCCCATGCGCTACCGTGTCACCCTGATCGAGGGCGACGGCATTGGTCCCGAGGTCACCGGGGCCACCTGCCGCATCCTCGAGGCCGCCCGTGCCCCGATCGACTGGGATCCCGCCCCCGCCGGCGGCACCGCCATGGAACAGTTCGGCGTGCCGATGCCAGAGGTCACCCTCGAGAGCATCAAGAAGAACCGGCTGGGGCTCAAGGGCCCGCTCATGACCCCGAAAGGCACCGGCTTCCGCAGCGCCAACGTGGCGATGCGTCAGGAGCTCGATCTGTTCGTAGGGCTCCGCCCCGTGCGCACCTTGCCCAACGTGCCCGGCGCCTGGCCAGGGCTCGACCTGGTGCTCTTCCGCGAGAACACCGAGGACCTCTACGCCGGCATCGAGCACGAGGTCACCCCGGGCACGGTGGTGAGCATGAAGACCTCCACCGCGGCCGCCGGTGAGCGCATCGCCCGGTGGGCCTTCGAGTACATGCGCTACCGCGGCCGGCGGCACATCCACTGCTGTCACAAGGCGGCCATCAACCCTCGCGCCGACGGCGCCTTTCTCAACGCCTTCCGCGCCGTGGGCGCCGAGTACCCGTTCATCGAGCAGCTCGACATGGGCGTCGATAGCCTGTCGCTCTTGTTGCCCATCGATCCCTCGAAGTTCGACGTGCTGCTCTTGCAGAACCTGTATGGCGACATCCTGAGCGACCTGTGCGCCGGCCTCGCGGGCGGTCTCGGCGTGGTGCCGGGGGCAAACATCGGCGCGCGGGCGGCCGTGTTCGAGGCCGTTCATGGCACCGCGCCCGACATCGCCGGCCAGGGCAAGGCCAACCCTCTCGCGCTGCTCTTGAGCGCAAACATGCTGCTCGAGCACGTGGGCGAGTGGAAGATCGCCTCGCGCATCGAGCGGGCCGTGTGGCGCGTGTTGGCCGACGGCAGCCACATCACCGGCGACCTCGGCGGCAACGCCACCACCGACGAGTTCACGGGCGCCGTCATCAACGCCCTGGAGGCCTAGCCATGGAAGTGACCCTCATCCCCGGGCATGGCGTGGGGCCCCAGGTGGCGGCGGTCTTGGTCGATGCCCTCGACCAGCTCGGCGCCGGCATCCGCTTCGACGAGCAGAACGAGATCGAGAGCGCGATCACCTCCGTGCGCCGCACAGGACTCGCCGTGAAAGGCAAGTGGGTGGCCGAGATCCGTGCGGGCAAGCTGCCGCCCACCGTCATGTTCCGCAAGGCGCTCGGCATCAACACCATCGTGCGCCGCGCGCAGAACCTGCCGGGGCTCCCCGCTCGGGGGAAGGGGGTCGACATCGTCGTGGTCCGCGAGGCCAGCGAGGACATCTACTCGGGCTTCGAGCACGAGAGCGCCGAGGGCGTGTACGAGACGGTGAAGGTGACGACGCGCGCCGCGTGCGAGCGCATCCACCGCTTCGCCTTTGACTACGCGATGGTCAACGGCCGCAGGCGGGTGACGACGGTGCACAAGGCCAACATCCTCAAGAAGGCCGACGGCATGTTCCTCGCCGTGGGCAAAGAAGTGGCCCAGCAGTACCCGTCGATCAAGCACGACGACGTGATCGTCGACGCGCTCTGCATGCAGGTGGTGCGCAAGCCACACAGCTTCGACGTGCTCGTGGCGGGCAACCTCTTCGGCGACATCGTCAGCGACTGCGCCGCGGGCATGGCCGGCGGGGTGACCATCGCCTGCGGCACCAACATCGGCCCCGGCGTGACGGTGTTCGAGAGCCCCCATGGCACCACCGTGGCCAACGTCGGCGCCGACGGCGCCAACCCGTACCCGATGCTCGGCCTTGGGGTGGATCTCTTGCGCCACGTTGGCAAACACGAGCTCAGCGCCCGGCTCCGGGCCGCCTGCGTGAGCGCGCTCGAGTCGGGTCTCCACACTCAGGACATGGGCGGCCGATCCACCTGCTCCGAGGTGCGGGCGCGGGTGCTCGCCAACCTGTAGGCGGCCGCCTACTTGCTCGGCCGCGTCCCCAGCTTCACCTTCTTCTCGAGCGCCTTCCCGCCGTGGAGGTACTCCACCGTCACCTCGTCGCCCGGCGCCTTGCTGGCCACCACCCGGTACAGGGCTTGCGGGTCGTCGATCGTCCGGTCGTTCACCTCGGTGATGACGTCGCCGGCGGCGAGGCCAAAGGCCGCGGCGGGGCTCGTCTCGGCCACGTTGGTGACCAGCACCCCCGCCTTCACGTTGAACTCCTTCAGGCCGCGACTGTTGAGCGCCGCGCTCGACACGCCGAGCCAGCCCCGGGCCACCTTGCCGTCTTCACGGAGCTGCGGGATCACCCAGTCGAGGTGGTCGGCGGGGATGGCGAAGCCGACGCTGTTGGCGCCGCTCACGATCGCGGTGTTCATGCCCACCACGCGACCGTCGAGACCGATGAGGGGACCGCCCGAGTTGCCAGGGTTGATGCTGGCGTCGGTCTGGAGGAACTCCTCGAGCGCGTCGAGCTCGGGGATCTCGCGTCCCTTGGCGCTCACGATGCCGGCGGTGACGGTGTGCCCGAGGCCGAGGGGGTTGCCGACGGCCACCACCCAGTCGCCCACCTTCGCGTCGGTGTCCGTGGCCAGGCGCAGCCATGGCAGGGCCTTGCCCGCGTCGATCTTCAGGAGCGCCACGTCGGAGCCGCGGTCCGCGCCCACCACGGTGGCCACGTGCTCCTCGCCGGAGTCAAACTTCACCCGCACCTCGTGGGCACCCTCGATCACGTGGTTGTTGGAGAGGATGAATCCGTCGCTCGAGATCACGAAGCCGGAGCCCTGGCCTTGCTGGACGTGCTCCGACGGCAGACCGTAGGCGTACTGGTAGAAGGTGGGGATCTGCTGCCGTTGCGTGGTGTAGACGTTCACCACCGCGGGCTTCACCGCGTCGACCAGCGGGGCGAGGGATTGCACGGGGTTGTAGCCCTGGGGGAGGGCCACGGCGGGCGCGTCACTGGCATCGGCGAGGCAGCCGGAAAGAGCAAGAGCGAGAAGAGCGTGGCGCATGGCCGAGGCTTAGTCACGCGGCGCGCTGTTGCCCCGTCACAGCCTGTCGCACGGTGTCGAGGCTGTGCTTAGGAGAAACCGATGCGCCTCGCCGGGCACACCGTCCACGCCGTGTCGATCGGCGGCATCGAGACCTGTGTCGAACTGCCTGACCTCGACCTTGCTTTCGACATCGGCCGCTGCCCCCACAGCGCGATCCGTCGCCAGCGGGTGATGCTCACGCACACGCACATGGACCACGCCGGGGGCATCGCCTACCACGCGGCCACGCGCGACCTCTACAAGATCAAGGCGCCGACCTGGTACGTGCCACGCGAGAACGAGGCCGACCTGCGCGCGCTCATCGAGGTGTGGCGTCGGCTCGACCGTTCGGATTTTCCGGTGCAGATCGTGGGCGTGGGCCCAGGCGACCGGGTGGACCTCGGGCGAGGCTGGGTGGCGTCGCCGTTCCGATCTCCCCATCGCGTGATGTGCCAGGGCTACGCGCTGTCGCGACAGCGCACGCGACTCCGTGCCGATCTGCAGGGCCTCGGAGAGGAGATGATCCGCGCGCGTCGCCTGGCGGGCGAGGCGGTGTCGGAGACACACGAGGTCGTGGAGTTCGCCTTCACCGGCGACACGCTCCCCGAGGTGATCGAGCGCGAGGAGGCGGTGCGGACGGCTCGGCTCCTGGTGATCGAGTGCACCTTCCTCGACAGCCGCGTGCCGGTGGCCAAGGCGCGGGAGAGCGGCCACGTGCACCTCGATGAGCTGCTCGACCGCGCCGAGCTGCTCCAGAACGAAGCCATCCTGCTCACGCACTTCTCGGCTCGCTACCAAGAGCGCGAGATCGTCGAGATCCTCGACCGTCGGCTCCCCGCGCCCCTGCGCCAGCGCGTCACGCCGCTCCTCGCGGGGCGTCGCGAGCTCGTCGAGGCGGCCCGCGTGGGAAAAGACTAGAGGAAGCCCTTCTTGTCGCCGAAGCGCTCGTTGCGCTGGTCGCGACCGGAGTCGAGCGCTTTGATCGCTTCCTGTGCGATGCGGTTGACGATCTCGGCGTGCGACAGTCCTTGCGCCCGCATCGCCATATAGCCCCGCTCGGCCTCGCCCTGGCTCTCGGTCGACCCGTCGCGCTCGTGGCCCGCGCCTTTGCTCCCGCTCACCGCCCCGCCGGGGGCGCTGGTATGCGAGGCCTCGTGCATCTCGGCGCCGCCCGCCCGCGCCCGATGGAGCACCATGCGCTCCACCATTCGCGCGGCCTGTTCCTCGCCGTCGTATCCGGAGTGCTCGCCCTCGCCGCCGGAGTTGTCGACGTGGAACTGCTCGTGGGCGAAGAGCGCCTGGTCTTCAGGCTTGGACGGGTCGAAGTCTTCGGAGACGATGATCGACTTGTCGACGGTCATGGCGCGGGCGCCCAGCACGTCGAGGGTGCGACTCGCCACCTCGCCGGTGAAGACTTCGCCGCCGCCGGGCATCGACTTGCGCTGGAGGCCCGCGTTCTTGCTGCGGGAGACGATGCGCGCCACGGCCGACGAACTCTTGGCCATCCCAGCCTCCGAAGCACGCAGTATACCGCGGAAGCTGGCGGCAGGCGGGCCGGTGCGTGACGTTGGCGCGGTGAGCACCTCCCCCCCAGTCGAGCGGTTGACCAAGGGCTGCGGCCTCGTGCTGGCTCTGGGCGTCTGCGTCGCGATCGTGTGCGGTGTCGCCGCGTGGCGCTGGTACGCGGCCCGGGAGGCGGAGGCCGAGGCCGCGCGGAAGGCGGAAGCGGAAGAGGTCTTCGCGCCGGCGCGCGCCACGCTCGAGGGCGACAAGGGCGAACTCGACATCGACCGCACTGTCCGGGTGCTGCGACAGATCGACGAGTCGATGCGCAACCAGGCCGACCTGCACGCCTACCTCGCCGAGGTGGCGCGGGAGGACTGGCGGGGCGTGCCCCGGGAAGTGCTCGAGGCGCGAAAGGAGATCCTCGATGTCCAGATGAAGCTCTACGCGAGGCAGGACGAGCAGGAAGCCCGAGAGGCGAGCTGGTCGCTCAGTCGCGACATCGTGCTCACCACGCTCTCGGTGGTCTCCGTCCAGGGCGACGGTGGACTGGCCCCCGACATCGACTTCCAGCTCGATCGCGAGGCGGCCGAGGCGCGTCTCGACGAGCTGCGCGAAGAGGAAGCGGAGCGTCGCAAGTTGATTCGCGAGATCGACGCGTTGGAGAGCGAGTTGATCAAGGCGTCGATGGACTACGCGGTGATCTGGGCCAAGTACATGGAGGAGTACGACCGGGTGTCGCTCCACCGCGACCGGGCCTGGATGGCCTCGCGCCGGGAGGACTGGGGAGAAGTGGAGCGCGAGGCGCAGGCAGCGATCAGCCTCGCACCCCACGAGGAGGAGGCCCACCTCCTGCTTGCCCGGGCCTACTTCGAGTCGGGCGATCCGGAGAAGATCGCGATGGCGCAGGAGCTCCTCGGCCAGTTCCTCGACGAACACCCTGACTCGGCCGCGCCGGTTTTCCTACTGCGTGGCGTGGCCAAGGCCGACGCGGGCGACCTCGCTGGCGCCGCTGCGGAGCTCGATCACGCCTCGCTTGCCTACCCGCAGCAGGCGGCCAAGCTCGACAGCCGCCTCGATCTGTACCGCACGCGCTCCGCCCTGCGAAAGTCCCGCGCCGGGGCCGGGATCGTGGAGTCGTACAGCGCCACCATGGTGGGCGCCGGCTACTTCTCGCCCGAGCTCCACCTCGCCCGGTTGGCCTACGCCCGAGGTGAGCGGGAGGCGGGGAAGCGCAAGGTGATCGAGCACTTCGAGCGTCGCCGCGCGCAGGGACAGTGGGACTACATCCTCGCCGACCTGAGCTGGGCCGAGACCGTTCTCGGCGACGACCTGCGGGGCATCTTCCCGGAAGACGCCTGGCTCGACCTGCACGCCAACAAGACCCTCCTCGGCCTCGGCCAGAAGTTCTCAGTCGCCGTCGACAACCGCTCGCAGCGCACGCTCCGCAACGCGGCGCTGGTGCTCTGCGTACGCTTCACCGACATGCTCAGCGGCGACTACGTGACCTTTGCCGGGGAGCGGACCGTCCCCGAGGTCTTGCCCCGCCAGAAAACCGAGTTTGGCACCATCGACGTGGACACCGAGGTTTTCGGCAAGACGCGCACGGAGGACGACATCGTCGACCTGCGCGCCATCCTGGTCA
The DNA here is from genome assembly GCA_005778355.1 of Pseudomonadota bacterium. Lineage (GTDB taxonomy): Bacteria > Myxococcota_A > UBA796 > UBA796 > SXON01 > SXON01. The sequence goes on along the minus strand of SXON01000150.1, from coordinate 12,200 downwards.
CCGACGACGGCGTCATGTGGGTCGACACCGAAAAGTACAAGGCCGAGCGGGTGGCCGAGGCTCGCGCCGCCCGCGCGAACGAGCCCGACCGCTGGACGCGGATCGCCGAGGAGGCGGGTCGCTCGGCCAAGGTGAGCCGCGACAGCGGGCTTGTCACCGACGCGCTGGAGGTGGAGCTGCCGGCGGAGATGGCGTGGCTGCGCCCGCGTTTCGAATTGCACTACGGGACCGCGGTCATCTACGCGGAGCAGAACGTCATCGAGGACGACAAGATCAAGCTGCGCTTCACGGGACTCACCTCGCTGCTTGATCGCTCCGACGTGGAGAAGGCGCCACCGCCGCAGGCGGCGGACCTCGTCGTCGAGAGCGTTTTCGGCCGATTCGTGCTCGGCTTTGGTCCCAAGCCGGGTGGCGGCTGGGAGTTCCTGGGGGTGCGCGAGTGAAGTGGTACCTGCCCGACGCGGCCTGGGTCGATGGCGAACTCCGTCGCGATGTCGGGGTGCTGGTGGCCGGGGAGACGATCGTCTCCGTCGGCGCCGTCGACGAGCGCCTCGGCGACGTGGAGCGCCTGCATCGACGCCTCCTGTTGCCCGGCATCGTCAACGCGCACTCGCACGCATTCCAGCGCGCCCTGCGCGGGCACGTTCAGCACGCTTCCGGGGAAGACAGTTTCTGGAGTTGGCGGGAGCGGATGTACGCGCTCGCCACTGCGCTCGACCCGGAGGCCATCGAGGCCGTGAGCACACTGGCCTTCGCGGAGATGGTGCGCGCCGGCTTCACGACGGTCGGAGAGTTTCACTACCTGCACCACCAGCCCGATGGCACACCCTACGCCGACCCCGATGAGCTGGCCCGACGCGTGGCGCACGCCGCGCAAAAGGTGGGCTTGAGAATCGTGCTTTTGCGCGTGGCTTACGCGCGGGCCGGCTTCCGTGTTGATGCCAACCTCAGGCAGCGGCGCTTCATCGACCGTGACCCCACGGCGGTGCTCGCGGCAGTGTCGCGACTGCGCGGCCATGGGATCGTTGCTGGACTGGCGCCCCACTCGGTACGCGCCGTCCCTCGCGAATGGCTGCAGGCCTTCGCCGACTTCGACGGCGTGGTCCATGCCCACGTCGACGAGCAGCCCGGCGAGATCGAGCAGTGCCTCGCGGAGCACGGTCGGCGCCCCGTTCACGTCTTCGCGGAGGCCGGGCTGGTGCACGAGCGCTTCACGGCGGTGCACCTCACTCATCCCGACGACACCGAGATCGCCGCCATGCGCGGGCACGTCTGCGCCTGCCCCACCACCGAGCTCGACCTGGGCGACGGTTTCCTCCCCGCGTGGAAGCTCGGCGTGCCTGTTTGCCTGGGCAGCGACTCGCACGCGGCCATCGATCCCTTCGCCGAGATGCGCGCGATCGAGTGGCACAGCCGGGCCTTGCTCGGGCGTCGGAACGTCTTGCCGCACGAGGGGCCCGATGGACTCGCCAGCGGCCTACTGCGCATGGGGACGGAGAACGGGGCCCGGAGCCTCGGCGTGAACGCGGGACGCCTCGCGCCGGGGGCCCTGGCTGACTTCGTGACGGTCGACGTGTCGCGGTTGGAGTTCGCCGCGTCCCGCCTGCTTCCCGCCGTGGTCTTCAACGGTTCCCCGGCGGCGATCAGCGACGCCTGGGTGGGCGGTCGCCACGTGCTCAAGGACGGCCGAGTGCCTGGGGCCGAGCGTTTCGCCCACGAGGCTGAGGCGGCGCTGCGGCGGCTGGGCCTAGCCGCCTAGTCCCAGGGGTCGCCGGGCATCCCTACCCGCAACGACGCGCCACGACCTCGGCCACCACGTCGACCGCGTGGTGCAACTCGTCGACCGGCACGAACTCGTCGGCCTTGTGGGCAACGTCGATGCTCCCGGGGCCGAAAACCAGCGAACGCATCCCGAGCTTCGCGAGGTTTCCGCCGTCGGTGGCGAAGCTCGCCGCGCCCGTGCCCCGACTGAAGGGGGCGAGGAGCCCCTCGAGGTCGGTGCCCGCCTCGGTGAGGAGCGCCGGGGTCACGCGGACCAGCTCGGCCGTGGCCCACGGCGAGACCGCAGCGCCCACCTCGCCGGCGAGGTGCACCTCGTCCATCCCGGGCAGCGCTCGGAATCCGAGGTCGATCACGCAGCGGTCGGGGACGATGTTGATCGCGCCTCCACCATCGATTCTCGCCACGTTGAGCACCACGAACGGGCGCTCGAGCATGTCGGCGAAGCGCACTTCCCGGCGCCACCGCTCGGCGAGGGCCTCCAGCGCGTCGATGGCGCGCGCCGCCTTCCGGATCGCGTTGTCGCCGAGATCGGGCTTCGAAGAGTGTGCGGCTTTCCCGGTGCACACGAGGCGCATCGCCGCGTGTCCCGGGTGCATGCGGAAGGTCTTGAACGAGGTGGGCTCGCCGATGAGGCAGAGCGAGGGGAGGGGACGACCCGAGAGTTTTCCGACGAGGTCTCGGGAGCCGAGGCAGCCCACCTCCTCGTCGCAAGTGAACGCGAGGACCAACTCGCGTTCGAGCTTCGGCAAGCGCGCCAGCGCCTCGATCGTGGCGGCGATGAAGCCCTTCATGTCGGCGGTACCCCGGCCGAGGAGGCGCCCGCCTCGCTCGGTCACCCGGAACGGGTCTACGCTCCAGGGCTGTCCGTCCACCGGCACCACGTCCATGTGTCCTGAGAGCACCAGGCCGTCAGTCCCGCTCGGCCCACGGCTACAGATCAGGTTGAGCTTGCCTTCGCCCGGCGCCTCGAGCCGCTCCACGCGGAAGCCCTGGGCCTCGCAACGTTCGGCGATGTAGGCACCGATGCCCGTCACTGGGCGGTCCGAGATGGTGGGGTACTCGACGAGTCGCGACAGCGTTTCTACGACGGACATTCACTTCCTCGGTTTCTTGCGGAGCACCGCGTCGCGATCGCGAAGGGCCGTGTCCGTTTGCGCCGCCGGCTGTCGGAGGCGCGACGACTTCGTGGGGTCGTCCTTCTGTTTCTTTTCCTCTTCCTCGTCCACCTCGACCTCCCACCAATTGTGGGGCCGCAGGGGTCGAAGGGGCCCCACCAGATCCGGGCGTTGCGCGGCGTTCATCACGGTGTCGGCCAGCGCCAGCAAGCGAGGCGCGGTGGTCGGGTTGCAGCCCTCTCCTTCGCGCACCGCGAGCATCGCGTTCCCGGGCTCGACGCCCTTCCTCGCCTCGGCCGAAACCTCAACCTGTTCCGGGATCGACTTGAAGGTGGCCCGGTCAGTCTCGGTCGCTTGCTTGAGGAGGTCGGCGCCACGTCCGAGCTCCCCGGCGCAAATGGCCTCGGCGGCCTTCTTGTAGAGCTGCGCGGGGGCCGCCCAGCGGCCAGGCTCCGGGAGCATCACGCCTTTCTCGCCGCGAAGCAGCCTCCGGTACCAGTCGGCGCGGTTGCGCATGGCGCGCATCTCCGCCTGTTGCGCCAGCTGGATCGCCTGGAGGCGCTCCTGCACCAGCGCGAGCAGCGCATCGCGAAGCTTGTCGTTGCCGGCGATCTTGCCCTGGAGCGCGTCGTTGCCGAGGGCCTTCCCGAGACGGCGGAGCTGCTGGGCATCGGCCTCGCGCAGTGCCTCGCGCGCGCTTCCGCTCACGACGCGAGCGGCGCGATCCGTGGTGGTGGCGGCACGGCGTTGGCGCGGCATCGAGAGAAGTTATCGCCAGCCGACGGGGGCGCGATACTTTCCGGGGCGGATGCGCTTCGACCCCTGCCGTCGCCTCGATCGTCCCCTCCCGGGGGCGCGCATCACCGACGAGCGCACGCTGCGCATCCACGTGTCGGAGGAACGCCCGCTGCCGCCGTGCCCGGTGCCCGCGCGCGACGAGCGCGAACTGCTCAAGATCGACACCCGTCCGTCGCGCAAGAAGGTGGAAGCCGGTCCCAACGCGCCGCAGCTCATTCGCCTCGTGCGCTACCCCTTCGCGCTCTCCACGGCTCGGGTGAAGCGGCAGGTGGTCCTGCAGGCGCGCCCCACGGTCGACGGGCGCGCACCTCTCGGGCACCCCATGCGGGAAGCGGTTGCGGAACGCGAGGAAGTGCGGTCTACTCGCGCGGCCTCCTCCCGCGCCGAGCTCGGGCGTCCCCGGGCCTTCGCGCCTCGGCCCTCCGCCCTCGTCGTCATCCCCCCCCTCGTCGAGGACGATCGTTGAGTCCGAACCCCGTCGAAGCGCTCGCGCCCTACGCCGGCCCTCCCTCGGGTCGCGGAGTCATCGGCGAGTGCACGGAGTCGCTGCACAAGTGGCTGCTCGACGGGTACAACCTCGCGAACCAGCCGCCGCGGCTCGAGGAAGAGCTCAAGTTCGTCCCCAAGGACCGCGAGGAGGTCGTGTACATCTACATGTACCGGCTGGCCCAGAATCAGGCGCTGCTCAACAACAAGCGCATCCGGCAGGCCCCGGTCTTCGTCAAATCCAACCCCGAAGAGGGGGGCGAGGTGTACTTTCACCGTCCCCCACTTTTGCTCGATCTGTACTACCTGATCGCCGTGCACTCGAAGTTCCGCAGCGACGCGGAACGTCTGATGGGCTGGCTGCTGCTCCGTCTCAACGAGGCCACGCACCTCATCTACCGGCCGCGCCGATTCCTTTTGCCCGATGGCCGCCAGGTAGACAGCCTCGGTCGCGACTACGACCCGAGCAACCTCACGGCGCCCCCGCCCGAGAACGAGGACGATGACGACGGGCTGCACGTCGAGAAGGTGTCCTTGGCGCTGGTCGACGATCTCACGGTCGGCGACGCGATCAACCTCTTCACGCTGCACGAGGCGCCGTACCGTCCCTTCTTGACGTACCGCGCCCGAGTGGCGTTAGATGGACCGCTCTACAAGAGTGCGGGTGGCTCGACCATTCGCATGGGCCGACTCGACTCCACGGAAGCTCCCGCTCCCGAGGGGCCGGCGTCGTCCCGCAACGGCCGAATCCGCCCGGGTTCGCCGCTCCCCAAGCCCCGGTCACCGCCGGGTCCAACCCCTCACTTCTTCCGCAAGAATGCGGAGTCTGACTCAGATTCGGAGGACTGACAGGACATGGATTACCATACCCCAGGCGTATACATTCGCGAGGTCGACAGCGGTGCCAAGCCGATTCAGTCGGTTTCCACAAGCATCCCGGGCTTCCTCGGGCTGTTCAAGTTCGCCCCGCCGATCGATGCCACGGCCGTTACCGGCAGCAACGGCAAGCGGCAGATCCGCGGCAAGGTGCCTCCGCAGCTGGTCGATGAGAAGGGCAACGTCAAGGGCGACGGCAACGAGGCCAGCACCGCTCTTGCGCAGGCCTTCAAGCTCGACCGCAAGGCCGTCCGCGACGTGAAGAAGTACTTCGAGCTCCACGGCGCGCCGAAGTCGGGCGCGGGCGCTCCGAAGTTCGAGCCGGGCCCCAAGGGCAAGGTGAAGATCACCTGGGCCGAGAAGACCGTCGAGGTGGCCGAGGTCACCATGACCGTCGAGGGCAAGGTGGTCACCGACACCGACGAGACGGTCGAGAAGCTGCTCAACCAGCTGCACGAGGCCTTCCCGCTCGAGAAGGCGCAGCCCAAGACGGCGGCCGACATCCTCGGCGCCTACGGCTACGAGGTGAAGAGCACCGAGGGCACCGCGATGCGCTCGGAGTACTCCGTGCCGCCGGTGGCGATCACCAACAAGGCGGAGTTCTTCCGCTGGCTCCAGAGCTACTTCGCGCAGTACCTCATCGAAACGCGGCCGGTCGAAGACCTCGTCGGCAAGACCTTCACCAACATGGACGACGCCGCCGACGCCGTCTACGAGGCCCTCAACAGCGACGACGCGCTCAAGGCGGAGTTCCGTGACTGGCTCAGCCAGCCCGCGCTCTTCAACTTCGTGGCGGGTGTCAACGGCTTCTTCGATAACGGTGGCGGCAAGGCCTACGTGTACCTCATGGGCACACAGGACACCGAGTGCTCCATCCGCGAGAACCAAGCCGACAAGCTGGGTCTCTATGCCTTCGACGACGTCGACGATATGGCGATCATGGCCGCCCCGGGGCTCACCGCGAACCAACAGCGTGAGATGCTCGAGATGTGCGAGGTCCGCAAGGATCGCTTCGCCATCCTCGATGGACCGATCATCTCCGACGGCAACATGGACATCCCGGCCTCGAACAAGGGCTACGGCGCGATCTACGTGCCCTGGCTCAAGATCACGAAGCCGAGCTGGTTCACGGGCAACCAGGAGCACATCAAGATCGCCGGCCCGAACCGCCGCAAGCTGATCAAGACCGAGCGCAACGAGCTCTTCGTGCCTCCGAGCGGCCACATGGCCGGCATCTACGCGCGCGTCGACGGCGAGCGCGGCGTGCACAAGGCCCCGGCCAACGAGATCTGCATGGGCATCACCGGCCTTTCGCAGAACATCAACCGCCTGGAGCAGGGCCAGTACAACGACCGCGGCATCAACGTCATCCGCATCTTCAAAGATCGCGGCATCCGCGTGTGGGGCGCCCGTACGCTCGGCACGGCGTCTGACCCGTCGTGGAAGTACATCAACGTGCGCCGCCTGTTCATCATGGTCGAGCAGTCGATCATGCTTGGCAGCCAGTGGGCCGTGTTCGAGCCGAACGACCACACCCTCTGGAAGAAGCTCACCCGCGACCTCCGCGCCTACCTCATGCGCGTGTGGCGTTCCGGTGCGCTCTTCGGTCAGACGCCGGAAGAGGCGTTCTACGTGAAGTGCGACGACGAGACGAACCCGCGGTACCTCATCGACGCCGGGCAGGTCAACGTGCAGATCGGCATCTGCCCCGTGAAGCCGGCCGAGTTCGTTATCTTCAGCATTGGCCAGTGGGACGGCGGCGCCCTCATCGAGGAGTAGCCTACCGTCGGTTTCATCGGGGCGGTCCCGTCGCAAGGCGGGGTCGCCCCTCACCCCTCAGGAGTAGCCCGTGGCTGCCGATTTCAAGACCGAGTACGAGTTCGTTCTTCCCCGCGGCTACGTCGACAAAGACGGCGTGCTGCACCGCGAGGGCACGATGCGCCTGGCCAACGCCAAGGACGAGATCGTCCCCCTCACCGACATGCGCGTGCAGAAGAACCGGGCCTACCTGATCATCGTGCTCTTGAGCCGCGTGGTCACCCGCCTCGGTTCGCTCAGCGACATCAACACCGGCGTGGTCGAGAACCTGTTCGCCGGCGACCTGCGCTTCCTCGAGGAAATGTACAACCGCATCAATGAAGACGAGGCGACGATCACTGTCACTTGTCCTGAGTGCGGGGCCAAGTTCGAGAAGGAGTTCGGCCGCCTGGGGGAATCGTAAGCTACCCCTTGGAGAGCGTCTTCAAGGAGGTAGCCTTCATCGCGTACCACTTTCACTGGACGCGCGACGCAGTGTTCGAGATGTCCCACAAGGAGCGCCACGCCTGGGTGAAAGAGATCTCGGCTATCAACGAGAAGATCAACGCACCTAGGTAGGAAGAAGCATGCGCGCGGGCCTCATCATCCAGCACGGCACCCTCCCCGAGCGAGCCACCGGGCTCGTTCGGTGCGACATCGGGGCGTGCATCGGCTTCTTGCCTCGCCCGCAATGGCCCGAGGAGGCCACCGGCGGCGACTTCCTCGAGATCAAGATCCGTCGCTACGAGGAGCTGGCCGAGCACCCGCAGCGCAGCTTCGTGGAGCCCTGCGTGAGGCGGGCCGCGCGCTCCTTCTTCGAGAACGGCGGCGACACGCTCTACGTCTACGCTGTCTGCATCGACGACCCCTCGGTGCTCGTGGGGGGTGGCCTGGCCGAGGGGCCGCTCTTGCCGCTCTTCGAACGGCTCCGCAGCGAGGAGGAGATCGCGCTGGTCTGCGTGCCCCCGCTCGCGTACACCAAGTGCGAGGTGTCGCGAAAGGGCGACGTTCGCTGGCACGGCGACGCGCTCGCCGACGAGCTGCTCGCTCACTGTCGGCAGATGAACAACCGGTTCCTCGTGCTCGACGCCCCTCGCGGCCTGCACGGCGACCTCTTGTCGCGCTGGTTCGAGGCCTTCCGTCGTCGCGATCCCCTGACCCGCGCCTACGGGGCGGTCTACTACCCGTGGTTGATGCAGGGCGACGAGCTCTACGCGCCGTCTGGCGCGGTGATGGGCACCTTCGCCCGCGTGGAACTCGAACATTCGCCCATGGGTGTGGGCTGGCCGCCGGCGAACATCGCGGTGCGGGGCGCGACGCACACCGACATCGAGATCGACTGGGCGGAGGCGGGCAACGTGGGCGACGCGGGCATCAACCCCCTGGTGGTACAGCCCGGCCGAGGGGTGGTGATCTGGGGCGCGCGCACCATGTCGCTCGACCCTGCCTGGGTGCACATCAACAGCCGCCGCGTCGTGAGCATGGTGACCGAGCAGCTACGGCGCGACAACGAATGGGCCGTGTTCGAACCAAATGATTCGTCGCTCTGGAAGGTGATCGAGCGCGACGTCCTGGTGCGGCTCGAACAATTTTGGTCCGCAGGATTGCTCTCCGGGACTCGCGCTCGCGAGGAATATTCGGTAGAATGCAATCGCGCGACCAACCCGCCCGCCATCCGTGACCGGGGAGAACTGCACGTGAGCGTGCAGCTCAAACCGGTAGGGACGACGGAGCGGATCCTCATCGACCTCCGGCTCGGGACCAACGGGCCGTAGACTCGACGGGGTTCTCAGGGTTTTTCCCGTGCTCGGAGCTGGGAGGCCAAATGGCGGACTGGAAGGGACGAGGGAAAGGCAGGACGGACGGGCAGTCCACCCCGACGATTCGGGGCGGCGCGGGCATGGGTGGCGGTCGGCCGGGAAGCCAGCCGAGCCTCAGCATCAGCGGCGGGAAGGGTCGGGGCGGCGGCAACGCCTCGCCGAACGTGATTCCCAGCATCAGCGGTGGCAAGGGCAAGGGCGGCGGCAACGCCTCGCCGAACGTGCTCCCCAGCATCTCCGGTGGCGCGGGCAAGGGCGGCGGCAATGCGTCTCCGAATGTGCTCCCCACCATCACCGGCGGCACCGGTCGAGGCCAAGGTCGCGACAGCAAGCAGCCGTCGCTGGGGGCCAAGGTCGATTACGGTGGTATCTCCCTGAACTACTCGCTGAAGTCTTCGGCCTCCACCACGAGTGCGCGTGGCGAGACGAGCATCGGCACCGCCACCGGCCCGGAGACCAGCCCCCGCGTGGCCGACCCCGAAGGCAACTTCATCTTCGCGCTCGAGATCGAGAAGATTGAAGTCGCCCAGTTCAAGGAGGCCAGCGGACTGAAGACCAGCACGCAGGTCTTCGAGCTGGAGGAAGGCGGGCAGAATCACCGGGTGCACAAGCTCCCCGGCCAGTCCCGGTGGGACAACATCGTGCTCCGCTACGGCGTGAGCAAGGACACCACGCTCTTGTCGTGGCGCAACGAGGTGCTGAGCGACGAGTTCGGCAAGCGTCGCAACGGCGCCATCGTCATGAAGACCACCCGCGGCGAAGAAGTTCGTCGCTACAACTTCATCCAGGGCTGGCCGGTGGCGTGGGAGGGTCCCTCCTTCAACGCCGACGCGGCTGAGCTCGCGGTGGAAATGATCGAGATTGCGCACGCCGGCGTGCAGGTCACCTAGGTGCCCAAGGGGATGTGCAAAAAGGGGATGCAGGAAAGGCGGCGAATCCGGAGGCGGCGATGAACGAGGCAGAAAGGCGAGTCCCCGGCGAACGGCTGGCGGAACGGATGCAGCGGCGGACCCACCGCCGGCCGCGCCTTGGCATGTCCCCGACGTTCTACGCTCGGCTCGGGCTCGACGACCCCTGGGCAGTCGAGGGTGCCGATGCGGCGCCGACTGCTGGAAAGGACGAGATGGTTTTCCTCTCGGCCGCGCCCTACTACGCGATGATGCGCAAGCTCGCCGCGTCGCGGAAGCGTCGTGAGCGTCGGCTGCAGCGCTTCCTCGAGAAGCGCGCGGGCGTCACGCTCCGCGCCGGTTCGAGCGCCCTTCCTTCCCTCGGGGTGCCGTCGCTCGGTTCCGCAGCAGCCGCGGGAACCTTTGCGGCCCGTCGAGTCGCGACGCTGTCGGCGCCCGAAATGTCGCTGCCGACCGCCGCGCCTGCCTCGGTCGCCGCCGCGCCCCTCGCTGCGACGGAAGGTCGCGCCCTCGGCGGCGAGGTCGAGCGCAAGTCGAGCTGGCGTCCCGCCACCAAGGTCTCGAACCCCTGGTTCGACACGCCCTACGTGGCCGCTCGCGTCGGCAGCGCTGGCCCCTTCGCATCGCCGGACTCGGCGGCAAAGTCCGCCTCGGAGTCTGTCGGCGCCCCGCGCCCGGCCGCGCGCGTGGCGGCGCGTCTGGTCCACGCGCAGCAGGTGGTCGACGCGGAGCGCGTCGTAGGTGAGCTCACCCCCTCGGCAATTCGCCGGGTAGCCCGCGCCAAGCAACGAATCGAGATTGAAGAGGCCGCGCCGGTTCAGCTGTCACAGGCTGAGGTGGTGCGGGTGGTGCGTCGGGCGCAGGTTGCCCGGCCGATGGTGCGGATCGTCGAGGAGGAAATCGCGCCTCCCGCCTCCGCCCGGCCGGTGCAGACCGCGACGACGCGCATGGTGGACGGAGCCAGCCGCGGGCTGCGTCCCCTTGCGCTGCGGTCGCCCGCGATGGCGGTGGCGATGGCAGACCTCGCGCACGCGGCGGATGTCGACCGTGCCGCAGCCCAGGCCCTGGCTGCCCCCGAACGGGGGGAGTCCATGCGCCCGGCGGCGGCGCGCCGCGTCCCTCCGACCCAGCGAGCGCTGGGACGGGCGGGGCAGGCGCGGTCGGGCGGGGGATCGGAGGCGTCGCTCTCGGCGTCCCCGGTCTCGAGCTCGCGCACGGCGTCGACCCGTCCCGTGGCGGCCTCTCCGGTCGCGCGCCAGAGCGCGCGGGACGGGGGTGCCGGCGGACAGCGCCAAACCACTCTTTCCTCCACCACTTCCCCTCGCGTCCCCGCCTCGGCGGCGGCGGCCGCACGCTTGCCCCTGGCCGCTGCGTTCTCGCCCGGCCGCGGGGTGGCGCCTGTCGACGCGCCCACGACGCTCGCGGTCGACGCGCGCGGCGCGGTGGTCCGTGTCGCCGGTCCAGACCGCTCCTCCGGCGTCGTTCGCGTGGCCACGGCCGGTGCTCTGTCTCGCCTTCCGGGCGCATTTGGCCCGAACGCACCGGGCCTGACCGCGCTGGGCCCGGACGCACCGGGCCTGACCGCGCTGGGCCCGAACGCAGTGGGCGACGGCGCGCGCGGTCCCTTGGCCTCGCGCAGCGTTGTCCCGCGGCCGGTTGCCCATGCTCGTGGCTCCACGCCGGCCGGGTCGGCTGGTGGGCTCGACGAGGTCGTGCCGCTGCACTCGGCAGCGCCGGTTGCGATGCCCACGCCAACGGGCGGCACGCGCTTCGTGACCGCTCGAGTAGCCCGGGCCAGCCGCCTCGCCTCCTCGGTGCCCACAGCGGTGGTGCCTCGCGCGCCGGCCATCGAGTCGGCCGGTGGCGCCGACCTGGATCTGGGTTTCGGCGCACCGGCGCCGGGCTCACGGGTTGGCGCAGCGCGGCTCCCAGGACAAGGCGAGAGTGGGAAAGTCGTCCGCGGCGCGTTCGTGGAAACGGTCCCCTCGTCGGCCAAGGTCGGCAGCCGCCCCGCCCCAGAGGCCGCAGCCTCCGCGCTCTCTGGCGGCGAGGAACGTGCGCTGCTCGAAGGCCGCAACCCGGCTCGTGCGGCGCGCAGCTCGCGGCTGGAGTCGTCCCGCGCCCCAGTGATGGGCGGCGCCGCGTGGGCGCTTTCCAGGCTCGAGCCCTCGGGCGATGCGACGGCGTCGCGGTCGAGTTCGCTCGTTCCTCGTCCCGTGGCGCCGGCACTTGTTGCCGCGAGCACTTTGACGTCGGCGCCGGTCGCTGCGGCCAACAACGCCGGTGCTACCGCCAAGGCGGGGGTGAAAATCGGCCTTCTCGGTGCTGAGTCGGCTGCTCGCCGCGCGTCGTCTCAAAGCGGGTCGGCGTCCGACGGTCGCACCGTCCCCTCCTCGTTGGCCTCGCCGACTGGCCTGGCCGCGCCCGAGACAGTGCTCCCCGCGCCTCTCTCGGTCGCCGCTCCAGGTGCCGGGCGTGCCGCACGGGAAGCTGTCGAGCGGTCTGCGGTGGGCGCGCCCGAGTCGCCGCAGGTGCCCGTCGCGACGTCCCCGGCCGCCGCCCCGCCCCGTCGCCCGCTCGCGGTCGCGGCGGCCGAGCGCGCCGAGCGTGTCGAGGGG
>SXON01000149.1 GCA_005778355.1 Pseudomonadota bacterium | reverse complement strand
GCTCGCCGGGCCGGACGAGGCCGACCAGCGCGTTGAGGTGGGCGCCGTCCATGTCACCCTGGCCGCCATTGTCGTGGACGATGGCGCAGATGTCCTTGATGGCGGCTTCGAAAACGCCGTGGGTGGAGGGGTAGGTGACCATGAGCGCCGCGAGCTGGGCGCGGTTCTCCTCGGCGCGGAGCTTGAGGTCGGCCACGTCGATGTTTCCCCGCGCGTCGCACTTGACCACCACCACCCGCATGCCGGCCAGCGCCGCCGAGGCGGGGTTGGTGCCGTGGGCCGACGAGGGGATGAGACAGAGGTCGCGGTGCGCGTCGCCACGGGACAGGTGGTAGGCGCGGATGGCGAGCAGGCCGGCGTACTCGCCCTGCGAGCCAGCGTTGGGCTGCAAGGACGTGGCGGCAAAGCCGGTGATATCGGCCAGCCAGCTCTCGAGGTCGGCGAAGAGCTGCGCGTAGCCGCGGGCCTGCGCGGCGGGGGCGAAGGGATGGAGAGCGCCGAAGCCGGGCCAGGTGACCGGGATCATCTCGGCGGTGGCGTGGAGCTTCATCGTGCACGATCCCAGCGGGATCATCGTCGCGGTGAGCGACAGGTCGCGACTCTGCAGTCGCCAGATGAAGCGGAGCATCTCCGTTTCGCTGTGGTAGCGGTTGAAGTGTGCGTGTGTCAGGAATGCCGAGGCGCGGCGGAAGGCGCTGGGCACGCGGTTGTCGACCGGGAGCGCCGTGGCCGGGGCGCTCACGCCGAAGCACGCGAGGATGTCGGCGACGTCGGCCACCGAGGTGCACTCGTCGAGCGCGATGGCGAGGTTGCCGTTGCCGAGATCGCGCAGGTTGATCTCGCGGGCGTGGGCCTGGGCGAGCACCACCGGCGCCTGGGCGCCCACGTTGACGCGCACCGTGTCGAAGAAGGGCAACTCGGACACCGAGTGCCCGGCGTTGGCGAGCCCGGCGGCGAGGGCGCTGGCCATGCCATGGACGCGGCTGGCGATCCGGCGGAGCCCGTCCGGCCCGTGGTACACCGCGTACATCGCGGCGATGATCGCGAGGAGCACCTGTGCGGTGCAGAGATTGGAGGTGGCTGTCTCGCGCCGAATGTGCTGCTCGCGCGTTTGGAGGGTGAGCCGGAGCGCCGGCTTGCCCGTGGCATCCACCGACACGCCGATGAGGCGACCGGGCATCGCGCGCTTGTACTCGTCCTTGCAGGAGAAGAAGGCCGCGTGTGGACCGCCGGAGCCGAGCGGCACGCCGAAACGCTGGGCCGAGCCCACGCAGATGTCGGCGCCCCACTCGCCCGGGGGGGTGAGCATCGTGAGCGAGAGGATGTCGGCGGCCACGGTGACGATCGCGCCGTGCGCGTGCGCGCGTTCGACCAGCGGCCGGTCGTCGTAGATCGCGCCGTCGGTGGCGGGGTACTGGAGCAAGAGGCCGAAGATCGGGACGTCGAACTCGAAGCTCCCCGGGTCGCCCACGATGACGTCGATGCCGAGGGGCGCCGCGCGGGTGCGCACCACCTCGATGGTCTGGGGGTGACAGTTGTCGGCCACGAAGAAGGCGTTGACCGCCTCGTCCTTGCGCAGGCCGTGGCTCATCGTCATCGCCTCGGCGGCGGCGGTGGCCTCGTCGAGCAAGCTCGCGTTGGCGATGGGAAGCCCCGTGAGATCCTCGATCATCGTCTGGAAGATGAGCAAGGCTTCCATGCGGCCTTGCGAGATCTCCGCCTGGTAGGGCGTGTACTGGGTGTACCAGCCCGGGTTTTCTAGGATGTTCCTGAGGATCACCCCCGGGGTGACGGTGTCGTGGTAGCCCATGCCCAGGTAGCTGCGGAACACCTGGTTGGCCTCGGCGTAGCCGCGGGCGCGCGCGAGCGCGTCGACCTCGGAGAGGGCGGCCCCGGTTTGGAGCGGACGCGCGGTGCGGATCAGCGCGGGGACGGTGCTGTCGATCAAGGCGTCGAGGCTCGGGGAGCCCACCGTCGCGAGCATCGCCTCGATGTCGCGCGCCCGGGGGCCGACGTGGCGGGTGACGAAACGATCGGGAGAGGCGGCGAGGTCGGCGAGCGTGGTCAAGAGGGCACCCGGGCGAGGCCGCGCGGTCTAACCCCGCCCGGTCGGCGGGGCCGCCCCGTGCGGATAGAGAACTCGGATGTGGTGCCTCGCCGTCCTGATGCCATTCGCCGCGAACCTGCTCGGGTGCTCGGGCGCGGGTGCCAGGCGCGGCGACTCGCCCGGCTCCCCGGCGAGCGAAGTCGACGGCGCCTCGTCGGGTGACACCGGCGACACCGGTGACACGGGGGCCGCGACGTGGGTGCCCCCGGTCTTCCCCGACACGTGCACGTCCACCACCTTCGAGTCGGCGCCCTACGACCCCTCCAGGGTCAGCGTGGAGGTGCTGTGGGGGTTCTCGTCGGCGGAGCCCGACGCATGGCCGGAGTGGAGCTTCGACGCCTACGGTCACCCGGTGGTCTACTGGGGTGTGTATTCCTACGCGCAGTGGGTCTTCGATGCCGAGGGACGCCTGAGCAGCTACCGACTCTCGGACGACCAGTACGAGTGGGATGAGCCTTCCGAGTTCACGCTGGCTCGGGAGGGCGATCTCATTGTAAGTGAGGAGCGTTCGTGCTTCTACAAGGGGGGGTGGACCGGTGGGAGCACCTTGAGCTACCACTACGACGTGTCCGGTCGGCTGGTCCACGAGGTGGGCGACACCCACTCGGGTTCATGCGGCACCTCGCACTACATCGACCATTTCCAGGTTCCGGAGGAGCCCGCCATCGTCGTGGGCGTCCCGACCCCGTCGACCGGCCACGTGACCGCCACGTACTACACCTGGTCCGTCGATGGGCGGAGCGCCGTGTACGAGGGCGTCCTGGACGATTGTGGCCGCCTGGACTTCGACGCCGAGGGGCGGCTCGTGGGCCGCATCGACGATCAAACCTGGGGCGACCAGGCGGGTGGCTGCGACGGCATCCCCACGACGATCTGGTCGCTCACCCACGACGAGCGTGGCCGCCTAGCGACGGTGTCCCGCGATGGCGACCTCGATCGCTTCGGCATGGCCGATGGTCTCGTGGACGAGACCTGCACGCACGTGTGGAACGAGTGCGACCGGGTGGCGGCCTACCGGTGTGTGGGTGCATCGGGCGACCTCACCGCCTACACCACCTTCACGTACGACGATGGCGTGCTCCTGGCCGAGCAGGCCGACGACATCAACCTCGACGGTGTTCCCGAGGTGGTCATCGCCTGGACCTGGAGCGACATCGCCCCCTGGTGAGCCGCGCGGATCGCCCGCATTCGTGATAAACCCGCGGCCCTCCACGGAGCCCGCGTGATCCTTGCCTCGCTCGCTTTCGCCGCTGCTCCTGGACCCCTGGAACGCGAGTTTCAGCTTGCCGCCGCCGAGCACGAGGTGCCGGTGGAGGTGCTCTTCGCGATCGGCTGGGAAGCCTCGCACCTCAACCCGGTCGCGGCGTCGACCTGGGGCGGGCAGGGGATGTTTGACTTCATGGAGGCCGACGAGACAGGCGGTCCCTCGCTCGAGGTGGCCTCCGCCCTCATCGAGACCAATCCCAACCTCGTGGCGCGGTCCTGGCCTCTCCAGGTACGAGGCGCAGCCGCGCTCCTCGCCGACTACGCCCGGGGACACAACGGCGGCGAGCTGCCCTCGCGCACCGACCTAGACGCCTGGCAGAGCGCGGTGTCGGCGTTCTCGGGTCGCGAGGAACCTGGTCACCAGGCCATGTACGTCAAGTACGTCTACGAGCTGCTCCAGGACGGCTTCGTGGCTGACACGCCTATGGGCGAGATCGTGGTGGAGCCGCAGCTCGTCAACCCGGAGCGCAGCGCACCGCCGCCGGCCAGCGGCGACAGCTCCGTGGGCGACCAGTTCGTGGCGGCGGCCTCGTGCAACTACAGCGACTACAGCCGCGGCTCGGGCGACATCGACATGGTGATCATCCACACCGTCCAGGGCAGCTACTCTGGTTGTTACTCGTGGTTCCAGAACTGCGACGCGGGCGCCAGCGCCCACTACGTGGTGCGCTCCTCCGACGGCGCGATCACCCAGATGGTATGGGAGGCCGACGTGGGCTGGCACGCGGGCAACTGGGACTACAACCTGCGCAGCGTGGGCATCGAGCACGAGGGCTACGTCGACGACTGCTCCTACTACACCGACGCCATGTACCGGGAGTCGGCCGCGCTCACCGCCGACATCGCCTCGCGACAGGGGGTTCCGCTCGATCGCTCGCACATCATCGGTCACAACGAGGTGCCCGATCCCGACGGCTCTGGCTACGGCGGCTCCGGTCATCACACCGATCCCGGCGACTGCTGGGACTGGGACTACTACATGTCGTTGGTGGGCGGGGAAACGAGCGACCCCACGGGCGAGATCGTCGGCTTCGTCCGCGACAGCGACATCTACAACGAGAGCGGCAATCTCGTGGGCGCCACGGTGTGGATCGCCGAGACGGGCGACACGACCACCGTCGACGCCTCCGGGTTCTACGAGTTCCCGGGCCTGCCCTACGGCAACTACACAATCCACGCCGACATCGACGGTTACCTCGAGGGCACCTGCGCCTCGGCGTTGTCGTCGTCGCAGGACTGGTGCTCGATCGCGCTCTTCCCCGGCGACGACGACACCGACGACACCGACACCGACGTGCCCACCGACACCGGCGCGCCGGACGGCGACAGTGCCGCCGACACCGAGGGACCGGGCGACGACGACGGCAGCGCCGACGACCTACTCACCCCGGGCAAGCCGGTGATGATGGATGAGGTCGAAGCGGGCTGCGGGTGCTCGAACGCTGGGAGCGTCGCCGGAGCGGCCTCGCTCGCGGCGACGTTGCTGCTGGTTCGCCGCCGTCGATGATCTGGCTCCTGGCCTGCGCGCCCAAGGAGATCCCGCCCGAGCCGCCGAAGGGCGTGGCCACGGTGGTCGAGATGCAGACCAGCGAGGTGGCTTCGGCGGATCGCCAGGCGATCACCGCTGCCGTCGCGACGGCGCCCATTCGTCCCTGCTTCGAGTCACTCCTCGCTCGGGCACCAGGCGCACACGGCGAGGTCGTGGTGGAATTCACCGTCGGCACCGCTGGCCTCGTGACCGCCAGCGTCCCGGCCTTCGCCACCCTGGGCGACGACGAGGCCGCCACCTGCGTGGCCGACGCCGTTCGACGGGTGCAGTTCCCGACTCGCGCCGACGAGCTCTCGGTGCGCTACCCCTTCGTGCTCATCACCGACCGCACCCCTCCCGAGGTGTCGCGCGCGCTCAAATCCAGGTACGGCCTGCTCCCCGAGAACGAGCTCGATCCCTCGGGTGACCCGCGCGCCCCGATCCCCCCGGGGGTGGTCGTCGTCTGGTAGTCGCCACCGTCGCCGCGACAGCGGGGGTCGAGGTCGCGGCTAGCCCGGTGGCAGCGGGGTCGAGCCGACGCGATCGAGGTGCCCGGACCCAAGTTGGGGAGGCGGGTGACGCCCCTGGCGCGCCCCATCGCGGAGCGCAGCGCAGCCGATGGGGACGCCAGGGGTGGCAGGACCCGCTGCCGGAGGCAAAGTAGAGTTTCCGGGCACCGGATCGCCTGAAGGTCGGGGATCCACGTGTCGCGACATAGGGCTGGCCGAGACCGTCCCGAGGTGCCGAGCTCGCGTGCCGCTAGTCGACGAAGCTCTCGAGGTTCTTGCGACGGCGCGAGGTGCGCAGCTTGCGCAGCGCCTTGATCTCGATCTGGCGGAGGCGCTCGCGGGTGAGGCAGAACTGGGCGCCGATCTCTTCCAGCGAGTAGCACATCGGCTCGCCGATGCCGTAGCGCATGCGCACCACCTTCTCCTCGCGCGGCGAGAGGGTGGCCAGCACCTCCTCGATCTCCTCGCGCAGCGCGGCGTCCTCGATGGCGGCGCTGGGCAACTCGGCGTTGGGGTTCTCGACGAACTCGCCGACCGTCGAGTCGCTGTCCTCGTTGACTGGGGCGTCGAGTGACACCGGCTCGCGCGTGAGCTTCATCAGCGCCTCGAGCTTGTCGACGTCGATGTTGAGCTTCATCGCGATCTCGTCCATCGACGGCTCGCGACCCATCTGCTGGAACATCTCCTTCTGGAGCTGGTGCACCTTGTTCACCACCTCGAGCTTGTAGATGGGGATGCGGATGGTGCGGCACTGGCTCTCGACCGCGCGGATGATGCTCTGGCGGATCCACCACGAGGCGTAGGTGCTGAACTTGAAGCCGCGCGTGTGGTCGAACTTCTCCGTGGCCTTCATCAGTCCGATGTTGCCTTCCTGGATGAGGTCGGACAGCGGAATGCCGCGGTAAGTGTACTGCTTTGCGATGCTCACCACGAGGCGGAGATTCGCGTTGACGAGCTCGGCCTTCGCCAGCTCGGAGTCGGGGCCGCCCGCGTCGATGCGCCGGGCCACCTCGACCTCGTCATCGCGGGTGAGCAAGGGGATCTCGCCCATACGCTTGAGGTACTTGTTGAGAAGTACGTTGCCTTCCCCGATGGGAGCCTGCCGAAGAGAAGGGGACGCGAAGCCCATGGACGTTCCTCCGTGGCGCCGAAGGGGCGCGTCACGGAAGGAAGCAAAGCGCGTGCCAACGAAGAGGGGGAGAGTCATCGTTCGTCACCGGCGGTGGGAGGGGAGGGAAAAGAGCGGCTGATTCGTTCATCGGCTCCCTTTAGACCCCACTTGAGGATTTTTTCGTCCCCCCCACCCGTGGCGGTGGTGTCGCGATTCCTGGCGATGTCAAAATTCTTGTACGGGCGTCAAGGAACCGCGACGGCGGCTCGCAGGGCCGCGAAGGGGTCGGCCTGGCCCCGAGTGAGCTCGCGGACCCGCGTGATGAAGGTGGGGATGTCGCCCTCACAACGCGCCATCAGCGCCGTGAATTCAGCTTCGCCCGTGTTGTAGGTTCGGAATTGCATCAGGCGCGGGTTGTTCCAGGTCTGCGTGCGGACGACCTGGAGGTAGCGCGGCTTGTTGCGTATGGCGCTGGCAAGGACACGATCGTCGAGGGAGTCGTATAGTTCGTCCTTACGACGCGCCTTCTCGGGCTCGGGCTGGTTGCCGGTGTAGACCGCGTCGAGCTCGGTGTAGAGGCCCTGGAGGATGTCACGGAAGACGAGCCAGTCGGCGTCGGCCTCCAGCGCGTCGGCAACCTGTTTGCTGTCGCGACCGTACTTGTGAACCAAGAAACGGTCTCCCGCCGCCTGCCCCACCACGTTGGCGAAGCTCTCGTTGAAGGCCACGCTCCCCGGGATCCACAGCGTGGCGTGCGCCAGCTCGTGGAGCACCGTCTCGGCGACCTGCGGCTCGGTCCAAGTCATCATCGCCGGTAGGATGGGATCTCTGAACCAGCCGAGGGTGCTGTACGCGTTGACCACGCGCATGTGCACCTCGTAGCCCTCGTTCTCCAGCTTCACGCGGGCGGTGTGGGCCTCCTCCGTGCTGAAGTAGCCGAGGTAGGGGACGGTGCCGACGATCGGGAACCACCAGGTGCGGGGCTCGAAAGAAAGCGGGGGACAAGCGGACACGTTCCAGATGGTGCGCGTCCAGGTGCGCGAATAGCCGCTGTAGTTGTCGGTCGCCGACAGGCCGAGGTCGTGACCGAAAGCCTTGACCTCTTGGAAGAGCCGCAGGCGCTGCTCCTCGCCCGCGGAGAGCGTGCCGGTCGCGAGCAACTCGTCGACCGACTCGCGACGGGCCAGCATCTCCGCCTGGTACACCGCGCTCACGGCCACGTACCGGGCGCCACAGCTCGGGAGCAGGGCGATGGCGGCGAGCCCCCCGGTGAGCAAGAGCCCTAGTCGGCGCGCGCGTGGCGACATTGTTTTCGGGTTGTAGCTCGTGCCGCTGTCGCGTGATACTCTTTACACGTCAAGATGGATCGACTTGTCTCCCGGGTCCTGTGGATCGTGCTCCCCGCGACGGGGGTGATCACCATCCTGGCGCTCGCGGTGTGGGGCGAGAACGGCCTACTGCGGCATCGCGAGCTCGAGTCCGACCTGTCTAAGGTTGAGCGCCGCCTCGCGGTGATCAGCGAACAAAACGCGACGCTGGCGCGTGAAGTTTCGCGACTGCGTGACGACGACGCCACCCAGCGGCGTGCCGCCGCGGAGGAGCTCTTGCTCGTCCCCGAGAACAGCACCGTGTACCGCTTCCCGGCCGGCGCCCCGTAGCTCCGCCCGCTCCGGTCTACCCGGATAGCTCCGCCGGATGCCGAGCTACCGATTCTTGCTGGATGGGGTGGAGACTGAGGTGGAGGCCGACCCGAAGGCCAGCGTCCTCGACGTGCTTCGCGAAACCCTGGGGGTGTACGTCGTGAAGGCAGGCTGCGCGCCGCAGGGCCTCTGCGGCTGCTGCACGGTGCTGGTGGACGGCAAGGCACGGCTCACCTGCACGCTCCCGGTGAAGTCGATCGCCGAGAAGGCGATCACCACGCTGGCGGGCGTGTTGGAGGCCGATCGCGCCGTTGTGGCCGAGTCGCTGGCCGCCTGCGAGGCCGCTCCGTGTGGCTATTGCACCCCGGGGATCGCGCTGTCGACGGTGGCGTTGCTCCAGGCCAACACGTCGCCGAGTGACGACGAGCTGCACCGCGCGCTGGCCCCGCACACCTGCCGCTGCACCGGCTACGCCGGGATCCTCGAAGGCATGCGACAGGCCGCCGCCGTGAAGCGAGGCGAAAGGGAACGTGTCGCGGTCAACCTGGACGACATGGAACGGGTGACGGGCGAGCGCCCCTTCGTCGACGACCTCGTGCGCCCCGGGATGTTGCACGCCGTGCCGATCTTCGCGGCGGTCGCCCGTGGGACGGTCACGACGCTGGAGTTGCCCGAGGGCGGCCGATCACTGGTGCTCCGAGGCGTGGGCCGACTCGTGGGCCACGCGGGCGAGGCGGTGGCGCTCCTCGCGGCGCCCACCATGGCCGAGGCCCGCGCGCTGGCCGCCGCCGTGAAGCTCGAGGTGACGCCATGCCCGGCCGAATTGCCCGCGCCCGTGGCCCGAGCTCGGCGTCGCGACGGCGATGTGGACACCGCGCTCGCCGCCTGCGTCCACAGGGCCGAGATCGACCTGAGCTTCGCGCCCACCGACACCGTGCCGCTGGAGCCGGAGGCGGCGCTGGCTGTGCCGACCCTCGACGGGATCGTGCTCTACACCGCCTGTCGCGACGCGGAGACCGTGGCGAGGGCGTGCCCGGGAGCCACGCGGATCGAGCCGATGTCGAGCGGCGGCGACGGCGGGGTCAAGGACCTGCCGCAGGTAGAGCCCTGGGCGGTCGCGCTCGCCGAGGCCACGGGTAAGCCGGTACGGATTTCGCTCGATCACGCGGAGGGCACGCGCATCCGTCCCCGCCGTCCCGGGGCGCGGGTGAGGGGCGTGGCGGGTTGCGACGGGGCTGGGCGGCTCGTCGCGCTGCGCCTTGTCGTCGAGATCGACGGGGGCGTCGTGGCGCACGCGGCCGACCGGGCGGTCGCGCAGGCGCTGGGCGCTGTTGCCTACGACATCGAGCACGTCGATGTGACCGTGGAGGTGGTGACCAGCGAGCGCTCGGCGACGGGCCCGGCCTGGGGCGCGGGCGCCTACCCGGTGACGGTGGCGGTGGAGGCGCTCGTGGAGCAACTCGCGGTCGCGACCGCAGCGGATCCGTTGGCCTTCCGGCTGGCGATGGCGGGCACGGCGGCGCCGCTCCTGGCGTCGTTGCGCGAGGCCTACGAGGCCCACCCCGGCGCGCGTGGACTCGGGCTCTCGCGGGTGGAAGGCGTGGAGCTACAGCGGGCGGCGCACCTCGCGATTCTCGACGAGGGCGGAGCGGTGCGGGGCTTGTACGCGGCGGCGGACGGGGACGGGCAGTGGCTGGCGGGCGCGACGGCGGCGGGCCTCGGCCTCGCGCTGGCCGAGGAAGTGGGACACGCCGACGGCATGCCGGAGACGCGCTTCCGTTACCTCGGCACGCTGAAATCGAAGCTTACACCGCCCATTCACGCGCGGGGCCAGGGAGGGGGCGCCCACGAGGCCGGGGAGTGTCTCGGCGGCGCGGCCGCTGCGGTGGCGGTCGCCGTGTCGCGACACGAGGGACGCATGCGCTCAGCGCTGCCCATGAAAGACTCGGCCGCGGCCCGTGCCGTGGGGGTTCGCCCGCCTCGCTGAGGCGATAGCTTCGGCGGGTGAAGTACCTCATCGGTTTGCTGTCGGTGTGCACCCTTGCGTGCTCAGGCTCCTCGCCGCCCCCGCGCGAGGTCGGCGTCAAGGAAAAGTCCTCCGCCCCCCGGAATACCCCCGCCGAGTCCCCGGCGGAGCCAACGCGTGCGCCGCGAACCATGGCCGCGATTCGCGACAGTGGCGAGCTCCGCGTGGCTGCCGATCCCGACGCACCACCGTTCCTGTCTAAGGACAAGACGGGGAACTACGAGGGCTTCGAGTGGGCCGTGGCCTCGGCGCTCGCCGACGGTCTCGGCGCAAAGGTGGTGATCGTCCCGACGAAGTTCGGCGATATCGAGAGCACCGTGGCCGGGGGAAAGGCCGACCTCGCGGTGGGCCAGGTGAGCCCGAGCCCCTCGTACAAGGCCCTCGACTGGTCGGTGTCGTACCTGCAGTACAGCATGTGCCTGGTGGTGCCAGCCGCGAGCACCGTCACCGGGATGGCCGACCTGCGCGGCAAGCGCGTGGGTATGTACGACGACCCGGTGGCGCGGCAGCTCACCGACGTGCTGGTGAGCGCCAGCTACGAGCGCGTGCTCTTCGACGACTACGGCTACTTCGAGAAGATGGTGCGCGGTCAACTCGACGCGATGGTGTACGACTGCCCGCTGGCACGGCACGAGCTCAAGACCTACGGCGACCAGCTGAAGGTGGTCGACGACGCGCTCAACGTCGTGACCTACAACGTGGCCGTCCCCAGTAGCGCGACCGAGCTGCGCGATCACGTGAACCTGAGCCTGCAGTCGCTCGCCAACAACGGTCTCTTGTCCACGCTGCAAGCGCGTTGGCTCGGGGAAGCCACGAAGTCCCAGGACTTCGAGACCAAGACCGGCAAGGTGGTGGTGGTCAAGAAGGGCGACACGCTCTCGCTCATCGCCGCGCGCAGCCTCGGGAGCGCCGATCGCTGGAAGGACATCTACGCGATCAACAAGGACGTCGTAGGTCCCGACCCCAACCTCGTCTACACCGGCATGCGGCTTCGCTTGCCGGCCGGGGAGCTGCCTCGGTGATGGAGCGGCGGTGCACACACTGTCACTCGCTGTGCGGGCCGGCCGACCTCAAGTGTGGCTCCTGCGGCTCGGGCGACATCGAGGGGCCGCCGCCGGTGGCGCCGGACCTGCTTCCACCCGCCCAGGGGTCCGCTCCCCGCTCGGTGCTCGACGATCCACCGCCGCCGCTTCCGGTGTTTCCGAAGGTGGTCGCGGGGTTGGCGGTGCTGCCGGTGGCGATCGCGGCCGGTTTCGCGATTTTCATCTTTGTTTGCTGCGGCGGCGTCGATTGGGGCTCGCGCAAGTCGGAAAGCCGGTCTGACGACGCGCCAGACGAGGCTCCCGCCGTCCCTGTCACGGACAGGTCGGCCGCAGCCGCCCTCCGCGTGGCCGCCGACCCGGACTCGCCGCCCTTCCTCACCCATGACGCACAGGGCTACGCGGGCTTCGAGTACGGCGTGATGCTCGCGATCGCCGGTGAGCTTGGCCGGCAGCTCGAGGTGGTTGCGACGGACTACGCCGATCTGGAGGCGGCCCTGCGCAACGGCGCCGCTGACGTGGCGATCGGCCAGCTCCCGCCCGCTGAGCGCCCCGGACTGCGGAGCTCGGCGCCCTACCTCGAGTTCACGCTCTGTCTCGTCACTCGCCCGGGCAGCGACATCGAGTCGAGCGCGCAGCTCTCGGGCCGGCGCGTGGCGAGCTTCGACGACGCGGTGGCGTGGCGGACTATCCGCGCGCTGACCGGCAACGAACCCGTGGTCATCGAGGACCGGGTGTACGCAGCCCTGCTCGCCGCCGGCGAGATCGACGCGATGGTGAACGACTGCCCACTGGCTCGCTACGATGCGAAGAAGGACCCCCGTCGGCTTCGAGTGGTGAGCTCAGGACTAGCCCCATCGTCCTACGTGGTCGTCTCCCGGGCCGACGACGCTGTCCTCGCCCGATCTATCGACCAGGTGCTCACCGACCTCGGGGAGCGCGGGCTCCTCCAACAACTGGAGAAACGATGGCTCGAGTAGGTACCCCCCTGGCCATCCTCGGCCTGAGCGCGCTCGCGTGCACCGGCCCCCTCGCCGGGATGCTTCAGCAAGACCTCGCGATGAAGGCTTTCTCCGTCAAGATCCTGCGCGGCACCGTGAGCGACAATCGTGACCGCGGCGCCGAGGGCGAGTACAGCGTCGAGGCCGGTGGCCTCTCGCAGAGCCTCAGCTGGGAGCCGGCGGTCGACGCCAACGAGGAGCACGCGCTGCGCCTCTACGAGGCCTCGCGGAGGCTCGTGAGCTCGATCACCCAGAAGGACGAGGCGGAGGCCACCTTCTCGGATGGCACCGTGGCCGGGTACCCCGGGCGCCACTGGGTGCTGCCGCTCACCACGGGCGAGTCGATGCGCGGCAGCACGTGGACCTGCGCTGAGGCCGGCGTGCAGGTGTCACTGATCACTGCGGCCTCGTCGGCCTCGCTGGCCACGGAGCTGCACCAGCAGTCACTCTTTGCTGCGAAATGTGTCGCGACATCAATTGCGCTCGATGCACAGCGCAACGCCTGGCGGTTCACCGACACGGCCGGCGCCTGGTCGCCCGTGCCCGAGGCCGAGGAAGACGGGGTGGGCGAGTGGGTGAACGTCGACGGCGACCGCACCCTGCGACTGGTGCACAGTAGCTCCATGAAGTCATTGGAGAAGGGCTTCTGCCGCGCCACGCTCGAGCTCGTGCGTGACCGGGTGCTCGAGGAGGCCGCGATGGTGCCTGGGAGCGAGACCTTCGTCGACACGCTCCGCGGCTGCGAGATCGCCTTCGACACGCTGAGTGACGAGGTCCAGGTGGGCTACCGAGTGCGCCAGGTAGATTGTTCGCAGGAGGAGGGGTTCCTCGCGGTGTGCGTCGGGAGCGCGCCTTTGAAGGACCCCGAGGGCTGTTTCGCGCCCGCGAGCTGCGCGACGGGGGCCGTGCCGCGCGGGGGCTAACGCTCTTTCTTGGCTGGCTTTTTTGTGGACTTCGGGGTGCCACCGCCGCCGCCGAGCCAGAACTGGACCCCCGTGCCGACCGCCGCGAGGCCGAGAACCACCCAGGGCACCTGTTCGCGACGGACGGCCCAGGCGACCGCCCACGCGCCGACGAGCGCGGTGAGCGGCTTCAAACCGAGGTGGTACACCCTCGGGAAGGCAAGGGCACCCACGAGACCGCCGCCGACAAGGCCCCACCACGGGGCGGCGGTACGCAGGGCGAGGGGCCAGGCCATCCAGGCGAGCCATGTGCCAAGACCGAGGCCGCCGATCGCCAGTGCGATCTTCTCGAAGAGCTGGCAGGCCACGGCGCCAATCAGCGCCAGGATCACCATCGCCACGCTCACTGCCAGCGGTCCACCCACGAGTTGGCCCACGGAGGCGCCCAGCGCGAGGCCGCCGATGATGCCGGGCGCGACCACAACCAGCCCGTAGACTCGGGCGCCGAAGGCAAGAAACACGATGCCAGCGATCATCGCGGGGAGGCGGCCGTCGAGGAGCACGGGTTGCAGCGCCGGCGGGAGCATGTCCATGTGGGCCCTGGTAGCCCGTGTCGCCTGCGCGATCCGCAGCGCGCGATAGGTACGCGGCGCGCGGAACGTGAATGGGCGGCTTCTCAGAACTGGTCTCGCTGCTGGGCTGTGGGTGCTGCTGCGCCGCGGTCACCTTCGTGATCGGCGTCGCGGTGGCCATCGGTTTCCGTGGCAAGTCCGGGCCCATGCGCCCGCTGCCCGGGGAGCCCGCCGCGCCCTCGCAGGGCTCGGTCACGCGCGCGCGTCTCACCCACATGGACGCGCCTGACGACACGGAGATCGATGAGACCGTCCAGCTGAGGCCGGGCCAGAGGCCGCGGCCGCCGGGAGGAAGCTGATGGCGTTGTCGCGACCCGTTTGTTTTGCCGCCCATGTGGCCGCGAGCGCGCAGTTCGTGGAGGAGTCGGGGTGGCTTCGCCCCGCGCAGTACCGGACCGTCGAGGAAGAAGTGGGCGCCGCTCGGAGGGGTGCGCTCGTCTACGACCTCGTGGGCCACGGAGTTTTCTCGCTTGTCGGCCCCGATGCCCGCCGCTTCTGCAACGGCATGTTCACGCAGAACGTGCGCGACATGGCGGTGGGGGCCACGGCGCGATCGGCGCTCACCGACGAGAAGGGCAAGATGCTCGGCCTGGTGCAGGTGGCGCGCACCGGCGAGGAGTCGATCCTCGTGGTGCTCGACGGGATCAGCGCGGAGGCCTTCGCCGGTCGCTACGGCAAGTTCATCGTGCTGGATGACGTGGAGATGGAGGATCTCTCTGCCGCGCGCGTGGTGTTGCACGTCGGCGGCCGCAGCGCGAGCGCCGTCGCCGAGACGATGGGTCTGCCTGCGGTCGCGACGGGACAGTGCGCTGTCGTGGGCGAGGTTACCGTGCTGTCGCGAGAGCGCGGCGCAGGGATGGGCATCGATCTCGTCGTGCCGGCCGAGGCGGCCATCGCCACCTGGGAGGCCGCTCGCGCGGCGGGCGGCATGCCGGTGGGCCTCGATGCGATGGAGTGGCTGCGCGTGAGCGCGGGCCTTGCGCGCTGGCCGGTCGACATGGGCGAGCGCGCGCTGGTGCACGAGATGCGGCTCGTCGAGAGCTGCTGCTCCTTCGAGAAGGGCTGCTACGTGGGCCAGGAGGTCATCAACCGCATCGACGTGATGGGCCAGGTGAACAAGAAGCTCTTCGGCCTCACGATGCGCGAGAACGCCATCCCCCCGTTGGAGGCGGAGGTTCGGCTCGGCGGCGAGGCGGTCGGCGTGGCGAGATCGGGGGCCCGCTGCGGCGGCCGAGCCCGGATCCTCGCGCTCTTGCGGAAGGCCGCGTGGGCGCCTGGGACCGAGGTGGAGGTGGTGGCCGACGGGCGCACCGTTGCCGCCGTCGTCAGCGACTTGCCTTTTTCCTAGGGGGGAATAGCATCCGGCCCGCGAGCAACGCGCCGGGCCTTCTTGCCCACCCTCGCATCGCCGCCGCGCCACGTTGCAGCGCCGCGGTCTCTCACTGGAAAATCCATTGTCGTTCTCTGATCTCGGCCTGAGCGCCGCCCTCCTGCGGGGCGTGCAGGACCTCGGTTTCACCGTCCCCACGCCCATCCAGGCGCAGTCCATCCCCCCCCTTCTCGCCGGTCGCGACTTGCTCGCCGCCGCGATGACCGGCAGCGGCAAGACCGCCGCTTTCGTTCTCCCCATCCTCCAGCGCCTCGAGGGGCGCCCCCGGGGCGGCACTCGCGCGCTGGTGCTCACCCCCACCCGCGAGCTCGCGGCACAGATCCACGAGCACATCGAGTCGCTCGGCAAGTACACGTCGATCCGCTCGGCCACCGTTTTCGGTGGCGTGGGCATGGGCCCGCAGGCCGACGCGCTCCGTCGCGGTGTCGACATCATCGTCGCCTGCCCGGGTCGTTTGCTGGACCACATGCAGAATGGCGGTGTCCGCTTCGACAAGCTCGAGGTGCTCGTGCTCGACGAGGCCGACCGCTTGCTCGCCATGGGCTTCCTCCCCGACGTGCGCCGCGTGCTCCAGGTGCTCCCGCGCCAGCGGCAGACCCTGTTCTTCAGCGCCACCTTGCCCCCCGAGATCCAGAAGCTCTCGGGCGACATGCTGGTGAACCCCGAGCGGCTGAACGTGGAGCGAAAGGCGGCCCCGGCCAAGGGCGTCACCCAGAAGCTCTACCCGGTGTCGCAGGAGCTGAAGTCGGCGCTGATGCTCGAGCTCTTGCGTCGCGATGAGATCGGCAGCGTGATTGTCTTCACGCGCACCAAGCACCGCGCCAATCGCCTCTCCGAGTACCTCGAGAAGCGCGGCGTGCCCAACGCGCGCATCCACGGCAACCGCAGCCAGAACCAGCGCACCGAGGCGCTCGCCGCCTTCAAGTCGGGCAAGATCCGCGTGCTCTGCGCCACCGACATCGTGGCGCGCGGCATCGACGTGGAGGCGCTCGAACACGTGGTGAACTTCGACGTGCCGCACCTCCCCGAGGACTACATCCACCGCGTGGGCCGTACCGCCCGCGCCGAGGCCACAGGCGAGGCTTTCACGTTTGTGAGTCGCGATGAGGAAGGCGACCTCGCGGCGATCGAGAGGGCCATCGGCCGAAAGCTCGACCGCGTGCGGGTGGAGGGCTTCGACTACGACGCCCGGCCGGCCGAGCGCCTGGAGATCCCCGTGGGCGAGCGAATCGCCCAGATCCGGGCCCAGAAGGCGGCTGATCGCGCCCGTGGTGATGCCAAGCGCCAGGGGCAGGGTGCGTCGCATGGCGCGCCGCGCGCCCCGCAGGGCGACAGCCGTCGCGACAACCGGAACTCGCCCCGGCAGGACGGCGGTGGGCGTCGCGACGACGGTCCGCGTCGTGACGGTCACCAGCGCCGCGATCGCGACGACAGCCCGCGCCTGTGGGGATCTTCCGCGCCGCCGTCGCCCACTCAGGAGCCCGCGCGGCCCCGGTGGGGCG
This sequence comes from Pseudomonadota bacterium, assembly GCA_005778355.1. Taxonomy (GTDB): domain Bacteria; phylum Myxococcota_A; class UBA796; order UBA796; family SXON01; genus SXON01. Next base: position 15,395 of record SXON01000149.1, on the reverse strand, counting down.
CCGCCTCGCGGCCCGAGTCGCGACACGAAGACAGCGTCGAGGTCAGCCCTGGGATCTGGCGTCGTAAGGGCTAGTCGACAATCGTCGACTCGTCGAAGCGAGCTGTAAGCCTCGGGCGTCCGCCGGCGTAGTGCCGGCGTTGACCGAGGCTCACATGTTCGACCTTCTCGCCGCTTTCCACCCGCATCCCGCCGTTGAAACCGCCGTCCGCGCCACGCTGGCCGACGGGCAGGTGCTCATGGGGGAGGTGCACACCCGCGTGCTCCGCCTCGCGACGGGAGCAGGCATCGTCGAGGTGCCGCTGGCCCACGTGGGCGAGGTGCTCCCCGTGTCGAGCGAAGGCCTCCAGGTGGGCGAGAACCTCGTCAACGTGTGGCTCCGCAACGGCAGCGAGCTGCGTGGGCGGTGGTCTGATCCACGGCTCGCGATGGGCATCGCGGTGGGCGGCAACGACGTGCCCGTCGACCTGCCGATGAACGAGCTCACGCGCTTCCAGCTTCAGGGCGGCGAGGCCTGGCCCCAGGGCCCCGTGTACCGGATGAAGACCACCTGGGGCGACGACTTCCTCGTGGATGCCACGCGCACGCACCTGGTGGTGGAGAACCAGCTCGGTAGTTTTGAGCCCTCCCTGGCCGAGTGCCAGAGCCTCGCGCCGATCGGCGAGCCCGAGGGGGACTGGCGCATCGCGCTGGCGACGGGCACCGTGCTCATCGGGAAGTTGCGCGATGAGTCGGTGACCGTGTCGCTCCCGCTCGGTCCCGAGCAGATGACCATCCCGCTCTCCAACTTCGTCTCGCTGAAGCTGGAAACCTGGGGGATACCGCAGCCCCAGCCGGTGCTCACCCCGCCCGTGCGGGACGACGCCTGGGACGGCAGTCAGGGCGCGCCGAGTCACGAGGAAGTGTCGCTCGCCCAGCCCGCCAGCCGCCAACCCGCGAGGGGGCAGGCCCAGAAAGCCAACGGATGGTTCGACAGCGCCGCGCTCGACGAGACCAAGGACGCCCAGGGGAAGTGACCGGCCGAGTGTCGCGGTCAACGCACGAGTAGGCGGGCCGCGACGTTTACTGCCCGGCCGTAGGGGGGCGACAACAGCGCCCGTGCCGGCGAGATCGTGCTCGCCGCGAGCACCGAACGCGGCTGCGTGAAGGCGTCGAAACCCGCGCGTCCGTGGTAGGCACCCATGCCGCTCGCGCCTGTGCCACCAAAGGGTAGGTTTTCACTTGCGAAGTGTACGAGCGTGTCGTTCACCGTGCCGCCTCCACAGGGAAGTCGCGACAGGATATCCTCGCCCTCGCGGGCGCTGGCGTGGAACACGTAGGCCGCCAAGGGGCGAGGACCCGACTGCACTTCGAGCAGGGCGTCGTCGAGCCGACGGTACGTCGCGACCGGAAGCACCGGCCCGAAAATCTCCTCGGTCCAAAGGCGACAGCTTCGCGGCGCCCCCAGCACGAGGCGAGGGGCGAGTCTGCGCCCCGGACCGTCATGCCCGGCACGGATCACCTGGGCGCCGACGGACTCCGCCTCGCCGCACAGGGCAAGCTGGCGCGCGTGGTGCCGGTCGCTCACGAGGGCGGTGCTGCAGCCTCCCGTGGTCGCGACCGCGTCGCAGAAGGCATCGACGAACACCTCGGAGCTCCCCTCGGGGAGGAGCACATAGTCGGGGGCGATGCAGGTTTGCCCCCCGTTGAACACTTTGCCGCTGGCGATGCGCGCGGCCGCCGTCGCGACAGGCGCACCGGGGCAAACGATGGCGGGCGACTTGCCGCCCAGCTCCAACGTGACCGGGACGAGGCTGGCGGCGGCCGCTGCCGCGACGCGCCTTCCCACCGTCGTGGAGCCGGTGAAGAACAGGTGATCGAGGGGCAATCGCGTGAGCGCCTCGGCCACATCGGGACCGCCCTCCACCAGGGCCACCTCCTCGGCGGTGAAGGCCTCGCGGAGGAGGTGCCCGAGGGCCGCCGACGTGCGGGGGGTGATCTCCGAGGGCTTGATGAGCGCCCTGTTGCCCGCCGCGAGTGCCGCGCCGAGTGGGGCAAGCGCCAGGTTGACCGGGTAGTTCCAGGGCGCGATGATGCCCACCACGCCGCGGGGCGCGGCGAAGACGGTGGCGCGCGAGGGACGGAAGGCGAGGTGAGGGGACACCCGGCGAGGGACACACCAGTCGCCGAGGTGGCGGCGGAGATGTCGAAAGCCATCGAGCGTCGCGACAACATCGGCCAGCAGCGTTTCTTGTCGCGACCGACCCCCGAAGTCGGCGTCGATCGCCTCACAGAGCTGCTCGGCGTGGCTCGCGAGCGCGGAATGGAGCCGGTCGAGCCGGTCGAGACGCGTGGCGAGGCTCGGCAAGGGATCGCGCGCGTGCCCTTGCCGCAGCAAGGTGAGGGTGCGTTGGAGGTCGTGCATGGGGCTCCCAGTGGTTGGACCAGCGACAACTGGTTGGACCACTACCTACACCTGACATGAGCCTCGAAAGGTGTCAATGCCTTGCGCGTCGTCCAGTTCGATGGTACTGGTCGGACCAGTCATGAACGCCACCAAGCGCGAATCCGTCGCCGACCGCATCGCGGAGTCGCTCCGTGCCTCGATCCTCCGGGGTCGCCTCCAGCCGGGCGACGCGCTTCCCAGCGAGCGTGATCTCGCCGAGAAGTACGCGGCCAACCGATCCACCGTGCGCGAGGCGGTGCGCCAGTTGGAGGCCTGGGGGCTCGTGTCGGTGCGCCATGGTGGCGCGACGCGGGTTCGCGAGTACCTGCTCTCCGCAGGGATCGACCTTGTACCCCACCTGTTCGAAGTGGCGGGCGCGGTCGACAAGGACGTGCTTCGCGACCTGCACGAGTGCCGGGCGATGATTCTCGGCTGGGCGGCCGAGCAGGCGGCGCTTCGAGCCGACCCCGCGTCGGCGGCGCGACTGGACTCGCTGGTGAGAGACATGCGCGCGGCGAGCGAGAAACCATCGCGACTGCAGGAGTTGGACTACGACTTCTTCCAGGCCCTGGTCGACATCACCGGCAACCGGGTGCTCGGTCTGTTTGCCAACGTCGTTCGCGACGTGTACCTCGCCGGTCGCGAACGGTTCGTGTCGATGTACTTGCCCGGGGCCTTCGATATCGCTCACCACGAGCGCCTAGTGGCCGCGGTGCGCGCGCGCGACCCCGTGGCGGCGGCGGCGGCGATGCGGGCCCACGCCCTCTCGGCCGCCGGGAGCGGCGCGTGAATGCGCTCCGCTACGCCGGGCAGCCGGGGCACGTGGAGAGCTATTTCCTGCGGCTGAACGCCCCGGACCGCCCCCGGGCGGCGTGGATCAAGCTCACCGTCCTCGCGCCGATGGAGGGCCCACCCGTGCTCGAGACCTGGTTCGTCGCCTTCGACGGCGAGCGTCACTGGGGCCAGCGCGAGCGCACGCCGTTCGTCAACCCGGGGATGCCCTTGTGCGCCAATGGCTATCGGCTCGACCTCGTGGACGGAAATCTCGCCGGTCGTTGCGGTTGTTTCGCCTTCGAGCTTCGTTACACGGCGGAGCAGGCGCCGCTGTCGATCTTCCCCTTCGACTGGATGCTCCGCGGGGGTTTCCCAAGGTCGAAGTTGCTGACTCCGGTGCCCTCGGCACGGTTCTCGGGCTGGGTGGAGGTCGAGGGTGAGCGATGGGCGGTGGAGGGCTGGCGTGGCATGCAGGGGCACAACTGGGGCCGGGAACACGCCCCGGCCTACGCGTGGGGGCAGTGCGTCTTCGACGACGGCTCCATGGTGGAGGGCTTCTCGGGCAAGATCCGCCTCGGCGGCCGACTCAGCCCGTGGATCAGCGCGCTGGTCGTTCGCCGAGGGGAACGTGACTACCGCTGGAACGCGATTGTCGACCTGTGGCGGCAGGAGGCCACCGTGGGCGCGACGAGCTGGACCTTGTCGATGCGCGGTCGCGACGGCGAGGCCCGCCTACGAATGGACGCGGCGGGGCGGGCCGCCGCCTGCCTCGGCTACGGGAACCCCGATGGCAGCGTGGCCTACTGCATCAACAGCAAGCTGGCCGACACGCTCCTCGAGGTGCGACCACGGGACGGCGAGCCCTTCCATTGCACCTCGTCCCACGGGGGCGCGCTCGAGTTTCTCCGAGGCGAGCCGAGCCCCGGTGCGGAGGTGATCTGATGAGTGTGAATTTTTCTGAGACGATGTCGGGTGTGCTCGGGTCGCGACCGCTGTCGTTCACCGTGCGGGCCTGCGGCGAGGGCGGGGGCTATTTCCGACTCGCGGGTACCCTCGATCTCGACGGTGAACGCTGGCCCTGCGAGGGGGCGCTCCGCCTGCGGCCGGGGAGCATCCGCTACCGCATTCGCTTCGCGACCTGTCGCGAGCTCGCCGGGCAGAAGACCCTCTCCTTGCGACACCCGCTGCGGTCGATGACGACGCTGCCGGTCGTGGTGGACGGCGAGGCTGGGCAACTCCGCTTCGACCTTCGCGAGCTTCCCGCGTTTCTATGGACGTGGGTTCGACCGTGAGCCTCTTCTCTGCCCTCGCCGAGACCATCGTCCCGCCCGGGCGCGCCATCCTCGGCGCCAACGCCGAGACAGTGTCGCGACTTGAAACTGCGCTCGTCGATATCCACCCCTCGCTCGCGCCCGGCTGGCGCACGCTCGGCTACGCGGTGGACGCCTACGCGCTGGCGCGCACCGGGCGCCGTTTCGAGTCCTTACCGTTGGGTCGACGGCTACAACTGCTGCACGCGCTCGACCGTCGTGAGAGCACCCGCAACCTGCTGCGCGGGCTGGTGGCCCCGCTGAAGCTTGCGGCGCTCGACGACCCGGCGCAGCACGCCGCGCTCGGATGTCGCTACGAGGTGGAGCGCCCGGCCCAGGACGAGCCGGCCCGGTGGCGACAGGGCGTCGTGGCGGGGGCAGAGCTGGCGGGCGAGGCTGTGGACTGCGACGTCGTGGTTGTCGGCAGCGGCGCGGGCGGTGCCCCGCTGGCGGCTCGTCTGGCGGAGGCGGGCCTGGGCGTGCTCATCCTGGAGGAGGGCGAGCACCATACACGTCGCGACTTCAGTGGGCGCCCAGTGGACATGATGCGACGGCTCTACCGCAAGGGCGGCGCCACGCTCGCCGTGGGCAACACCATCATTCCGATCCCCCTCGGGAAGGGCGTCGGCGGCACCACTACCATCAACTCGGGCACTTGTTTTCGTCTACCGTCGAGCACCCGGGATGACTGGCGTCGCGACGCAGGGGTGTCGCTCGGCGACCTCGATCACTACTACGATCTGGTAGCCACTGACCTCGAGATCGCGCCCTCGTCGAGAGAGGCCATCGGCAGGGCCGGCGAGCTGGTGGCGCGTGGTTGCGAGGCCCTGGGCTGGCGTCACCACGCGCTGGCGCGCAACGCCCCGGGTTGCGACGGACAGGGTCTCTGCGTCTTCGGCTGCCCGACCGACGCCAAGCGCTCCACCAACGTGTCCTACGTGCCGCGCGCGCTGGCGGCGGGGGCCACCTGTGCCACGGGGGCCCGGGTGCACCGCGTGCTCATCGAGCAGGGACGCGCGGTGGGCGTGGAGGCGAGCACCTCGGCCGGTCCGCTCCGGGTGCGGGCGCGCGCCGTCGTGCTCGCTTGCGGGACGCTGCACACCCCCGCTCTGCTGCTGGCGCTGGGGCTGGGCAACAGCTCCGACCAGGTGGGGCGCAACCTGTCGATTCACCCCGCCACCGCCTCGATGGGCGTTTTTGACGAGTCCGTGGCCGCCTTCGCCAGCGTGCCACAGGGCTACGGCATCAGCGAATTCCACGATGAAGGCCTCTTGTTCGAGGGATCTTCGCTGCCCCTGGAGATCACTGCGGCCATGACACCTGGGCTTGGCCCCAGTTGGACGGCGCTGATGGACGAGGCCCAGCACACGCTGCTCTTTGGGTTCCTGGTGAAGGACAGCTCCCGCGGCCGGGTGACGGTAGCGCGCGATGGCAGCCCTCGGGTGCGCTACTGGCTGAATCGTCGCGACACGGGGCGCGTGCACCGGGGCCTGGAGCTCTTGGCGCGGTGTTTCTTCGCTGCGGGCGCCCGCGCGGTGGTCCAGCCGGCGATGGGCCACGAGCGTCTGTCGTCCCCAGCCGCGCTCGACCAGTTCCGGCGGGCCCGGATGGCAGCACGCCACTTCGATCTCACGGCCTACCACCCGGTCGGCACGTGCCGGATGGGTCGCGACCCGGCGCGTTCGGTCGTCAACGAGCACGGGGCCGTTCACGATGTCCCCGGCCTAAGTGTCGTTGACGCGTCGATATTTGCGGGGTCGCCCGGTGTGAATCCCCAGTGGACGATCATGGCGCTCGCGCTGCGCGCTGGCGATCACCTCGCGGCAAAGCTGGCGGAGGCCCCCCGCGCTTAGGTCGAATGGCCGACGGTCACCCGGGCCGGGCGCTCATACGCTACCCTGTGCGACTCGACCTGAAGACCGGCTTCTCGTGCAACAACCGCTGTACCTTCTGTGTCCAGGGTGATCGTCGCGCGCGCCAACCCGACCGCGACACCGCCGAGATCCTCGCGCTCCTCGACGCGAGCCGGGCTGGTCACGACGAGGTGGTCCTCACCGGCGGCGAGTGCACGCTGCGTCCCGACATTCTAGTGCTCGTGCGTCACGCCGCGTCGCTCCGCTACCGCGTCCAGGTGCAGTCCAACGGCCGCCGTTTCTCCGACCCCGGCTTTTGCGATGCGATCGTCGAGGCGGGCGCCACTGAGTTCTCGCCGGCGCTACACGGGAGCACCGCCCACATCCACGAGTCGCAGACCCGAGCACCGGGCAGCTTCAAGCAGGTGCTCAAGGGGATTCGGAACCTCCGCTCTAGGGGGCAGGCGGTGATCACCAACTCAGTCGTCACGCGACAGAATCTCGAGGATCTCCCGGGTCTCGGCGCCCTTCTCGTGGCCCTCGACGTGCAGCAGTATCAGCTCGCGATGGTGCACCCGCTCGGGACGGCGCTGTTGGACTTCCACCGGGTGGTGCCACGCCTCGCCGAGGCGGCGCCGTGGGTGCGTGCTGGCCTACAACCTGGGATCAAGGGGGGTATTCGCGTGATGGCCGAGGCCGTGCCGCCGTGCCTGATGCGCGGCTACGAAGCGCAGGTGGCCGAGCGGTACATCCCCGCCACCCGCATCGAGGACGTGGGCCGCGTGGTGCCCGACTACACCCGGGCGCGCGTGGGCGAGGGCAAGGCCAAGGGCCCGCCCTGCGTGGCGTGCACCTGGAACACGCACTGCGAGGGCCCGTGGCGGGAGTACCCGCAAGCGCACGGGTGGGACGATCTCGTGCCGCGAGCGGACACCCCGCCCACGACGGGCCTGCTACTGCGGCACTGAACCGTCGGCCGGGGCCGCCGGGGGTGCGCCTTCGGTCGGCGTGGCCGGAGCGGCTGGTTCGCCGCCGGGCGGCGCAGGCACCGGCGCGCCGTCGTCCATGCAGCACCGGAAGGAGATGGAGGCGTCGGCCAACGTGGTGTTCTGCTCGAGCCCGAAGGCGCACCGTGTCGCCGACTCGGGCGCCTGGTTGAGCTTGCCGCCCTTGAGCAGCCGGAACTTGGGGTTGCGGCCGGGAGTGCCGGTCCACTCGTAGGCGCCGCCCGACATGTCGTACACACCCCAACCCGACTTGCAGTCGGCCATGGAGCCCGAGGCGCGGTCGAGTGCGCCGTCGTTGTTCATGTCGCCGCCCGGCTTCGCGCCGCAGGTCTCCGCGTTGTACGTGTTGCCGTAGCCATAAAGGTTCATCTCGGGCCCTTTGCAGGCCCGCTCCCACTCCACCGCGCTGCAGAGACGCTTGCCTCGGCTCGTACACAGCGCCTCGGCATCGGCGTGCTTCACCCGGATCGGCGGGTTGCCGCCGAGCTCGTTGGGCCACTCGAACATGTCGATGTAGAAGCCCGGTACCTTCTCCTCGGTCGCCTCCGGCTCGGTGGCCTGGACGAGCGTCGGCGCCTCCGAGCGTAAGCGCCCCCGGATGAAGGTGCCCTCGGGGATGTACACCATGTTGGTGTGGCCCTCGGCCTTCGACTTCTGCAGGGCAGCGTCGATCGGGTTGTCCTTGATGATGCGAGCGCGCTGGGCCTGGTCGGCGCGCGCGGCCTTCTCCGAAGGGTCGTTCATCGCGAGGAAACCGCCCACGGCGAGCAGCGCGAGCACGCTCCCACCCACCACCATCGCGATCGTGCGCGTGCTCATCTTCGACACGGGCTTGTCGTCGTCGGTGAAGGCGCGCTGGATGTCGTTCATCATGTCGCGTGCCGACGGGTAGCGGTCTTCCGCCTGCCCCCCGAGCGCGATGTCGACGATGTCGTCGACGTGCTTCGGCAACTCGTCGCGGATCTGCGTGGGCGACAGGTAGGTGCCCATCGGGGTTTGCCCGCAGAGCAGCTCGTAGAAGATGACGCCGACCGAGTAGAGATCGCTCTGGATCGTGCCGCCTGTGGTGGGGCTCGAGAGCTCCGGGGCCATGTACTTGCGGTCGTTGCCGTCGGCGAGCTTCTCCTCGAGGGTGCCCGGCTGGATCAGCTCGGAGAATCCGAGTGAGTTCAGCTTGATGGTGCGCACTGTCTTCCCCACGCCCGGGCCCACGGCGCGGCTCTGCACCAACACGTTGGAGGGCTTCACGTGACGGTGCACGAGACCGGCGGCGTGCGCGGCCTCCACCGCTTCGAGCACCCGCACCACGATCTGGCACGCCTCCTGGAGCGTGAAAGATTTTCGCTCACCGGCGTAGCTGTCCATGAGGCGGCGGAGCGTGTCGCCCTCGAACAACTCGGACACGACGTAGAGCTGGCCGTGATGCTCGCCGAACTCCGCCACGGGCACGAGCGCGTCGGCACGGGCGGCCTGGATGCGGCTCACCACGCTCTGGGCGGCGGCCATGCCAATGCTGGCGCCGTGGATCACCTTGATGGCGACCTTCTTGCCGTTGGCAAGCGCGCGGGCCGTGTAGGTAGTGCCGATGGGGCCCTGCCCGACGACTGCGTCGATCTCGTATTTCTTCGCGACGACATCGCCCTGTCGAAGCTGCTGCTGCGATCCGCTCACGCAATGACTCCCATTGCTCTGCCTCTTGACGCTACCACGGCTGGGGGGGTGCGTACAATGCGGCTAGCTGCTGCGGCCGCCGAAGAAGAAGCGGAAAACCGCGCCGAGCCGCCGCCACCACTCGCGGGGGTGGATGCGGGCGGCGAAGAGCCAGTGCATCACCAGGCCGAAAAACATGCCCAACGCAACGAGGTTTGTGAGGAATCCCAAGAAGGGCCAAATCGGCACGCCAAAGGGCTCGGGGGCCCAGGTGGCGACCATCATCGTGCCGCTGACGGAGAGCGCGAGGGCGCAAAGAGCGAGCGAGATTCGCACTGCCGCGTGGCGGATCTCGAGGCGCAGGGCCTCCGAGTCGGGGTCGCGCGCGGTGACCGACACCCGCCCGCGCTCCAGGTCGAGCAGGAGCTGGTTGGCCTGGGTGGGCAGGTCGCGGAAGGCGGCCTGGGCCTGCTGGAACACCCGGATCGCATCGGCGCTGACGCGCTCAGGGCCGAATCGCCGCTGCACCAGCCGCTGGGCCCAGGGGCGCACTTCCTCGACGATGTCGTCGTTCGGCAAGAGCCGCTTGGCGATGCCATCGACGATGGATCCGGCGCGCGCCACCACTGCAAACTCGCGGGGAAGCTGGATCCGGTACTTCGTGGCCACCTCGATGAACTCGGTGAGCGAGCCTCGGGTGCTCAGGTCGCTCAGCGACGACCCGTGGTATTTCGCCATGAGACGCTCGATCTCGCCGCGGAAGGCTTTCAAATCCACACGTTCCGCGGTGGCCCCCGCCCGGTACACCGCCATCGCCACCATCTCCGCGTCACGAAAGACGAGGCCGGCGAAGATGTTCGTCATCACGTCTTGCATCTCGCCGGTGAGGGTGCCGGTGAGGCCGAAGTCCAGGAAGCAGATGTGCCCGGTGCCCATCACCATGATGTTGCCGGGGTGGGGGTCGCCGTGGAAGAAGCCGTGCTCGAAGAGCTGGAAGTACCAGCTCTCGATGAACTTGCGCATCGCCTCGCGGCCCTCGGCGCTGCCCGATTCCACGTCGTTGAGCTTGCGACCGTGGATGCGTTCCATCACCAGGACCCGACGCGTGCAGAATTCGCGATGGATGAGCGGGATCGTGACGCCGGTGATGCCCTCGTGGTTGGCGCGGAAGCGCACCGCGGCGCGCGCCTCCTGGAGGAAGTCGAGCTCCGTCGCGATCGCCTGCTCGAACTCCTGGACGATCTCCACGGGCGTGTAGATCCCGGGCACCTGCACCTGTCCCTCGATGAGGCGCGCCAGCGTGTAGAGGATGTGCAAGTCGGAGTGGAGCGTGGCCTCGATGCCGGGACGCTGCACCTTCACCGCCACCTCGGTGCCGTCGGCCAGCGTGGCGCCGTGGACCTGCGCGATGCTGGCGCTTGCCAGCGGGACGCGGTCGAAACTCTTGAAGACCTGCTCCAGGGGGCGCCCGAGCTCCGTTTCGAGCGTGGCCTTCACCTGGTCGAAGGCGACGGTGGGGGCGTTGTCTTGCAGGGTGGCCAGCTCGTCGAGCAGGGCCTTGGGCAGGATGTCGGGTCGCACCGACAAGACCTGCCCCAACTTGATGTAGGTGGTGCCGAGGTCGGCCAGCGCGAGCCGTACCCGCATCGCGAAGGGCTTGTCGCTCGCCGAGGTGGCCGTGTCGATGCCGAGGATGCGCGCGAGCTCGCCGAAGCCGTGGGAGGCCAACGTGAGCGCCACGTCGCGCACGCGGGGCAGGTCGCGAACGGAGATGTGGGCGCTCATGGCGGGGATGCCGTAACGCGCAGCTTCAGTAGGCCCTGGCGAAGATCGCCACGTGGGTGGCCGGGCGTCCCGAGTAGAAGCACGGGCCGTCCGGCGACTGCCCGTCGAGCGGGTAGCAACGGATGGTGGCCTTCGTCTCCTCCTTGATGCGCGCCTCGTTGGCGGCGTCGTCGCACCAGTTCACGCGGAAGAAAAGGCCCTCCTCCAGGCGCGCCTTCAGCTCGTCGTAAGACGAAACGCTAACGGTGCGTGCGGCGAGTCGCTCGGCGGCGCGGTTGTAGAGCAGGGCCTGGATCTCGTCGAGCTTGGCCTTCACCACGGCCAGGAGCTGCTCGTCGACCGGGATGGCGAACTTGCCGCCGCCGGTCCTCGGCGCGGCGAAGACGCTGTTCTGGGCCACGTCGCGCGGGCCGATCTCCAGCCGCAGCGGCACACCCTTGCGCTCCCACTCGAAGTACTTGGCGCCCGGCTTCATGCTGTCGCGGGCGTCGAGCTTCACGCGCACTTGCCCGCAGAGGAGCTTGTCGACGCGCTCGGCGAAGGCGAGCACGGTGGCCTTCTCGGCCTCGCCACGCCAGATCGGCGTGACCACCACCTGGATCGGCGCGAGGGACGGCGGCAAGACCAGGCCCGTGTCGTCGCTGTGCGACATGATCACCGCGCCCACGAGGCGCGTGGACACGCCCCAGGAGGTGGCCCACACGAAGTCGCGGCTGCCGGCCTCTGTCTGGAAGCTGACGTCGAAGGCCTTGGCGAAGTTCTGGCCGAGGAAGTGCGAGGTGCCCGCCTGGAGCGCCCAGCCGTTCTGCATCATCGCCTCGATGCAGTAGGTGTCGACCGCGCCGGCGAAGCGCTCCGATGCGCTCTTGACGCCGCGCACCACCGGCACGGCGAGCACCTTCTCTGCGAAGTCGGCGTACACGTCGAGCATCTGCTTCGTCTCGGCCACGGCCTCCTCGGCCGTCGCGTGCGCCGTGTGGCCCTCCTGCCACAAGAACTCGGTCGTGCGCAGGAAAAGCCGAGTCTTCATCTCCCAGCGCACCACGTTGGCCCACTGGTTGATGAGGATCGGCAGGTCGCGGTGCGACTGGATCCACTTGCCGTACATGTGCCAGATGATCGTCTCCGAGGTCGGGCGCACGACCAGCGGTTCCTCGAGCTTCGAGGTCGGATCCGGCTCCACGCCACCCTGGGCCGACGCGCGCAGGCGATGGTGGGTGACCACCGCGCACTCCTTGGCGAAGCCCTCCACGTGCTCCGCTTCCTTCGAGAGGAAAGAAACCGGGATGAAAAGTGGGAAGTAGGCGTTGACGTGCCCAGTGGCACGGAAGCGCGCGTCGAGCTCGTTGCGCATCGTGTCCCACACCGCGTAGCCGTGCGGGCGGATGACCATGCAGCCCTTCACCGGGGAGTAGTCCGCGAGGTCGCCCTGGGCGATCACGTCGAGGTACCACTGGGAATAATCGCGCTCGCGCGGGGTGATGCCGGTGTCGGCCATGGTGTGCTCCGGGGGCGCGCGGCTAACACGCCGCCCCGGAAGCTAGACACCGATCACCGCTGGTGGCCGCGTCCTCGCACGAGCTCGTCCCACCGGTGTTGCAGTTCGGCGACAAACTGCTCGGCGACGGCCTCGTTCTCCTCGGCGATCGCCGCGCCATCGCCGAAGTCGCCCATGCCAAACTTGGAGGGCACGCTCTCGAAGTGCAGGTCGGCCGACCAGGATCCGGTGTCGCCTGCGGTGTGCATCATGATCATCGAGGAACGGTCGAGGTCGCGGAGGCGGCCGATGGGGTTGAACTCGCGCAGGAACTGCCTCACCACGGCGGGGAGGGGACGCGTCGCGAGGCGGGCCAGTCGATGCGTGCGGCTCTCCGGGGACTCGGGCTCGGGGCGGGCCACGATGTTGCTGGCCACGACGATGTCGGCGCGCTGCACGATGAGGGCGTCGATGGGCACGTTCTGGATGATGCCGCCGTCGACGTGGCGGTAGTTCTCGCCGAGCACCGGCGTGGTGATGCCGGGGAAGGCGCTGGAGGCGCGCACCGCCTCGCCGATGCTGCCTGTGGAGATGATGGCCTGGCGGCAGCGACTCACGTCGGTGGCCACCGCGAAGAAGGGGGTGGCGAGGGTGGCCATCTGCACGTAGTTGAGCGACTGGTTCACGAAGTTGGCCATCGCGCTGCTGGAGAGCATGCTCAACCCCGCCGTGCGCGTGACCCTGGGCCCCAGCGCCACCAGCTTGTCGAGGCCAGCGAGGCCCTCGGCGCACCAGAAGGCGCCTGCAAGCGCACCGAAGCTGGCACCAGCCACGAGATCGACGGGGATCTTCGCCGCGTGAATGCGTCGTAGGAGAGGCACGTGCGCGTAGCCCCAGGCCCCGCCGCCACCGAGGCCGATGCCGATGCGTCGCTCGGACGTGGCGCGCGCCCACCGGCCGATCGTGTCTCGCTGCGCCTCCGACAGGTCGTCCAGCTCGCAACGCGCGGGCACCTGGTCGCAGAAGTCGAGGTCGAGGCGGACGACGCCGGGGCGGTCGGCCGGGCCGGTCTCCCGACCGTCGCGCCTAAGGTCGGCGCACCAGGTGACACGGCAGTCGCGCAGCTCCTGGGGCGTGGTGCCGAGCGTGTCCGGGGTCAGGTAGAGGACGCGCGAGATGGCTGGCTGGAGGGCGTCGAGCCAGGCGGGCTCGGTCCGCGGCAAGACGAGCAGGCAGTACTCGTAGCCGTGGAGCCGCTCCATCAGCCGCTTCAAGAGAGCGAGGCCCTTGTCGTCGGGCGTCAACGGGAGCTTCAGGTGCTGGAAGGTGCCGGCGTCGTCGGGGGCGCGAACGGCCGGGTCTGGCGGCGCGGCGGCGTCGATCTCCACCACCACCACGTCGTCGTGGTAGTTCTTGGCGAGGTACTTCCCGAGGAGCAAGAGCGCGTTTCGCTCGTTGACCTCGCGGTGGGAGCGGAAAGCCACCACCTGGGTGTACTCGGTCGCGAGCAAGGTCTCGCCGGCGGCGGTCTTGATCCCCATGCCGCCTGCCGCGCGGCGAAAACCCGCGGAGACCGCCAATCGTTGCATGAGCGCATCGGTGGGTATCTTGAGCACCTCGGTAGGGGTGGCGGCATGGGCCCCGTAGGTTTCTTCGCCGCCGCCGCCGAGGCCGAGGGTGCCGAAGAACTGGCCGGGACCGCGGGCCGCGACGCGCCTGCGCTCCTTGCCTTCGGTCAGCTCGATCCGTCCCTTGGCGACAAAGTAGATTCCGTCGGTGGGCGTGCCCTCATCGAACACTTTCTGTCCTGACGACAGCGTCCGGAGCTGGGTGTGGGTGGCCAGTGGCAGGAGCGCGGAGATGCTTCCCTGCGCGAGCAGCGGCAGGTGACGCAGTGAACGCACCATCTCAACGCGGTGTCGACGCAGCCGGGCCAGCTCGCGACAGGCCTGGGCGAGCTCGGGGATCTCGGCCTGGGCCGCGGCGATCTTGCCGGGACTGAGCTCGCGCACGGTGACTGCGGTGGCAGCGCGCACCTCAACCCGCGGGGCCACCTCGGGCGCGAGCACGGCCTCGCCGATCACCGCGCCCTCGGGGAGGTACACGGGCATGCCGAGGAAGCCGCTGCGCAGCAGGTCGCACACCGCCACCTCGCCTTGCTCCACCCAGAAGAGACTCCCCGCGTCCGGCGTGTCCTGGGGATTGATGAGCGCGTCGCCGGCCGCGAAGCTCCGGGGCGAGGAGAGGTCGAGCAGCCGGGCCCGCTGCTGGCTGTCCAGGCCGCGCAGCTGGGCCCAGGCCCCACGGGTTCGGAGCCTCGGCGGTGCCGCCGAGCGGTTGCGACGGAGCGCGGTGGCAGCAGGCTTGGGCTTGGTGGGCATCGCGCGATCCTACCGCGGCACCTCGCCCGGTCCAGAGGCGGCGAGTTAGTCGCCGGGCCCTCCCCGGGTATCGCATGTCGGACAACGCGACGATCGCCGCCAACACCATTCGCGGCCTCGCCATGGACGCGGTCCAGGCCGCCAACTCGGGGCACCCCGGCATGCCGCTCGGCATGGCTGATGTCGCGACGGTGCTGTGGAGCCGCTTCATCAGCTACGACCCGGTCGATCCGAGCTGGCCCGACCGCGATCGCGTCGTGCTCTCGGGGGGTCACGGCTCGATGCTCCTATACTCCATGCTCCACCTGACCGGGCAGTCGCTCACCATCGACGACCTGCGGAACTTCCGGCAGTGGGGCTCCAAGACGGCCGGTCACCCGGAGTTCGGCGAGGCGCCGGGCATCGAGTGCACCACCGGTCCGCTCGGGCAGGGCATCGCGATGGCGGTGGGCATGGCCTTGTCCGAGGCGCACCTCCGCGCGCGTTTCGGCGAAGGCCTCGTCAACCACTTCACCTGGGCGATGTGCGGCGATGGCGACCTCATGGAAGGCATCGCCACGGAGGCCGCCTCGCTGGCCGGGCACCTCGGCCTCGGGCGTCTCATCTTGATTTGGGGACGTGTTCGTCGCGAGCAGCGCATCCGGGCGGCAGGCCGCGTCGAGCTTGGCAAAGATCGAGCGCTTGAGCTCGAGCTTCTCGGGCACGGCCTCGATCACGACGTCGGCGCTGCGAGC
>SXON01000148.1 GCA_005778355.1 Pseudomonadota bacterium | reverse complement strand
CTCATCTCCCCCTATTTCGACCCCTGGGATCGCCTCACGACGGAGGTGAAGCTCGCGAAGACGAGGCCCAACGTCAAGGTACGTCTGCTGCTGCGTGGTGGTGCGGATCGCGAGAAGCAGGAGCCAAAAGCGCGCGGGCTCAGCACGTTCGGGGTGGAGGTGTCCTACCTCAAGCGCCTGCATGCGAAGATCTACCTGAGCGAGTCGCAGGCCATCGTCACCTCGCTCAACCTCGTCGAGGCCTCGGTCAACAGCTCATGGGAGATCGCGATCCGGGTTGACAGTGTCCGCGATGCCAAGGCGTATGGCGACATCGCGAAGTATGCCGCCGAGCTCCTTCAACGCGCGCACGGCGAGGAGGCCATCGCCGCCCAGCCCGGGAAGGCATTGGCGCACGCGGCCCTGCACGCTGCGCTTGGCAAGGGAGCGCCCACGCCCGCGCTGGCCGCGAACCGTGCCAACCCGGCGGCGACGCCCCGTTCGCCGGCGCCGACGACATCGGCCTCGAAAACGCCGCCCACGCCCAAGAGGCGTGCCGCGCCGGGCCACTGCATTCGCTGTGCCGAGGCGATCCCCTTCAACGTCGACCACCCCTACTGCGCGAGCTGCTACAAGTCCTGGTCGAAGTACATGAACGTGGACTACGACGAGAAGCACTGCCACGGCTGCGGCAAGGCGAAGGCTAGCACCATGGCCAAGCCACTCTGCAAGCCCTGTTGGGAGGCCACCACTTGAGCAACAGCCGGACAGGGCCTGGGCTCCGGCGCGGACTGGGGCCTTGATCGACCCCGAGCGTACAGCCGTCGTTTGTGCCCTCGGGCGGGCACTACGCGCTGCGGCAGCGGATCCCTCGCCGGTCGTCCGACTGGGGCGCGCCCTGATGCATCAGCAAGCGCGACCTCTCCGCCTGTTTGTCGAGCAGTTCGTGCAGCGCCCGGACCGTCATCGCGACGCCTGGCTAGGCGCCACCGTCAGGCGTCTGCGGCAGCTACCGGACGCTTCTCGCCGCCAGGTCGAAATCCTCGGCGCCGACCCTGACCTTCTTGGACCGACCCGCGACCGGTACTCCGAGCTGATGCACACGATGACGCTTGGCTGGGCGATGCAGCGCCCCGAGCTCGCGCGGGCAACCAAGCGAGCGCTGCTTCGGTTGCTCCAAGCACCTTCAACGGAAACCGCCACGAATGAACAAGCGGATTCGCTGGTGTGCACCGTGGAGCAGTCACTCGGTCGCTTCGGCCGCGCAGACATTTGCCTTGCGGGGCCCGCCCAAGTGTTCGTCATCGAAGGAAAGCTGCTGGCCCAGGAAGGGCAGGATCAGACGCTTCGATACAGCAAAGCTGGGGTGGAACTAGCCCGGGGTCGCACCTGGACTATTGCCTTTCTGACCCTCCGGCGCGACCAGACCCCCGCCGCCGCGGCGGTGCACATCACCCTCGATCAGGTTCTCCGCGCTTGGCTGCCCGTGGCGGCGTCGGCGACCTCCGATGCACATCGACACCTTGGACGTTACTTGGCGTCTCTGGCTCATATCTACGGCCTGCGTCAGGACGGCCACTTTGACAGCTGGGGTTTCAGCGAGCGGCGAGCGGCGCTCGACTTCATTTCCGACGGGAGGCTACCTTGAGTGCACGCGACGACATCTGGCGGTTTACTGTCACCAATCCGGACTACTGGCCGCTCTTCCAACGAGATGACGACGCGCCGGAGGTGGCCGGGCTTCCGGACGACGAGCGGGAGGCCTTCAATGCCGCCAAGGAGGTCGCGCGCAGCGGCGTGGAGAGCCAACTGCGTGCCTGCTGGGCCGAACTGGCCCGCCGCGCCGACGGCACTGCCTTCGGCCGGATGATGCCGGCCAACCCCTGGCGAGCGACGATTCTCGCTGGAAAGATGAACAGTTCCCTCCCCGACTACAAGGGCTCGATCTACGTGTCCGTATGGGATTGCCGCGGGACGCTGGCAATGTGGGCAACGCTCTACGTTGCGAAGATGCGCCAGGCCGACGCGCGAGAGGCCTGGGGCGAGGGCGAGAGTGTGTACCGAGGTCCGGATGGGAGCCTCTCGGTCTGGCACCACATCGACCTCGGCCGTTCCGAGGCTGAAAACGCCGCGCGCCTGGTCGACGACGCTTGGCAACGACTCTCCGCGTGGCTCACCGACCCGACGACGTCGGCAGGAGCGACGCGCCCGTCCGTGCGGGACCCCAGCGCGGTAGAGGAGCTACACCCTTCCGCCAGCGATAGCCTAGACTAGCCGTGCCGATCACCCGCCTCACGCTCAGCAGCCTACTCTCCTTCGGCCCCGGGCCCACGACTGTGGATCTCGGGCCTCTCAACGTGCTGATCGGGCCGAACGGCAGCGGCAAGTCAAACCTGATCGACGCGCTGTCTCTCCTCCGCGCCGCCACTGGCGACCTGGCGGAGCCCTTCCGCGTCGGCGGCGGGCAGTTCCGCGACTGGGTGTGGTCGGGGGCCGGCGCCCAGCCGGGGATGCGCCTGGGCACCGTGGTCTCACCGGGCGACTCGCTGCCGACCATCGCCCACGACATCGAGCTCGCGGAGCACCTACAGCGCCCGCGGGTCGTGTCGGAGCGCGTGGCCTGGGTGGGCGAGCGGGCGACGCTGGCCGACCCGGAGTACGTCAGAAGCGCAGGCATGTCGCGACTAGTTTTTGCAGACGGGCGCACCCCACCGGTTCGCGACGTCTCCGAAAATCAGTCGGTGCTCGCAACACACGCCGTGACGAGCGCGCTGCCGCCGGCATCGAAGCTCCGCGACACCTACGCGGCCATGCGCCTGTACCGAGGGTTCGACTGGGGTCGCGACGCCAAGGCCCGCACGTCGCAGCGCGGCGACCTGCCTCCCGACTTCCTGCTGCCGACCGCCGAGAACCTCGCCGCCGTGCTGAGCGCCCTGCAACTGGAGGGCGTCGCCTTCGAGCACCTGAAGCACGAGCTTCGCAGGTTTATGCCTGACTTCCGCGATCTCCTGTTCGTCAATCTAGGACCGCAACTCCTGGTGTACCTCCGCCTGGACGGGCTCTCGGCCCCGGTGCCACTCAGTAGAATGTCCGACGGCACCTTGCGCTACCTGAGCCTCCTCGCGGTACTCCTGCACCCTCGGCCTCCCGGGTTGCTGTGTATCGAGGAACCCGAAACCGGGCTCCACCCCGACATGATCGCCGACCTCGCTCGGCACCTCGCTGCCGCCTCCGAGCGAACCCAAGTCGTGGTGACCACCCACTCCGACCTCCTCGTGAGCGCGCTCTCCCACCGCCCGGACGCGGTCGTCGTCGTCGAGCGCGGCCCGCAGGGCACCGAGCTGAATCGCCTTGAGCCCGCGCGCCTGGCCGCGTGGCTGGAGAAATACTCGCTGGGTGAGCTGTGGTTGAAGGGCGAGATCGGGGGCTCGCGGTGAAGCGGGTCCGGGTGTACGTGGAGGGCGGTGGCGACACGCGAGACCAGCAACTCCGCCTGAAGACCGCGATGCGCACGTGGATCGCCGCTGCGCTGCCCGAGGCGACTCGACGGCCCGAGGTGATTGCCTGCGGCGGAAGGCAATCCGCATACGATGAGTACTGCCTCGCCCTGGCTACCCACCCCGACGACATCTGCGTCTTGCTCGTCGACAGCGAGGGACCCGTGGTCCTGCCCTCTCGGTGGGCGCACGTGCGCGGGCGACGGGGCGACGGTTGGCAGGCCCCCTCGGGCGCCGGGGAAGACGCGCTGCATTTCATGGCGCAGGCGATGGAGGCGTGGATCTGCGCCGACCCAGACGCCCTCACGTCGTGGTTCGGCGCTGGTTTCAAGGCCGACAAGCTCCCTGCTCGGCCGAACCTGGAGCTGGAGCCGAAGGCGGACCTCTTCCGGAAGCTCGCGAACGCGACACGGCCCTCGAAGCGCGGCCCGTACCACAAGGGCCGCGACCTGGGCGTCTTGGAGGAGGTGGCCCCCGGGCGCGTGATCGCCAGGTGCCCGCACGCGAGAGTGTTCCTCACGGAGCTGAGGGCGAAGCTCGCCGAGGCCGCGAATGGCTGACGCCGCCACCATCCGAACCACGCTGGTCGACGCCCTCCGCCTCGACCTCGTCGGCCCCGACCCCGACGAGCCCACCCACGCCACGTACGCCACGGAAACGCTCCCGACGGCGCCTTCCTCCTGGTATCTCACCGGTTTCCTCGTGCCCTTCCAGGCCGCGGAGCCCGACGACACCGCCACTGAGCAGATGGACCTGCTCCGCCCGAAAGCCGGGGTCGACGACGACCCCGCGCCGGAGAAGGCATCGGCCCGGAAGGCACCCTTCCCCTCGTCGATCGGCATCTCGCTGCTCGTCCCTGCCGGGGTCGACGCGCTGAACATCGACGTGTCGTGGGGCGACTACACGCCGCTGCCCCGCCCCGACGGCGCCGAAAGCGGTCCCCAGAGCTGGCAACGGCGCCCCGGCGTGGCGTCGGTCACTGTCCACCTCGCCGAGCGCGCGCCCCAGCAAGTCCCGGGAAGCGGCGGGCTGGTGGTCCGGGTTGCCTGCCGCGAGGTGCGACCTGGCACCGATACCAGCCACCCGCTGGTGCCCCCCGGCACGCGCGCGGCATCGGTTTTCGTGGTGAACCAGCGCCCGCCTGCGCCCGACGTCGACCGAGACGCCGCCTACGCCTTCCAGGTGCGCCTCGCCGTGTGGAGCGATGCGCCCTTTGTCGCCCGGCCCGACCTGCGCGGGCACGCCGGTAGCGAGCGGGACGACCGCGTGGCAGAGCTGCAATACCGCGACGTGTTCGAGTATGCCGTGGGTCACGGCGTCGCGACCGTGGCCGACGTGGGGATGGACAACGCGTGCCGCACCGTCCGCACCCAGTGGATCCCCACCGTCGATGTCGAGCGCGTGGAGCCCCGCAAGGTGGAAGGAGTCGAGCTGCAGATGGAGCGGCTGGCGACCCTCACCGATGGTGCCGCGGCCCGCGCCGCGCTTGCCGACCTCCCCGCCCAGTACGCCGCCTGGATCGCCGCCCAGCGCACCACCTCGCTCGACACCCAGCCCCGCCGTGCGCTGGCGACGGAGCTGCTCGACCAGGCCGACTACGCCAGGCAGCGCATCGAGGCCGGCATCGCGTTGCTCGACGAGCCGCGGGTCCTCAAGGCCTTCACGCTGGCCAACGCAACCATGGCGGCGTCCGGTCGCCAGCGCAGCGCCGTCCAGCAGGGCATCCCCGTCGCGGATGTCTCCCCGCCCACCTGGCGGCCCTTCCAGCTCGCCTTCCTGCTCCTGAATCTCCGGGGCATCGTCGAGCCCACGCACGACGAGCGCAAGACGGTCGACCTGCTGTTCTTCCCCTCCGGCGGCGGCAAGACCGAGGCCTACCTTGGACTCGCCGCGTTCACGCTGGTGTGGCGGCGCCTCGCCTACCCCGCCATCGGCAGCGCCGGTGTGTCGGTGTTGATGCGCTACACGTTGCGGCTGTTGACCTTCGACCAACTCGGGCGCGCGGCGGCGCTCATCTGCGCGCTGGAGCTGGAGCGGCAGAAGGACAAGGCCCTGCTCGGCGAGTGGCCCTTCGAGATCGGCCTCTGGGTGGGGAAGGCCGCCACGCCAAACCGCATGGGAAGCAGGGACGATCCGCACCCCGACACCGCCCGGATGCGGGTCAAGCGCTTCATGGACGGCAAGGGGCCGAGCCCCATCCCCCTCGACACCTGCCCGTGGTGCGGGACGCGCTTCAACCCCGGCTTCTCCTTCGACCTGAAGCCGAACGCCAACTACCCGACCGACCTGCGCCTTTTGTGTGCGAGCCGCGCGTGCCCGTTCACGGGCCGAAGCGCCCTGCCCATCCTCACCGTCGACGAGCCCATCTACCGGCGCCTCCCGTGTTTCCTCGTCGCCACCGTCGACAAGTTCGCTCAGCTACCCTGGGTCGGCGAGTCAGGAAAGCTGCTCGGCAAGGCGGAGCGACACGACCGCGACGGCTTCTACGGACCCAGCGAGTGCGGTCTCGGCTCGCCGTTGCCGAGCGGCACGCTGCTACCGCCCGACCTGGTCATCCAGGACGAGTTGCACCTCATCTCCGGCCCGCTGGGCACCATGGTTGGACTCTACGAGGCGGCGCTCGACGCCCTCTGCGCCCGATTGGCCGGCAACGCGGAGGTGCGACCCAAGATCGTCGCCTCCACGGCCACGGTTCGTCGCGCCGAACGACAGATCCAGGCGCTGTTCGGTCGCGCGGCCGTCGAGGTGTTCCCTCCGCCCGG
Organism: Pseudomonadota bacterium; assembly: GCA_005778355.1. GTDB lineage: Bacteria > Myxococcota_A > UBA796 > UBA796 > SXON01 > SXON01. The sequence continues at coordinate 31,236 of SXON01000148.1, read as the reverse complement.
ACCCGACCGGAAGGACAGCTTCTTCGCGGAGACCGTGCCCGTCGACACGCGCCATGGTCGCCGCTACGTTGGCATCGCTGCCCAGGGCCGCAGCCTGAAAGTCGTGTTCCTACGCTCCTTGCTGGCGCTGATGGGCGCGGCGCAGGCCGCCTGGGACCAGGCCGGCGGCAAGCGAAGCAAACAGAACCCCGCCGATCCCTACATGTCGGTCGTGGCCTACTTCAACAGCCTTCGCGAACTCGGCGGCAGCCGTCGAATCGTGGAGGACGAGGTGGCGTCGCGCCTCGTGGGCTACGGCTCGCGCCGTCGCGAGGGTGAGGCCGTGGGCCCCTTCCGGGACCGTCGCATCGGCCAGCCCGTGGAACTCACCAGCCGCGAGAGCACCAGCAAGGTGGCGGAAACCAAGCGTCGGCTGGAACGCACGTTCCACGACGACGACCGGATCGATGTTGCCCTCGCCACCAACATGATCTCCGTCGGGCTCGACATCGTCCGGCTCGGGCTCATGGTCGTGGCGGGCCAGCCCAAGATGTCGTCGGAGTACATCCAGGCCACCAGCCGCGTGGGCCGCGACCCCGACCGGCCCGGCCTCGTCGTTACCCTGATGAACATGCATCGCCCGCGTGACCGCTCGCACTACGAGCGTTTCGCTGCATGGCACGCCTCCTTCTACCGCTCGGTGGAGGCCACCAGTGTGACGCCCTTCTCGCCGCGCGCCATCGACCGCGGGATCGCCGGCGTGTCAGTGAGCCTCGCCCGCCACGGCTGGCGTGGCCTCACGCCCTCGTCGAGTGCCGTGCAGATGCGTCTCGAGCGTGGGCGCGTCGACTTCGTGGCCGACGCCCTCGCGGCCCGGGCGGCCGAGCACAACCGCGACCTCTCCAAAGCGGAGCAAGAGGAGCTGCGCGCGAGCACGCGTGGCCGCGTTGCCGATCTGCTCGACGATTGGGTGAAGCTCGCGGACCGGAAATACAACACTCGCGCCGGCCTGAAGTACCAGAAGGCCGATCCGGGCGCCGACGCCTTCCTCCTGCGCGACCCGCTCTCTCCCGACCTCGACGGCCTCTCTCCCGAGGAACGCCGCTTCAGGGCCCACCGGTCGATGCGCGACGTGGAGCTGTCAGTCAACCTGTGGGCACGGACCCTCGACGGGAACGAAGTCGAGGCGGAGAGCGAATGAGCAAGCGCCCGCATGGCAGCATCCGGCGCAGCCACGTGCTCACCACGTACGGCCCCGGCGCGATGGTCGACCTCCCCACGCGCTCGGTGATCGTCGGCGGCCTGGAGTGCTGGTCGGACGGTGGACGAGAGCCGGTGTTCGAGGATCGCCTGGTGCGGCGGCTGGAACGCGATCTCAGGGTTCCCGGCCTGAAGCTCTTCACGCCGCCGGGCGACCCGGGCGACCCATCACAACCCTACACCGGCATCACCGCGTGGATCTTCCCCGAGTGGTTCGTCGGGCAAGCCGCCGACCCCGATGAGGGCAAGCCGCGCACCGACGGCGTGCGCTCCCGCCCGCTGTTGCACCGCGAGAAGCTCGTCGACGGGAAGTACCAGAAAAAGGACGTGGTGCCCGTTCGCTTCGTGCAGGCCTGCGTCAACGGCCACATCGACGACATCGACTGGCACGGCTTCCTCCACGATCGCGACGACCCGTGCCGCCGCCAGCTCTGGATCGACGAGATCGGCACGACCGGCGTCCTGGCCAACGTGACGATTCGCTGCGACTGCGGCAAGTCGCGGTCGATGGCCACGGCCGAGTTCCGCAGCAACCCGGACGCCGAGGCGAGCGCCGAGCGTCCGGGCCGATCGGGGAAGGACTCGGCACCACTGGGGTACTGCCGTGGCCGCCGCCCGTGGCTCGGTCCCCGGTCGACGGAGAAGTGCGTCAACGGCAAGGGCGACACCGAGGTCAACCGCCTCCTGATCCGCTCCGCGTCCAACACCTGGTTCTCGGAAACCGTGTCGGTCATCTCTATCCCCGATGTCGACGCCGAGCTCGTGAAGGCGGTCGAGGGCGCATGGGGGCTGCTGTCGGATCTTGAATCCCTCGACGACCTCGTCTACGCCCGGAAGAAGTTCGCGCCGGTGCGAAACGCCCTCGGCGAGTGGACCGATGAGCGGGCCTGGGAGACCATCCGCAGGAAGCGGTCCCCCCCGCAGGCGGACGACAAAGAGGACTTGAGGCGCGCCGAGCTGCAGATGCTGCTCGACAGCAGCGACGAGCTTGGCAGCGACAAGCCGGACGGGGATTTCTACGCCCGCCGCCGGCCGCTGTCGGGCGACTTCCCCTGCAGCGGCATCGAGCGGGTGGTACTCGTTCACCGGCTCCGGGAGGTGATGGCTCTGGTCGGCTTCACGCGCCTGGAGGCGCCGATGCCCGAGGAAGACCGCGAGCTGGGTCTCGACGTGCGGCGGGCCTCGATCGCCCGGGAGCTGTCGTGGGTGCCGGCGATCGAGAACCGAGGCGAGGGCATCTTCATCGGTTTCGACAAGGCCGCGATTGAGCGCTGGGCCAGGAGCCCGGGGCCCTCAGCGCGTTGGAAGGCGCTCGAAGAGGGGCAGGACCGGTGGCGACGGAAACACCCGAAGTTTCGGGGCGAGCTGCCGGGGCTGCCCTACGTCTTCCTCCACTCGCTGTCGCACCTGCTAATCACCAGCGTGGCCCTCGACTGTGGCTACGCGTCCACGTCGATCCGGGAGCGCATCTACGCCTTCCCCGATCTCGGCTACGGCATTCTCCTCTACACCGGCACGACCGACGCCGAGGGCACGCTGGGCGGGCTGGTGCAGGTGGGCCGGTGCATCGAGAACCACCTCGCGATGGCGCTGGAGCGCGGTCGGCTCTGCTCTCACGACCCGGTTTGCGCCTACCACGAGCCCCGCAACCCGCACGAGGAGCGTTACCTCCACGGGGCGGCCTGTCACGCCTGCCTGCTCATCAGCGAGACGAGCTGCGAGCGCCGCAACGAGTTACTCGACCGCGCGCTGATCGTACCCACGGTTGGCCCTGACAACGCCGCGTTCTTCGAGGACACGTGAACGGGCGTCTTCGCGAGCTGCCGGAGGCGATCCTGTGGGCGCTGGCCGCAGCGCTCCGCACCGGAAAGCTCAAGCCGCCCTACTCGCGAGCCACCGTCGAGCACATGGTGGGCGGTCCGCCCTGGCTGGCCGACGAGCTCACCGCCACCGGGCAGCCGGCAACGGCCCTGGGGTGGGGTATCGAACTACTGGCAACCGAGCGAGGAATGTGGCGCGCCCGTTGGGACGGCATCGCCCTCGCCTGGACGGGCCCCGCAGAAGTCGCCACGGACACACGCGACACCGGGGCCGTGGCCCGGCAGCTCTTCGGGGGCACGCACCGCTCGCTGCTCGTGTCCACCTACGCGCTCGACGAGGGCGCGAAGGGCGAGAATCTCCTCGCGATCCTCCGGACGCGGATGATGGCACACCCCGAGCTCGACGTCCGGTTCTACGTGAACCTGGCCCGGGAGTACGGGGACGAGCGGCCCTCGGCGGCGATCCTCGCCGAGCACGTGCGCCGCCTGCGAGAGCAGATGTTCACTTGGGAGCCGCGTCCCGGCGTCTACTTCGACCGCCGCGCGCTGGAGCCGGGTCACGGACCGCGCGCCTGCCTTCACGCGAAGGTCATCGTCCGCGACGAGGTCCAGACGCTGATCACCTCGGCAAACCTCACCGAGGCCGCCCAGGAGCGGAACATCGAGGCGGGCGTGCTCATCGACGACGCTGCCTTCGCGCGCGGGGTAGTCGGGCAGTTCGAGAGGTTGGTGGGGGCGGGGGTCTTGGTGCGGGTTGGGTCATGGTGAATTGGGTCGTCGTCGCAAGGGCACCGTCGCGGACCGCCCGGGGTGCACGCCAACGTGACCCGGTGTCCCGAGCGGGTCGGCGCTGATGCCGGGTCGGCGCCAGTTCACCGAGCAGGAGGTCGATCCACTGGCCCTGCTCATCCGCAACGACGTGAGCTGTGCAAAGCGGACCGTGCGGCTAGCCGCCATGGAAATGCACCGGCGGCGACTGGCGGGCCTGTCCGTCGCGGAGCAACTCGCGCTCCTGCTCGCAGACCCGTCGATCCCCATCGAACACTACCCTCTGGGGCTGGCGCCCCAGGTCACGACGGGAACCATTTCCCTCCTCGAGCCTAGCGCGCGGGTGGCCATGGCGGTGGAGGTCGCCAGGACCCCTCTGGGGCGTTGGCGTCGGCTGTCTACGTTGCTCCGCCCGGAGGCAACCGACTGACATGCCGCCACCGCCTCCGACAACCCGCCTGTCCACCCTCGCGGACCGGCAGGCCTTCCGTGGCGGCACCGCGCGACACCGGACCAGAGCGTTTCGCGGGCGGCCGACCTCCGGCATCCACCCTCACGAGGTAGGACAGCTGTACTTCGTGCACCAGGGACGCTCTGCATGACCCCAGTGGAATACTACGAGCGCAGCTTCGAACCCGACCTCAACGTCGTGCTCGGGTCCAGGGCTGGCCTTGGCGCGCGGCTGCCAATCGCGACATTCGCAGAAGGCGACGTTGCGGGCCCGAATGCCGAGTTCAAAGAGCGTTTCCGGGTGCTTCCCCCGCCGACGCGCTGGCGGTTCCTTTTCTGCCTGCACTTCTCCGTCCTCCTCGACCAGGCGATTCGCGCCGCAGCCCCGCCCGCGCTGTGGTCGGCGTTCGACCAGTGCGCTCGCGTGCCCAAGCTGGCCGGGGATCGACCGAGGCCCGGGGCCGATGCCCACCCCGTCGAGTTGGTCAGCGCGGCGGCGCACTGGGCGCGCGACGTCGAGCCGGACGCCACGGCAGACCTGAAGGCGCTGGGGACTCACTTCAGATCCGCGTTCTCCCGCTTCCTGATCTCTGGCCTTCGAGATCTGGCCCCCCAGACCGCGGCCATCGAGCTGCGCTACATCGCCGAGACGGTGATCGACCGGATGGAGGACGGCTACCCGCACGTGACCGTGCCCCCCCGAGCCGCGCGCTGGGGGGCGCTTGTGCGGAGTGAGCTCCAGAAGCTGCGCCTCCCGCCGGTCCCGACAATTCGCGATCTCCCCTACGTTGAAGCCCGGCACACCTTCGTGTCGGCACTGGCCGACGCCCTCGACAGCCAGCGCCGGCTTCAACCCGCGGGCATCGAGACCCTCGCCGAGGCTCTGCGCGACATCGTCCGTGTGGTCGCGAGCGACGTGGACCCGCGGGAGGCCATAGCGTGGATCAACAAGGCGCTCGGGGAGCCAATCGTGGTCTCGAAGGAACAGCTCCACGAGGCGATCCGCTGGGGTCGGGACCGGAGGTGGCTAGGCTGGAGCGGTGGCGTGATCCGAAGTACTAACTTCGCCGATCGCACGGCGCAGGCGACCGCGACTCGCCCCGCCCCTCCCACGACGGGCGCCACACCGCCACCCCAGCAGGGTGAGCTCTTCCCTACTCAAACCGCGCCCCCGACGGCTGAAACCCCGGCCACCCGGCCCGCACCGCCTGCCACCACGGGGATTCCCCCTGCCGAATCCACTCGGCACCGCGCGACGCGGACGCTCGTGGAAGAGCCGATTGTCGAGGGACAGGCGGGCCCCGAGCTCGCCGAGGGCATGGTGCTCCAAGGCGAACGTCGCTGGCGCCTCCTCCGGCAAGCCGGCCACGGCGGGATGGGTCGCGTCTGGGAGGCTCGCGCCGTCGATCCCCCGGAGACCCACGTCGCGGTGAAGACGGTGTCCGCCCCATCGGAGGCCAACCGCGCCGCGCTGGACCGGGAGCTCCGGCTGCTCCGCACGCTCCAGCGCGCGGACTACTTCCCGGTGATCCACGATGCGTTCACGGCCAGCGGCCACCTCCACCTGGTGATGGATTGGGTCCCTGGTCGAACCCTCGACGCGTGGGTGCGGGACCCGGGCGGTACGAAGGTCGACGTGGATCGGTTCTTCCACTGGATGGAACAGGTCGCCGATCGACTGTCCTTCCTCCACGCTTGGCCAGGTAGGCCCATCCTCTTCCGGGATCTCAAGCCGTCAAACATCATGTACGACGAGGAGAGTTCCCGCCTACGGCTCGTGGACTTCGGCATCGGGCACCTCGTGGATCCCGACGGCGGCGAGGCCGTGCGGGCCGGCACCGAGGGTTTCATGGCTCCCGAGGTGCGCGCAGGGGTGATCGATGTCCGCACCGACATCTTCGCGTTTGGTCGGCTGGGCCTCTTCCTTCTCTTCGGTCGCTACGACTTCGCCAACCTGAGCGCCGAGAGCCGTCCGCTCGACATGGCCGCACGCCGACTCAGCCCGAGGTCGGTGCGAGCCTGCTTCCAGCTCTGCCACCACTCCCCCCGCGAGCGACCGCCCACGGTCCTGGCGGCACTCCGGCACCTGCGGATGGCGTCGTCGGAGCAGGAGGCTCCGCGCGAACCTGCGGACGCCTGCCCCACCTGCGGCCGCGCGCGGCTCCACTCGAGGAGCTTCTGTCCCGGGTGCGGCGCGGCCCGGGGGGCTGTTGGCGGGGATGGGGATCCCCCAGAGGTGTCGTTCGAGCATGTCACGCCACCGCCCAGACCAGCCGGAGCCCTCCCCGCCCGGGTTTCCCGCGCCTACGAGGAGTTCCTCGCCATTCGCGCGGCGGCAGACCTCAACAGCCTGAGGTGCCTCGCGTCGATCGACGTGGAACCCTATGACTACCAGCGCAAGGCCGCGCTCCAGGTGATCGGTCAGATGGGTGGTCGAGCGATGATCGCGGACGACGTCGGCCTCGGGAAGACGATCGAGGCCGGGCTGGTGATGAAGGAGTACCTTCACAGGGGGCTCGCCCGCCGCACCCTCCTCGTGGCACCGCCCGGACTTCTCCTGGCACAGCTCTGCGATGAACTTCGCCGAAAATTCAGGATCGATGTCCGGGAGTACCGAAGCAATGGAGACGCGTTGGACCAGGGCTTCTACGTGGGTCCGGGTGGGCTCGAGTCGGTGGACCACGCGGCGGTGAGCCTCCGCACCCTGAGTCGGGAGCAGACGACGACGATGTTCGCCGCCCAACCTTGGGACATGGTGGTGGTTGACGAGTGCCACCACATCAAGTCGTCGCGCTCCAAGGGTTACCGGGCCGTTCGGCGCCTCGTGGCGCGCTACACACTTTTCATGAGCGCCACGCCGTTCTCCGGGAGGCCGGAGGAGCTCTGGGCCGTCTACAGCGCGCTGCGCCCGGGCGCGCTCGGGGAGCGGGCCCGCTTCGTCTACGCCCTGGAGGCAAACCGGGGTGACGAGCACAAGCAGACGATCCGGGGAATGACGATCCGGCGCCGGCGCGCCGAGATCCTGGTACGCTTTCCGGGGCGTGAGGCACGGCGGCTCACGGTGAGGATGACCGAGCGTGAGCGCCAACGCTACCTGGCCGTCGTCGAGGCAGCGAAGGACGCCGGCAGGGGCTCACTCGCGTGGATCCAGCCCGTGCTTCAGGTGTCCGCCTCGTACGAGGCCGTGCGGGCTTCCGAGGCGTTCCATCGTTTCCCGGTGGCGCTGCAGCGGGAACTCGCCGAGCTGACCGACGCGCACCATCCGAAGGTGCGGGCCTTCCTGGAGCGGTTCGTCGACCGGCTCCCGCGGCGCGAGAAGGCGCTGGTGTTCACGCACTACCAAGCGTCGCAGACGGCGATCGTGAAGCTGCTCCAGGCGCGAGGACGCAGCGCGGAAGGACTCCTCAATGCGTCGCCACAGCGGCGTCAAGACCTCCTCGCGTGGTTTCGTGACGATCCCTCCGCCGAGTTCCTGGTGTGCGGGAAGGGTGCCGGCGAAGGGTTGAACCTCCAGTTCTGCGGCCTTCTCGTGAATCTCGACCTCCCCTGGAACCCCATGCAGCTCGAACAGCGAATCGGGCGCGTTCAGCGGTTGGGCCAGCCGCGGCGCAAGGTGGCCGTGGTGAACGCGATACTGGCGGAGACCATCGAGGACCGGGTACTGGAAATCATGGAACAGAAGCTCCGCATGTTCCAGGGTACTCTTGGAGACACCGAGCAGATCCTCGGCGAGATGTTCAGCGACGAGGGCGAGTCCTTCGAGAGCTGGGTGGCCGCGGCGATCCTGCCCGATGGGACCTTACGGCCTGAGCGTCGAGCCGACTTCGACCGCCGGATGAGGGAGGGCGCAGCGACGCTGGCTGAGGCGACACACGCCGCGGGCTACGTTGACCGCCTCCTCGGCACCGGGGGCGGCGAGGGCCAGGGCGGCGCCGGCGTCAGGGCTCCCACCGCGCCGCCCGTTTCCCTCGACTTCCTTGAGGACGTATGAGCGACCTCCGCGAGCCGGTCGCGCGCGCCATGGCCGTGATCGGCTGTGGCTGGAGGGAGACGAGTCCGGGCGTGTTCGCCGCCGTCATCCCACCCAGTCTACGCGACCATTTCCGCGGCCGGGCCGCGCTTCGGGTCGTCTTCGACCCGGAGGTGTGGCAGCAGGACCGCCGCGCCGACCTCGCCGCTCCCGGCGGCGCCTTTCTTGACGGGCTCGAGCGCGCCCTCGCCGAGCGCTCCGGCCAGCCGATCCGCGTCGGTGGAGTGCTGGAATCCGACGGCGCGCTGGGACATGCGTGGGCCGCTCGCGTTCGCGTGACGAACGCGCTTCTAGAAAAGCTCGACCACCCGATCTCCTTCCACCAGGCGCTCCGATTCGTCTTCGAGGCCGAGATCCCGCTCAGTCCGCCGGTCACCGAGCTTGTCACTGTCGCGTGCGACCTCGAGGGAAACCTGCTCACCCCCAGAGACCTGGCGCTTCGCGATCCGGTACACGCCTACGACTACGACGAGGTGTCGGGCGCGCTCCCGCTGCGCATCGAGTGGCCCCAGTTGCTCGTCGAGAGGCTCCGAGGCCGGTGCCGCAGCGAGGCAGAGCGGAGAATCAGGAGAGCATTCGCGGGCGAGCTGCGCCAGCGCGCGAATCGTGGCGCGGCCCAGGTGGAGGAGGCGCGGATCGCCTACGCCCGGGAGTGGATGGAGGCCCAGAACGACGCCGAGCGGGCAGACTTGGAGGAGGAGTTTGCACGTCGCCGCGCGGTGTACGAGACCGGCGCGTCTGGAACAATCTGCGTTCGAGAACGGACGGTCACCCTGTTGGTAACCGGCAAGGACTCCCTGGTCGCCCGGTACCAGCGCAGGAGCGGCACAGGTGTAGATATTCTCCCGAAGACGTCGCTCGGGAAAATACGAGACGACCAGTGCGCACACTGCCCGCACGTCCGCACTGAGTACGTGATCGCGCAGGACCGCGCGGAGTTGTGGTGCACCACCTGCGGTCGCGCGTGCGTCGCGACCGAGTGCGATGGAACCATGCGCGCGGGCACGACGACCTGTGCACGGTGCTCCGATGCTCGATGGTGCCCAGACCACGTGTCCGCTTGCGCCGCGTGCTCAGCCCTTCGATGCCCAGATCATGGGGGCTGCTGCACCGTGTGCAGGGCCGCAGGGTGCGAGGAGCACCTTCGGATACACTCGGTAACGAAAGACCTGCTCTGCCTCCTGCATGGGCAACCCTGCGCGGTGGACGGCGCGATGCTGCGCGACAGCGAACTCACGGCCTGCGCCCGCTCGGGCGACGCGGTCTGCGCAGAGCATCGCGTGGCGGTGGACCTTCCCGCCGGCGCCATCATCCGGGCTGACCGCCTGCGCGTCTGTGCCGCATCTGGCGTCAAGCTGGACGTCGACTTTGCCGACGTGTGCTCCGTGGACAAACAGGTTTACGTGGGGTCGTCGCTAGTCAAATGCCCGGTTACCGGCCGCTGCTTCCACCCCAGAAACGGCGTGCGTCCCGATGGCGACGAGCGCCTCCTGCATCCCGACGCCGTCGTGAGGTGCAACGCCAGCGGCAGGCTTGTCGCTCGAGACGTCGCAATTCCAGACGAGTTCGCCTCCCGGGCGCCCCTCCATCCGGCCGAGGCGGTGCGCTGCGAGCTGAGTTCCAGGTGGACCGCGCTGGTCCGGACCCGCGTGACACCGTGCTGCGGCAAGCGAGTAGCCGTGTCCCTCACGGGCATCAGTGTGCTCTCCGGCCGCCGGGTTTGCCGAGCGTGCGTCCGTACATGCGTGGCGGAGCACGGGCCTTTCCTCCCCGACGAGATGGGGACTTGCGACCTCTCGGGTGCCGCCTGGTGCCTCGCCCACCTCGTCGCGACGGCGTGTGGACGTCGCGTCGGCCCAGACCGAGCGATCCACCTCGAGGACGGCACCTCAGAGTGCGTTGAGCACTTCCGGCGATGCGAGCCCGGCGATCATACGGCTCCGGCCTCAGACCTCCTAGTGAGCATCCTCACCGGACGAGAATGCTGCCCCTCCCACCGGACGCACTGCCGGTGCCACGGCGGGATCGTCGGGGGGGCGGAATACGAGCAGGACCCGTACGACGGCTCGGCATGGTGCCCGGAGGCCATGGTGGCGTGCGCTCAGTGCGGGGAGCGCGCTCCCAGAGCCCCCGGCGCCGAGGTGTGTCGCTGGTGCGCCGCGGCAGCACAGCTGGATCAGGCAGATCCGTTCTTCGCCGAGCACTATCGACGCAGGGTCATTCCGAGGCTCACCTGGTACACCGTGCGACTGAGCGTCCAGGTGAGCGGAACGCCGACCCTTGCCTGGTTCCGAGTCGCCACGCTCACCGGGCAACTCGTCTTTCGCGTAACCCCGGACGCCGTGGCCGAGTGGCCACCACGAGGAGCGCCGCGTGCCCGATGAGACCCCGGAGACGCCGGAAGTGGCCTTCATCGACCCCACCCACGAGGCCCTCGCCCGCGTGGAGACCTACGTGCGCGTTCGCGCCGAGTTCTCGCTCCCTCCGCTGGTCTGGCATCTTGTCGGCGACCGGCTGCGGCTCACCTTCGACTCGGTGCCGCCCCGGGCGCGCGTCGAGGTGCTCTCGGCGGCGGAGCTAGCGCTCATCCTCCGCCGCCTCGGGCGACTCGAAGGGGCGCTCGGCTGGAACCTCGCGGCCGTCCCCGAGTCGGCGCTCCGGTACGACGCCATGCGCAAGGTCCCCGCTGTCACCACGGGCCTGTTCACCGCGCCCGACGGGGGTCCCTCCGCCATCACCGTCCTGCTGCGGGCGCTCGGGGTCCAGGCGGAGCACCAACCTCACTCCGTACGGGCCGCCGTCGCGACCGTCGCCGCCGTTCTCCCGGGCGCAGGGATGGGCGACGACGACGCTTCCCTCGTCCGTGCGCTTCTAGATGCCGCCATCGCCGAACGCGCCGCCGGGCGCCTGGCCGCCGCGGAGGAGGCACTGCGCAATGCGTGGGCACTCCGGCCCGGCGACGCCGAGATCGGGCAGCGGTGGCTCGATCTCGCCAATGGCACCAGGGTGGAACTCCCGCCCGGCGTCGAGGATGCCCTCGAGGCCCCGGCAGTGGGAAACCCGCAGCTACTCACGGCGCTGGCGCGACACGCGCACCGCACCGGCAACGGCGCGACGGCGCGTGGCCGCGCGCGGGCCTTGACGATTGCAGCGCCCGAGGAACCTCTGGGCTGGAAGATCCTGGCGGCGGCGGCTCGGCACGTTCCCGCGTCGGAGGAGTTCCACCTGGCGATGGTGGGCCTCGCTCGCACGGGTGAAGAGGGCGCGCTCCGGTGGATGTGGGCGACCCTCGGGCCGGAGGCGGCTGGCCCGCTTCTGGACGAGTGGGGCCATCCCTGGACCCCCGTGTCGGCAGGGCTCCGGCTTCAATGGCTGGGCCATCAGGAAAGGCTCAGAGATCTGCTTCAGTTCTACTTCGCGACCAGCGAGACCGTGCGACCGCTCGACTCTGGGGCGCTGGACGTGGTCGTCGACGCGGCGACCAGGATTCCAGGACGCCTGCAGGCGCTCCGCGAGCGAATGAAGCTCCTTCTCCAGCAGGGGATGGAGGCTGCGCTCGTTCGCGCCTACGTCGCCGCCTGCCAACTCGACCAGGTACCCGAGGCCATCGTCGAGGCGGATTCGACGTGGCCGGGCGAGGTTCCGTCGGAGCCTCTGGCACGCGCACTACTCGCCCTCGACCGCTTCGATGAGGCCGTCCACCACGCGGAAATTGCGGGCCTCCACGACGTACGTTTGAGGGCCCTCGCGAAGCAGGCGCTGCTGCGGGGCGAGCGCGCCCCGGCGCGCTCGCTGCGCGAGGCGATGAATCGGCTGGGCGCTGGGTTGGAGGTCGCCTCCGAGCTGCTCGCCGACCTGCAGCGCGTCGCGCCGGGCGCCGCGATAACCGCACAGCTACAGCGCCTGATCGAGGAGAGGGCATGAACGGCTTATTCTTGGGACACGAACTCCACCGGGGCTACGACGGAGCCCGTCGCGGAGAACGGGCCGAGCTCGCCGCCAACGCCCTGATGACGCACGCGTTCGTGTGCGGCGCGAGCGGGATGGGCAAGACCGTGTTTGCCAAGTCAATCGTCGAGGAAATCTCGCTCGCTGGCGTTCCGGTCATCGCCATCGACCTGAAGGGTGACCTCGCCTCCCTAGCCCTCAACGGCAATCTGGTCCGCTCCCGTGGGCTCGAACGGGTCTTCGGCGACGCCGCCGAGCCGCTCCGTGCCGAGTTCAACGAGGGGCTCCAGTCAAGTCCGTCGCTGGAAGCCCGCCATCGCGACTTCGCCACAAAGGTGGACGTCCGCCTGTTCACCCCAGGGTACGACGGAGCGCGGCGGCTGGCGATGACGGGCTTGCCCACGTTCACCGGCCCGGCCGCCGACCCCCTGGAGCGCCAGGAGCGCCGCACGTTGGTCGAGGCGCTCGCTCGCGGGCTGTGCCCAGTGCGGGCACGAACCGCCGACGGGCGCGGCGACCGGGAGGTCAAGTTCGTCGAGGAGCTCCTTTGGCACCTGGTCGAGGCCGGCGCGGACCTGGCAGGCATCGAAGGCATCCGGCAGCTCGTCGCCGCGGCGGGAACTCCACCCTTCGACGAACTTGGCGGGATGCCGCTGGACGAGTTTGTGAAGCCCGCGTGGCGCAACGACCTGCGCGCGAAGCTCGCTGCGCGCATCACCGGCAACGAGCGGACGTGGTACGAGGGGGCTCCGCTCGACGTCGACACCCTCATCGGACGCACGGACGCACGGACTCCTCTCGCCGTGCTTTACCTAGGCCATCTCTCGTCGTTCGACGAGCAGGCCAACGTGGTCGCTCAGACTTGCTCCGAGGTGTACCGCTGGATGCGGCGAATGGGTGGCTCGCCGCGGCTGCGCGCCCTCGTCTACCTCGATGAGGTCGGCGGCGGCGACGGCCGCAACGCCTTCTATCCGTCCGCGCCGTTCAACCCGCCGTCCAAACCGCCGCTGACGCTCCTGGTGAAGCAGGGGCGCTCTGCGGGCGTCGGCGTGCTGCTGGCAACCCAGAACCCCAAGTCGGTCGACGTTCGGGGCCTCGGCAACATCAACACCTGGGCGGTGGGCAAGCTCACCCAGCGCGCCGACTTCGAGCGGATCGACCACCTCCTCACCGCGACCCGCGCGAGCGCCGGCCGCATCCAGGCGGACATCATGCGCGCCGAGCAGGGCGAGTTTCTGCTTCAGGCCCCCGGAATCCCCGATCCCAAGTGGGTCAAGGAACGATGGCTTTACACCCTGCACCAGACGTTGTCTCCGGAGCAGGTGCACAAGATCTACAAGCTGCAACGCGATCCGGTGGTGCCGACACCTGAGCGGGGACCCGAGAGTGATCAGCGACTGGGAGGTCTACCGGCGAAGACACCCCTTCCGCTCAACCAGGGCGCCCCGCGAGGCAAGGACTCACTCCGGGGGCCGGGGGCCCGAGCTGGCGAAGGGGAGACCAAGGTCCTACCCCCGACGACCTCGGTGGAGGATTCGGGGCCGGACGCTTGCCAGGGGGCATCGTGGGCGATCATTGGACCGGAGCACGAGCTTCGCCTGCTGCCAGGCACGACGTATGCGGTGGGCCGTGGGGAAGGCGTGGAGTACCGGCTCGCTGCCGACACCGTCTCCCGGCGGCACCTGGAGGTGGTCGCACTGGAGGGCGGCCAGGTGCGCGTCGCGAACCTGTCGACGAAGAATCCCGCTCGCGTAGGGGGCGATCCGCTCGAGGGCGCGGTCACATTCTCGACGGGAGACAGCCCGGTCGAGCTGAAAATCGGCGGCGTGAAGGTGCGGCTGGTGTGGGGCTAGGCCCGGCAGGCCGGCCGACCAGAAAGCACCTCCGCGTGACATCGCGGTAAGGTGTCCCGGCCATGATCCGTCCCGACGCCAACCGCATCGCCCTGCGCGCCACTGCCGCCATCCTCGACGCCGCCCACGACTTCACCTTCGAGCTGGCCGGCAAGACGATCAGCGTGAAGTGCACCAAGCAGGCCGCCCCGGCGTGGCCGCGGGCGCTCTCCGGGCTGGACGAGGGCGTCGACGCCCCGTGGCCGACGCCAGTCACCGTGGAGGCATCCTGGCAGGGCGGCTCGTCGCGCCTCTTTGTCCTGTGCGACTACTCGCGCCGGACCGACGACTGGGCGCACGCAGTGGGCCTGCGGGTCTCCATCGCCGAGACACGGCGAGAGCTCCTGTGGATCACGCTCATGTTCTACCTCGCGGCAGCCGCCGATGGTGCGGCCGTCCAGATGCGCGCGTCCGTGGCGATGGTGAAGGCGCACGACGATGAGGACCGAGCCAGCTTTGTGGCGCACAACGCGGCACTACGCGCCCTGATCACCCGTAGCGGGATTCCCATGCTGGCGCCGTCGCAGGCCCACCTGTGCACCGTTGCTGTCCCGAGTGGCGAGGTGACGCCCGACCCAGTGATCGCGTTCGAACGCGCCGTTTTGATCGCCGTCGCCAAGCACGCCTGGTTCGAGCGCCGCGGGCGTGCAGGGTTCCAGGGCACGCCGTTCGTGGACGTCGCATTTGCCGCGGCGGGGGCTGGGGTACCGGTCGGCGCGGGGCAGGGAGACGAATCCGGGGAGGGCGACACAGCCCCGGATGACCGCAAGCGTGCAGGGATCAATCCGCTCCCTGGCGGCATCCGCGCATACATGGCCACATTGCGGGCACTGCTGGAGGACATCGCAAAGCGGGAGCCGCTGGAAATCTCGGGTCTGGAGCAGCTCTTCGAAGACAGGTACGGGGCCACCGGCAAGTCAGCGTTGAAGGCGTATCGGTTCATGCTTCGCACTACCGGCTACGTTCAGGAAATCGGTGGCGAGGCCTCTCTCACCGTCAACGGCCACGCGTGGCTCACAAACCCGGATGCCCGGGAGCTGTTCGAGCGCCTCCACTCCGAGTTCACGGGGATGCTGGAGGCGCTGGTGCTGGCGGAGGTCGCGCCTGGGTTGCCTCGCGCCCAGGTGCAGGTCGTCCTTCGAGAGGTGCTCAACACGGAGTGGAGGTCTGGTAACCAAGTGGACTTCCGCCGGAACTGGCTCCTCTCGCTCGGCCTCACCGACCGTACGGGGAGTGGCGACGCAATAACCGCGGTGGGCGCCGAGGTGCTGGCGAGCCACACTGACGAGGCCGAGGAAGCGCGCGCGGCAATCCGAGAAGCACTCGCGGCCCCCGAGGAGGAACCTCAGGAAGACCCTGAGCTTGGAGTGGACGACGAGGTCGAGGCCGACGCGTCGCGAGCGGTCGGGGCGCAAGCCGCGCTGCCATCGCCGGCGCCCGGTTGGCTCTCGGCCCAGCTCGACCTGAGCGCCCAGACCCTCACCGCGCATCTCGGGCGGCTCCGACTCGACGAGCGCGTGGTGCAGCAGCTCGCCGCGGCCGTGAGCTCCGGGAAGCACATCCTTTTCGTAGGCCCGCCCGGGACGGGGAAGACCGAGCTGGCGGTGGCGCTCACGCGGGCGGCGGCGGCAGAGGGGTACTGCAGCGGGCTGTTCACCGCGACGGCGTCGGCCGACTGGACCACCTTCGACACGATCGGCGGTTACGCGATGCAAAAGGATCAGACCCTGGCGTTCCGACCAGGGGCGTTCCTCCGCGCGATCCTCGAGCAAAAGTGGCTCCTGGTAGACGAGCTCAACCGCGCCGACGTCGACCGCGCTTTCGGTGAGCTGATGACGGTTCTCGCCGGGCAGGGCACCGACACCCACTACGAGCTCGAGGGCGGCAAGCGGGTGAGCATCGGTGCCGAGGAGACGCGGACCTTCCGGGTGCCGAAGAGCTTCCGCGTCCTCGCCACGATGAACATCTGGGACAAGACCTCCCTGTTCCGCCTGAGCTACGCGGTTCAGCGGCGCTTCGCGATCATCAACGTCGGCCTGCCGCCCGACTCGGAGTACGAGGCCCTCCTCACCTCGGCGGCGGACGATGGCGCCCTCCTCCCGCCGATGGCCCCGGCCCACCTGCCCGTGATCGTCCGGTTGTTCTCCACCGCCGGTCTCCTCGCTATCCGGGAGATCGGGCCCGCCGTGGCCCTCGATGTGGTGAAGTACCTGCGCCGCCGCGGCGAGACGGCCGACGGCCTCGCCGAGGCGATGGAGATGTTCGTGCTGCCGCAGCTCCAGGGCCTCGGAGAGCGCGCGGCGAAGGATGCTCGAGATCGCTGCGAAGAGGCCCTCGGCGCGGGGGCCAGCGCGCTCGCCCGCGCATCGCTCCGCGCGCGCTTCCGCGAGCTGTTCCCGGGCCTGGGCGCGGCGGATGACTAGCACCGACGACTGGGAGGCGTGGCTCGCTGACGAGTTCCCCGGTTTTCTGCTGCCCAGCTCGATGCACAGGGCGATCGCGCCCGAGGTAGCCGCGCGGTTCCTCGCGCGGCTCGGGCGCCCTGACCATCTCCGGGTTCTCCAGGGAAGCGCGGCGTTCTCTCCACCGGAGTCCACCGCGGAGCTGCGGACCTTCGTGCACGTGCTCGTCCCTCGCCTGGTCGAGGTCCTGCCATCGCAGACGGAGGTGTACGCCCGCAGGTGGGAGGAAGGGTTCCAGGGCCGACTCGACGTTCGCACCACGCTCGCCGAGCGGCTAGCGGGGAACCCCAGCACCTTCGTGACCCGCGCCCGCCGTCGCAGCTACGACCTGCCCGAGACCGTCCTGCTCAAGCACGTGCTCTCCCGCGTCGGCCGCGAGCTCGCGCGGCTTCGCGACGCAGGGTTGCTCCCCGGCGCCAGTTGGTCGGGTCCCATCGACGAGTGCGAGCACCGCATCGGCCTGCTGCGCGAAGGGACGGTGCTCCGCCAGGTGTCGGATCGCCCCATCGAGGCTTCGGACCTCGTCGCGGCCCGCTCCGCGCGAGAGCCGACCTACCGGACCGCGGAACGCTGGTATCGACGGCTTCGCGTCGCGTTCGATGTTCCGGACGAGGAGGCGACGGCGGCGCTCCTCGCACGCGGCGCCCTCGCTCCAGCCTCAGCGGACACGCGGTTCGAGATCGCGGTCACCCTTCGGCTGCTCGGCGCGCTGTGGACGCGGGTGAACGAGGCTGAGCCCGGACAGTGGACCCTGTCGCAGGGGCTCATCCACTCGGGGCGACGGGACCTCGCGGTGCTTCGACGACATGACGGAGCACGCGTGGAGGTCTATTACAACCAGGTCGTCCTACCGCCAGGACCACGTGACTGCAGTGCGGCCTACTACTTCGGCAGCGTGGGTCGCCTGCGCCCGGACTGGACCGTCGCGGTGACGGTGCCGGGCACCCCGACCCGGTACGTCGTCGGGGAGATCAAGCACACCGCCGACGGTGGGTACGAGCGCACCGGCTTCAGCGAGGCCGTCCTCTACCGGTTCGAGTACGGCGAGGCGCTGACGGGCTGGCTCAAGTCCGTCCTCACGGTACCCGGAGCCGTGGCCGGGAAAGCGCGGGTTGGAGACCCGACGATCGCGGTGGGGTGGGGGGACTGGGTGCCGAGCGTCGTGGTGGATGGGGTGCTGGAGAACGTCATTCAGCCCGTTGATGAAGTGCCGACGGTCAACGCGGCGATGGCGTCGGCGTGATGGGTCTTTCGTCCAACCAGATCCCGCAGGCGAACAACCCGGAGAAGGTCCTGCGCCTGGCTCGCCACTACGCCGTCGCGGGTGGTGCAGGCACGCCTGATGGCTTCTCGGATGTCCGCGACATCCAGTACTGCCGGAGCGCGCTGAAGGCGCTCGGCCTGCTGGACCAGGCCGGCCACCCCACCGCGCTGCTCTCGGAGTTCCCGACGAGCGGCGCCGAGGCTCGGGCGGCGTTCGCACGGGCGTTCGCCGCCTCGCCTGTGGGCGCGGCGTGGCTTGGGTGGACGGGGGCCGAGACGATCACCGAGCTCGAGGCCGATCGCGCGGAGAGCTTCCTGGAAGCGTGCTCCACGCTCGCGCCGGAGACCCGTGGACGCCGTGCAAGCACGTTGCGGCAGTGGCTGGCGTGGATGAGGGGCAGCGAGGTCGCCGCGCCGGTCAAGTCGCGCAACCAGGTTGGCCTGTTCGACCGCCCGCAAACACCAGATGTTCCCCGCGCGTGGCCCGACCCCTCCAGGTTCCCCCACAATGAAGACGGAGCGCGCGTCGACCGGGTCGTCGGCGCCGACCTCTCCGATCCGGGCGATGTGCTCGTCATCGCCGGCTACGCCTCGCTGGACCGAGTCATCCGGTTCCTTGCGCAACGCGACTACGGACCTGGGGGGCAGGTCCGCATCCTCTTCGGGAACGAACCCTTCGCCTCCAAGCGGGACACCTGGAGGCTCGGCGGGGACCGCCTAGCGGACGAGGTGCGCGACTACTGGCTGGAGAGAGGAATCAGCGTTCTCCGCTCCGGCGACATCGTCCGGGTGAAGCAGGCCATGGACGTCTCCGACATTCAGATTCGGGCAGCGCGCCGCGAACGCGCGGTCCACGCCAAGGTCTACGTGTCCCCGCAGGCGCTCACCCTGGGCTCCAGCAACTACACCGACAACGGCCTCACGGGGCAGTCGGAGGCCAATGCGCGGTTCATGGCCAGCACCCCGGCCTACGACGAAGCTCGCCAGCTCGCCGAGGGCATCTGGGACGGGGGGATGGACTACCGCGACGAGTTCCTGAAGCTGCTGGACGCCCTGCTCAAGGCGGTGACGTGGCAGGAGGCGCTCGCACGAGCGTGCGCGGCGATCCTGGAGGGGGAGTGGGCGCGGCGCTACATCCCGCCGGAGGAGCTCGACAATCTCGCGCGAGGACCGCTGTGGCCTCACCAGTTGCAGGGCATCTCCCAGGCCGTCTGGACCCTCCACAACGTCGGGAGCGTACTCATCGCGGACGCCACCGGGTCCGGAAAGACGCGGATGGGCGCGTGGCTGCTCCGCGCCGCCTACGATCGGCAGCTCCGCATGGGCAATGGGCGCCGAGTGGAGCCCGTGATGATCGCGCCACCGCCGATTGTGGAGTCCTGGCATCACTCCCTCGACGAGGCTGGCCTGCGGTGGCGCGTCGACTCGCACGGTCCACTGAGCAATGTGGCGGCGTCTGGGCACCAGTCCCTCATCGACGCGATCGCCGAGACCGAGCTGCTCGCTCTGGACGAGGCGCACAACTACCTGAACCCTTCCCAGCGAACCAAGCGGATCCTGTCGCACTACGCGGACAACGCGGTGCTGTTCACGGCCACGCCGATCAACCGGGGGGCCACGGATCTCCTCGCGCTGATCGAGCTCCTTGGGGCCGACAACTTCCCCGATGAGGCGTTGACCTCGTTGGAGAGGCTGATGAAGCTTCGACGAAACGGCGGCACGGGCGACGAGGGCGACCGAGACGCGCTGCGGGGGCAGGTACGACAGTTCATGGTTCGGCGCACGCGCACGGAGCTCAACCGCATCGCCGAGGCCAGGCCCAACGAATACTGGCTCAAGTCGGGCCGAAGCGCTCGTTATCCGCACCACCGGGCCCAGTTCTACGACGTTGACACGAGCCCCGAGGACATCGGGCGTGCGACGGAGATCGTGCGACTCGCCGAGCAGCTCAGCGGCGTGGCCCGCCTCGGACGTCGGCTCGAACTACCACGGAGCCTGGCGATCGATGGCATGACAGAAGAGGAGTATCTGCGCCGGGTTGTGCGCAGCGTCGCTGCACTCGCGCAGCACTTCGTCCTCGACTGCCTGCGGTCGTCGAGAGCGGCACTCTACGAACACATCCATGGGACGGAGGCCGCGATCAGGGATCTCGCGCTCGGCCTGAGCGCGGACAGCAAGGAGCCGACCGGAGACACCCTCGGCACGCTGACCGGCCTCGCGGGGAAACCCCCGGAGTGGGGCCTCGCCGACGAACTACGAGACAGCGCCCCCCGTTGGCTCTGGGTTCCCGAGGACCACCAGCGGCAATGCGAGGCGGACCGAGCGCTGTACCGGGCGATCGGCGAGGCGGCGAAGGGCATGTCGGACGCCCGTGAGAGCGCGAAGTTACGAGAGCTCCACAAGCTCCTCGACCGGCGCGGGCTCGTCATCGCGTATGACTCGCACGTGCTCAGTCTCAAGGTCTTCGAGGCGCGTCTGAAGGCGCATGGCCTCCCCGTCGACCTCTTCAGTGGTGAGGGAGGACGACAGGCGAAGAAGATCGCGATGAAACAGCTTGGCCTCGACACTGCCGTAAACCGGCTGATCGCGCTCTGCACCGACGCCTTCAGCGAGGGCATGAACCTCCAGTCCGCCTCGGCCGTCGTGCACCTCGACACGCCGACCGTCATCCGCACGGCCGAGCAACGCGCCGGACGTGTAGACCGGATGGACAGCCCCCACGACGAGGTTGAGATCTGGTGGCCGAGGGACCCGCCAGGGTTCGCCCCCCGGCGGAAGGACCTGCTCCGGGAACGACACGAGGTGGTGGCCGATCTCATCGGCGCGAACCTGCAGATGCCGGAAGACGACGGCGCGCAGTCCATCAAGATCGAGGACCTCGCCATCCGCGCAGACGTCGCGCGGAACGAAGATCCTCGGTCGCTCTACGATGCGTTCCGTCCGGTGCGTGAGCTGGTGGAAAGCGGAGGACCCGTACCGCCGAACGTGTACGCCCTCATGCGGACGAGCCAGGCCGACGTGGTAGCTTGCATAAGTCTGGTCCGCGCGCACTCAGCGTGGGCGTTCTTCGCGGTCGGCGGGATACAGCGCATCGCCCCTCGGTGGGTGCTCCTGGACGGACTCGAAGCGCCGCCGGTCGCGGACCTTGGCCGTATCGCCGAGCTGCTCCGTGAGCGACTGGCGCCAGAGACGCTCGACCACCCGATGGATGATCGTGCCGACCCGGTGATCCGGGCGATGGTGAGTCGGCTCCGCTCCACGGAGCGGGTACTCCTCCCCATGCGACGCCAGCGCGCGCTCCTGCTGGCCGACAAAGTGCTGAAGGTCTGGGCGGATAGGGCGTTTCGTGATGGCGACATGATCAGGGTACGGCTCCTGAAGCGCATCGTCGCCATGCTTGCACCCGCTCCCGAGTTCGACGAGCACGCCGACCCGCGCTCGGTCGCCGATGCGTGGCTTCAGGTCGTGCGGCCAGTACAGCGGAAGTTCCTCGCCGAACGCAGGAGGTCGAGGCGCCTGTGGCGGATTGACGACCTCTACAAGCCGCTGTGCGACGAGCCAGTGGGCACCGAGGCGATCGCTCGTGCCTTCAGCCGGATCCCCATGCTCCCTCCGATTTCTGACCGAATCGTGTCGATGATCGTCGGGATTCCAGTGTGAATGTTGCGTGACCACTCGGCGAGCACACCCCGCCCAGCGACCGCCTCGCGCGCTCGCCAGATCGCCATGACGGCCGCGTGGCTGGCTCGCCTCGAGGCTGCCCACGAGAAGCGCGCCATCGCGCGCCCGGCGGCTCGCCACAGACCGCCGCCCGCCCGCGAAGCACCACCGCGCCTCATCACCGTCCACTCGAAGTCACCGCAGGGATACACGGCGCGACGCTCCGCCAGCGCCGCCCATCGGGCGGTCCGAGGCAGCAGGCGAGTGAGCAAGTCGAGGCCCTCGAACTCTTCGCACAAGTTGGTACGCCACCAGCCGACGCGGGGCGGGCCAGTGTCGTCGGTGTCGTCACCTGCGATGGCGATGACCAAATTCCCCTGAGAGGAACTCGTCGAGAATCGACGAGGCGAGGAGCATGCGCGCGCCGAGCCGGCGTTAGACTCGCGGCGCCATGCCGTTCCAGACCCCGATCACCATCGAGAAGGCGCTCAAGCGCGTGCATCACCACCAGTTCGTACTACCCGCGATCCAGCGAGAGTTCGTGTGGCAACCCGAACAGATCTGCACGCTCTTCGACTCGCTCATGAAGGGCTACCCCATCGGCTCCTTCCTGTTCTGGAACGTCGGCAAGGAGAGCGTGCGCAAGTACAAGTACTACGACTTCGTGCTGCACTACCACCAGCGGGACAACCCGCACTGCCCGCCGGTGACCATGCCACCCGACCAGGGCGTGGTGGCGGTGCTCGACGGCCAGCAGCGGCTCACGGCCCTCAACATCGGGCTGCGTGGTTCGCTCGCGGTGAAGGAGCCCCGGAAGTGGTGGGACAACCCCCACGCCTTCCCGGTGAAGCGCCTGTACTTGAATCTGCTCGACGTGGAGGGCGACAACGAGCCGCCCTTCACGTTCCTCACCGAGGAGCGCGCGCGCCATCGCGACGCCACGCACGCCTGGTTCCCGGCGTGGCGCATCCTCGAGATCGAGTCGGGAGCCGACCTGTTCGGGCACGTGATCGAGATGGGCCTCACCCAATCCAAGGAGCCCTTCCGACTGCTCGAGCGCCTGCACTCGGTGGTGCACAAGGAGGGCGTCGTCGCCTACTACGAGGAGGACGCTCAGGACCTCGACCGCGTGCTCCACATCTTCATCCGCACCAACAGCGGGGGCACGAAGCTGTCGTACTCCGACCTCTTGCTGTCGATCGCCACGGCGCAGTGGGCGGGCAAGGACGCGCGGAAGGAGATCCACACGCTGGTCGACGAGTTGAACGGCACCCGCTTCGGCTTCGCGCTCAGCAAGGACTTCGTGCTGAAGGCGGGCTTGATGCTCGCCGAGGTGGCGAGCGTCGGGTTCAACGTGACGAACTTCACGGCGGAGAACATGGCGGTGCTCGAGGGGCGCTGGGAGGTCATCAAGCAAGCTCTCCGGGTGACAGTCGGCCTCGTGGCCGACCTCGGGTACTCGGGGCAGTCGCTCTCTGCCGACAGCGCGCTGCTTCCAATCGCGCACTACCTCTACAAACGAGGCGCCGACGACAGCTTCCGGACTTCGCGCGCGCATGCCGCCGACCGCGACGCGCTCCGAGGGTGGCTCGCCCGCTCGCTCCTGAAATCGGGCATCTGGGGCGCTGGCCTCGACACCCTGCTCACGGCGCTGCGCGAGGTGATCAACGTGCACGGCGCCGAGGCCTTCCCCGTGGACGAGTTGGAGTCTCGGATGGCACAGCGGGGCAAGTCGCTGCGGTTCGAGCGCGAAGAGGTGGAGGACCTCGTCGATTCCGCCTACGGTGATCGGCGCACCTTCCCCTTGCTCACCCTGCTCTTTCCGCATGTCGACCTGCGAAACCACTTCCACGTGGACCACGTGTTCCCGCGTGGCCGCTTCTCGGCTTCTCGGCTGGCGAAGGCAGGCGTTCCGGCCGACCAGATCGAGTGGTACGGCGAACACGTCGACAGGCTGGCGAACCTGCAACTGCTGGAAGGGCCGATCAACGTGGCGAAGAAGGACAAGCTCCCCGCTGAATGGCTGACCGAGGTGTACCCCGACACGGAGGCGCGGCGAGCGCACTGCGACCGACACCTGCTCGGCGAGATCGGCACCGAGGTGACGACGTTCCCTGCGTTCTACGCGTCGAGGCGGGAGAGGCTCGTTGGGAGGGTGGCGGGGATCCTGGGGGTTTGGGCATAGGCGCCATCATCGTGGTAGCAAGCGGATCCCAATGCCCGCCTCCCGCCTCTCCACCCTCACCCGCGACCAGCTCGTCGCCCTGGTCGAGCGCCTCGTCGACCGGCACCCAGATCTCGAAGACCTCGTGAGTCTCCCGCTCCCCGGGGAGGCCCGCCAGGCGGACGCGGCGCCCGTCCACGCGCACGTCACGCGCATCCTGCGCACGATGGGCGACGACTGGCGCGCCTCGTCTCGCGCCCAGTACGCGCTGTTCCCCATCGTTGAGATGGGCAACGCGTACCGGGCGCAGGGCCTGCCGGAGGACGCTCGCATCGTCTACCGCGCCATCATCGACGCGGTCCTCGCCCTGTACGAGAGCATTCGCGACGAGGAGAGCGAGATTGCCGACGTCGTCGGGGACTGCGTGGCGGGGCTGGGGGCCTGCCTCGGCGTCGCGGCGGAGCCCCTTCTTCGCGCACAACTCCTCGCGGACGTGTTCCACGTCTACCGCTGGGACACCCTCGAGCACGGCGGCTACGGGATGGACGAGCCGGCGGAGAAGGTGTTGCTCGCCTGCCACTCGAGCGAGGACCGCTCGCGCGTGGCCGGGTGGCTTCGGGACGCGCTGGTCGCCCCCGCCGTCTCCAACTACGGACGCGCTCGCGCGGGTGCCCTCGTGGTCAAGCTCGTCGGCGCTGGGCAGGACGTCCGCGAGCGGGAGGCGATTTACCGGCAGGCCCGGATGGACCGGGAGCTCATGGCGTTGCTACTCGGGCAGGGGCGCAAAGACGACGCACTGGCGCTGCTGCTCACGCCGGGAGCGGACGTGGTGAGCCTGGCCGACGTGCTCGTGGCCGCGGGGCTGGAGGCGCAGGCCGTGGCGCTGGTCAACGCGCACGCCGACGTTGTCGACCACGAGCGCGGTACGACGCGGCGCTGGTTGACGGCCCACGGCGTCGCCGGCATGAACGCCGCCGAGCGGCTGGCATGGGACCTTCACGCCTTCGAACGATCAGGCAATGTCGGGCACTGGGACACGCTCCGTCGCTCGGCAGAATCGCTCGGCAGGTTGCCGCAGGTCCTCCCCCGCGCCGTGGCCGCCGTCCGGACCGAGCGCACGGGGTACCAGGCCGCTGGCGCCCGGGTGCTGGCCGTCGCGGGTCACCTCGGCGAGGCCGAGACGGTGCTCGCGCGCCTGCCGGCCGCCTCGTGGAAGCAGGCCGCGCTCGCCGTGGCCGAGGCCGCAGCCACAGTGGAGCCCGCGAGGGCGAGGGCTATCTACGATCTGGTCGCGGCTCAGCTCGAGGCCCGAGGGACCCGGGCAGCGAGAGCGGAGCTGGCGGAGGTGCGGGGACGAATGCGAGCCCTCGACGAGGAGCCCTCTCGCGACTGAGCGTCCGGATCGAGCGAGGATTCGAGCGGCAGCGGGCGGGGGGTCGTCAACGCGGACGCAGGTGCAAGCGTCCGCGTCGGGGGCACCTGGCGCCGTCACGCGCCCGCGAACCCATCGAAACGGGCCGCTGCACGCGGCAACGTCCCGGCCAGCACCGCACAGCCGACAAACGTCACCTCCACCACCCACCCCAACCCTCGGATGAGCACGCCGTGCGGCATCGCGGGTCCCATCGGGGCGCCTCCGGCGCCGATGTGCGTGGCGGCCGGGGCGAGGAGCGGGCCCAGGCCGCCGCCCACGGTGCACAGGCAGCTCAGCCACGCGCCGACCTCGCGATCCGGCGGGCCGTGCCGCCGGGCATGAATCGAGGCGAAGACGCCGTGGCCGAGGTCGAGCAAGAGCGTGCCGTCATGGACCGGGATCGCGAGCGGCTCGCCGAGCGCTCGGCGCATCACGTGCCAGAAGAGAGCGAGGTTCAGGTCTGCCTCGCGCCAGGTCGTCGCGGGGATCGGGACATCTCTCGCGCCGGAGGTCTCCCATGCCTCCTTGCCCAGCACCCGCCCTGGATGAGCCTGGATGAAGCTCCTCCGGGCGGGTTTGGGCTCGCGATGAGACAGCGTCGGCACGCGCATTCCGCCGACGTAGCTGCCGCGCGACCAGGCCAGCGCCGCCTGCTCCTGGTCCATCAGGTCAAGCCACTCGTTGGGTCGCGACAGGTACTCGGTCCCCAGCGCCACCAGGGGGTGGTTTGGAGCGGCCTCGACTCGCGAGCTAGAGATGTCACAAAGCTGGTCGCTTCTCGAAATCAGGCACTCATCAATCCCCGCCGGCACGCGCCAGTACCCCTCCGTCCCCGCAGCCGAGCCACGTGCCAGCCGCTCATACTCCGCCCGGGTCAACACGATCCGGAGCCCGGCTGGGCTTCGCTGGTGCTCCACCGCCAACTGGGCCGCCGGGGCGGGCCCGTCGAGGAGCAGCCTCAGCCCCAGGAGCGCATCTGCGTCCGGGGCGACAGCGGCCGGCGTCACGCCGGTGTGCAGGAGCGTGGCCCTCGCCGACCGAAGTGCCTCCGCTTCGCCCTCCTCGGGCTCGAAACCATGCTCCAGAAAGCGGTCATCGCGCCAGTCATCGACGGTCCGCGGCGCGACGGCGGCGAAGAGCCTCGTGAGCAGGGCCGGTCGCGGCGCGACCCGGTGAACTTCGACGTTACCGCCTGCCTCGGCCCCCACGACATTGACGGCGTGCAACCTGTCGCCCACCCGCAGCAGAGTCGGTGGCACCTCGCGCCGGGTGGCGCGGTCCAGCAAGTCGCGAAGCTCCTTCCCGCTCGCGGTCGCGGGGACCAGTCCGAGGCGCGTGGCGGCAACCCCGAGGTCGTGCTCCACGCACTCCCGCTCGGTCGCCGCCGCGGCGATGGCAAGCGCCTCGGCGAGCCCAACCCGGCGCGCCGGTTCGCCAACGGTTGCGCAGGTGACCGGGTCGACCAGGACGTCGTAGAGCTTGCGGATCTCCCTCGGGTCGGTGGGGAGTCGCACCGCCGTGGCGGCGACCCCGAGGGACTGCAGCGACCTGGCGGGCACCGGCGGCACCGGGAGCGAGCCCTGCCGGGCAAATGTCTCCAGCGCATTCTCGGGGTAGGTGTGCAGTTTCCCGGCCGCGAGGTGGAGCGCGACCCATCGTTCGGGCGGCACCCCGGCGTGATTGGGCGACCAGAAGAGGCCTCGCCGGGACGCGAGTTCGCTCGCCACTTCCCGGCCTGCCCCTTCGTCGGCCACTCGCTCGATGCGGTAGCGCGGGGGCTCGATGGAGCGCGGCAACCAGCGATACTGCGACTCGCGCAACACGATGATCACCGGCTGCAAATCGGTGGGAATCTGCGACTCGACCTGCTCGAACAGGCGGTCCACGCCCTCGCGGTCGTCGACCGGCAGCGCGCTGACCTCGACGATCAAGCGCGCGGGCGGGTCGCCGGCAGCGAGATCGCTCGCGACCGCTCGAAGTTCGTCCCGCTCGGCGTGTGGGACGGCGAGCACTTCGAAGAGCAGCGAGGCGATGGCGATGTCGTCGAAGAAGAACTTCACCCCGCGGCTGCGTTCCCCCACCAGGTCGGAGAGGCGGCTATTGAGCGTCGTGATGCTCGGCCTCGCGGCAGCGTGGGGCCAGCGCTCGTGGAGCAACGGGGCCACCTGCTTGTTGCCGCCGGCGGCGTCGCGATAGTGGATGATAGTCGTGCCGAGACTCATTGCGTGATCCTGGTTGGGTGAGCCGAGGATAGCGTCGGCGTGCTTGTGGGCGGCGACGGGAAGGGTTTCTGGAAACGGGTTGTTGCCGCGAGGGCGGAAATGCGTTCCAGTTTCTAGTTCCTGGGAAATGCCCTGTGCGCCGGGGTAATCGTTGCGAGCCCTCCCAGCCGCCGCTGGACCAGGGCGGACCCTCGTCGACCCCTGCACGGGCGCGATGGGGTGGTGCCCCTTCCCGCCGACCGGGCCACCAGCCCTCGAGCACCGTGATGCAAGCGCCCCCGATGTGGCCTAGCTCAGCGCTTCCACATCAACGATCTGGGCGATGCACACCACCGCGCGCTCGAAATGTCTGGGCGCCTCCGGTTCCCGAGGGCCCGCACCCGCGACTCACCCCACCATCGACCGCAACATCTTGACCGCCACCCCTCGCAGCTCGGGCGGCAACGCCCGGTAGGCCGCGAGGATCTCCAGCTCGCCGGGCTCGAGCGCCGGCGGCGGCAGGGGCACCTCCGGGTCGACAAGCGCCGCGATGGGCACGCCAAACACGGTCGCGACGCGCGCGAGGTTCGCCACTGAGAGCGGCTGGTGCCCGCGCTCCACCCGGGAGACAGTCTCCGCCTCGAGGCCAACCCGCTCGCCAAACTCGGCCTGGGTGAGCCGGTGGGCCTCGCGGAGGGCGCGCAGGCGCTGGCCGAGACGTTCCAGCAAGTCAAAATCACGGAGGCGCGGCATGCCGACAACAGGGTCCCGGCTCGCGCCCGCCGGCTCAAGGTGCGTTAGGTCATGTGATGGACATGATGTAGAATGCCAGTCGCAGCCGGGAGCACTCTGACCACAGCCACGGTGATCATCGCGCTCCTGGCGTCGGCACCGGCGCGCGCGGGGGATTTGATCGTGACCTGTGGCGAAGGTTCGGGTCACGCGGTGATCGCGGGGCGCGGCGCCGTCCCTCTCCCAGCACTCGAAGGCGACCTCCGGGGCGAGGTCACGGTCGAGCTGCGGCGGTCACCGCTGGGCCTCGCCGAGCGCGCGGCCACCGTGTCCATCGCTCCAACCGACCGGGCGACCCTCGATCTCTGCGTAGCCAACCCGGTCGCGACACCTGCGTCGCTGGGTCCCGCCGTCGGTGACCTGTTCATCGACGCCGGGACACCCGGGGCCACGGTCCGGGTCGATGGCGTCGAGGTGGGCGCCGCGCCGACGATGCTGCGTGGCGTCGCGACCGGAGCCCACGTGGTGGAGGTTCGCGGGGCGCCGGGCGCCGGCGGGTGCGGCCGCGCGTCGCAGGTGGTGAACGTGGCAGCCGGGGCGATCGCGCGCGCCGAGATGAAGCTCGACGAGGCACCGGGCGCCTTGAGACTCCAAGGCCGACCGGAGGGGGCGGTGGTCGTGGTGGACGGCGCCAGCGCGGGCACGCTGCCCATGGAGATTCCGGAGCTTTCTTGTGGACCCCACCGCGTGGAGGTGGGGGAGACCGGGTTCGTGACAGACGGGCGCGACATCGTCGTCCACGCTGGGGCGTTGCTCGACCTCGACGTCGACCTCGCCGTGGAGGAGCGAGGTTCCCTGACCATCGACGTGGTGCCGCTCTCCGCGAGCGTACACCTCGACGGCACCCCGCTTGGGACGGGTCCGCGGACCCTCGAGAACATCCTGGCGGGACCGCACGACCTGCGCGCGGAAGCGGACGGCTACCGGCCACTTGATCTCGCCGTCACCGTGCAACCGGGCACGAACGCCCGCGCCGAGCTGGCGCTCCGCCGGTCCAGCAACGCGGGCCGGGTGGCGCTCAACGTGGCAGTCACCGCCGTCGGCATGGGCGCAGCTGTTGGCTCGATTGCCAGTTTCATCGCGTCGGAGAAGGCGTTCGAAGCGTTTCTTCACGAGACGGACGACGCCGAGGCCCAGCGCATCTACGACGAGGATGTGCGGCCCGCCGACACCGCCGGCTGGGCGCTCGCGGCGGGCGCCGTGGCCGGCCTCGGCGGAGGCGTCGCATTGTGGACGCTGTCGGTGGCCCCTGTTCCCAGCTTCACCGCGAGGTTTTGATGTTCTGGCTCCTGGCGTGTCACGACCCCGCGCTCCGGGAGGAGTCGAAGGAAGCGCGGGACAGCGGGGTGGCCGAGGACAGCGCGCCCTCCGGCGACAGCGGGCTCACCGGGGACAGCGGCGACAGCGCGCCTCCCCTGGACAACGACCTCGATGACGACGGGCACGATGCCGTCGAGGCCGGGGGGGATGACTGCGACGATGCGGACCCAGCGGTGAACCCCGGGGCGCCGGAGGTTTGTGACAATGGGGTGGATGATGATTGTTATGGTGGGACGGGGGCTTGCGCGCTCGCTGGATCGGTGACGGTCGCGGATGCCGATGCGACACTCGGACCGGGCGAGCAGGATTCCTACTTCGGAAACCGGCTCGCTGTGGGTGACGTGACCGGCGACGGGGTCAACGATATCGTCGTCGGCGCGATCTGGGCGCAGTCACAGCGCGGCGCCACCTACGTCTTCAGCGAGGGCGCGACGAGTGGCAGTCGGTCGCAAGCAAGTGTCACCGTGGTCGGTGACGCGAACGACTGGGCCGGGAATGTGCACGTCGCCGATCTCGATGGGGATGGCGTGGGCGATTTGCTCGTCGGCAACCACGGCGGCGGGGTGCTTCGAGCATTCTACGGGCCCATGGACGGTAGGCTCGATTCGTCCGACGCGACCACTACGTACGACCCAGCCGGGTACCTGCACGGCACGGGCACCGCAGCCCTGCTCAGCGATATCGACGGCAATGGCAAGACCGACCTCGTCTTCGGTGGCTACGGCGTGGCCGCATTCCCCACGTCTCGCAGGGGAAATCTGGACGTGGACGACGCCGTGCTCACCATCTCCGGCGGCAACTACTGCGGCGACTCCCTCGGGGCTGCCGACTTCAACGGCGACGGACTCGACGAGCTGGTGGTGTCATGCCACCCGGCCGGCGGCGGCGTGTACATCGAGGAGGGACCGGTGGGGGGCACCAACTACGCCCTCGAAGGCTGGGCTCGGATTGGGAACCCCTCGGACGGCTATATCGGCGCCGCGCTTGCGCTTGACGATGTCGATGGCGACGGCACCGTAGACCTGATCGCATCGAGTCGCCCGACGACAGGGCGGAGTGGCTCGGTGTTTCTGTGGACCACGGTCTCTCGCGGCACCCTGAGCTGCGACCTCGTCAACGGTGAGATCAACGAAACGGCAGATGGAGGCTCCCTCGGCACGAGCCTCAGTCGCACAGATCTGGACGGTGACGGCGGCGCGGAGCTGCTCGCCGGCGCCTACACCGCGGGGGCGAACTCCGGCGCCGTCTACATCTTCGACGGCGACCTCTCCGGCACCCACTCCTCGGACGAGGCGCGGGCGGTGATCGGAGGCGCGGAGGAAGGCGACATGCTCTACGCCATTGCCACCGGCGACCTCGACGGCACCGGCATAGCTGACCTCGTGGTGGGCGCGCCCGCCGCACAAGACGGGCTTGGCGCAGCTTACGTCTTCACCGACGGGTTGTAGCCCGTCGCGAGGCGGCAGCTCGGCGGCGTCCAGACCCGGCCCGCCGCCGACAGCAGTTGCCTCCCGTGGCCGTGGCGGGCGCCGTACCCGGGCCGGTCGGCAAGTGGTGTCAATTCGCCGGTGCCGGGCGCGCGACCGTCGGTCGGCACCGTCTTCCATTCCCGCGCCACACGAGCCCGCGAGCGGCTCCTCCGTACATCCTCGCCGTCCCCCCTTTGCCGGGGCTTTCTGCAACTTTCTCGCCTGACCGCTGGGCGGCCGATGGCTACGGGGGAGGAATCCGAGCGAGCAGCTCGTCGCGCCAAGAATGCGGCGTGAGCACGTCGCCGGGGTCACGCAGTCGGCGGCGGACGGCCTCGTTCATG
>SXON01000147.1 GCA_005778355.1 Pseudomonadota bacterium | reverse complement strand
GCCTCGTACACCGAGCCGATCTGCTCCACGTCGAGCGCCCGGTAGGAGAGGCGCTCACCATCGAGCATGAGCAGCTTCTCCAGCACGCGCCACAGCACGCCGTCGGGCACCCGCGGGACGTGGATGGGCGCAAGCTCGGAGGTGATCTGCCGGTACGGGCGCCCTTCGAGGAACGAGTAGCGCTCGGGATCGAACAGCGTGCCGTGCCGGGCGGGGAGGTACAGCTTCGCGTCACCCCCACCGTCGTGCACCAGCCGGAACAGCGAGACGAGCTGGGCCCACGCCCCGAAGCGCTGGTCCATCGTGTCGGGGAAGCGCCCGGCGTC
This sequence comes from Pseudomonadota bacterium, assembly GCA_005778355.1. Taxonomy (GTDB): domain Bacteria; phylum Myxococcota_A; class UBA796; order UBA796; family SXON01; genus SXON01. The sequence goes on along the minus strand of SXON01000147.1, from coordinate 24,291 downwards.
GGCCCGCAGCTTGTCGAAGAGGCCCGAGACCGAGTAGTGCCGGACGTACACCGCGTCGCCCGGCGTGAGCGCACGCTCCTCCGCGTAGAGCAGGAACACCAGGCGCAGCAGCACGGTGATGAGCCCGCCGTAGACGTGCTGCGGGTCGTCTGCGATGGCGTGGCGCAACAGCTCGCCGCCGCGATCGGCGTCGGCCAACTCGAAGCCGCGGACCAGCTCGTCGAGCGCGCCCAGCACCTGCTCCGCGAGCCGGGTAGACACCTCGTTCTGGTACTTGCGGCTCTCCTTCAGGACGTTCGGGAGCCGCTTGTTCGGTGGGACCTGGAACAGCCGCTCGGCGCCGAGCAGCATGCACAGCGCGCCGAGGATGGGCCGCCCCGCGACGGGCCGCATCTCGGAGAGGCGGAATGTGAGGTGCCCGGAAGACTCGCCGCGCGGCGCATAGACGAGGCGCAGCCGCGAGTCGTTGACGAGCAGCCCGACCGGGATCTCCTTCTCTCGCAGCAGCCGCTCGATGCGCGCCTGGGGGCTCGCGCGCCATCCGTTCCCAGCACGACCGGGGGTCGCATCCTCGGGGGTGGCATCGAGGTCGGTGTCGGCGGGCACGCGCACCACGAGCATCTGCCAACCAGAGTCACCGTCGCCTTTCGGAACGGCGAACGTGGGCCGGAGCGCGTCGCGGTAGTCGGGGAGGGCGACTTCGAGATCGGTGAGGTCCTCGGCGGGAACGAGGTCGGCGGGCTGCCAGTCGAGCAACACACCGAGGAACGCGGCGAGGTCGCCGATTCGTCCGTCGGGCGTCAGCGAGTGGAAGGTGGCCTGGCGGGCGGGGAGGTCGAGCGGCGGGACGCAGCTCGCGTTGACGAGCGCGGGTGGGGAGACGACGAGCCCGACGGGTTGGACGTAGCCGAGCCAGTTGACGTGGACGCGGAGGGCGGGGTCGATCATGGGCTCGTCGGCGCGCCGAGTCGCGACGCCAGCGCGCGGAGGGCAGCTACGAACGCTGCGGCGCCGCAGTTCTCGAAGGCGGCGAGGTCATTGACGCCAGCGAGCCCCGCGGCCATCGAGGCCAGGTCGTCGTCGGTGGGCGGGCGACTCGGCGCGCGGCCCTTGCCGGTCAGCTCCGTGCCTTCACCCAGGATGAAGGCCAGCACTCGCTTGGCGTCGGTGTCGGCGTCGTTTGGCTGTGCCGTCAGGCGCTCGGGCTCCCGGGTGGGGTTGAACGACAGCCATTTCTTCGCCTGTTGAAGGCGAATCCGTTCGTCGTCGCCCTGCGCCGTGTACCCCGCGAGCAGCCAGCCCTCGGCATCGCGGTGAGCCACGCCGAAGGCCGCGTACGGCTGCCAGTCGATCCCTTCCTCATTCAGCCGGGCCGCGTCGCCCAGTAGGCCCTCGTCGTTGTCCGAATCGCGCAGCACGACGACGCCGGTAGCGCCAGCTTCCTGGGCCAGCAAACGCACGCGCAGGAACAGTACCGCCTCGGGGCTGCGGGGCTTGCCCTTGACGCGGCCCGTGGTGCGGATCCCCGCCTTCTTCGCGTCTGCCTTCGCGCGGCTGATTTTGTAGAAGTCTGATTGCAGATCGAGTCCTTCGAGGCGCCACCCCTGCGTTCCCGGGAGCGATCGGATCAGTCGCGCGAGGAGGAACTGGTGCGTCCGGTCCTCCCCCGCCACCACCACTCGGATCGGCTCACTTCTCGGCGTGGGCATGCCTTACCCAATCCTCGCCCGTGGTTGCCCAGAGCTCGCCGGTTTGAAGCAGCTTGTTGTACTTCTCGAAGCTCGGGTGGTCGGTCAGCTTGCTCACGAGCGTGTGCCCGGAATCGTCGAGGGCCATCACCCGGACTTCCTCGGGCTTGAAACTGTCGAGGAGCACGGGGGAGTGGGTGGTGCAGATCACCTGGAGCTCGGGGCGTGCCACCATGACCCGGCGGATCGCCTCGACGATCTCGTACTGCGCGCCGAGGTGAAGGCCGTGGTCGATGTCGTCCATCAGCACCAGGGTCGGCAATTCGCGGTTGTGCGTTGCCGTCAGCAAGGCGAGCGCGAGGAGAGTGCCGTCGCTCGCCGATGTCGCCGGCACCTGCCCGGCCCCCTTGAAGACCAATTGCAAGGCGGCGCCGCCGACGGCAACGCCCTGTGCGTTTGGAACATCGACATCGACGATCTGCAACTTCTCGAAGTGTGGGACCACGAGGCGGAGATCGGACTGGATTGCGGCGTAGGCGTCCTGGTCGTTGCGCGCGAGTCGACCGAGCACGGACGCCAGGCCGAGGCCCGTGGCGCCGAGGGTGCGCTCGCGCACGTCGACCGGGGCAACAACGTCGCTGGGAGATAGCCGCAGGCGCTGTGCCCGCCATCCGAAGTGCTCGGCCAGGGCAGCATCGACCAGCTCCTGGGCGTCGCGAGGCGTTACCCCGGAGGCCCTTCGCCATTCCTGTTTGCCCGCTGAAAAGACCAACTGACAGCGCTGGTGCGCATTCGGCTTGCCGGGGGGCGCTACCGACATGGCGAAGGCGGCGCCCTCGCTGGTCGTCGCCCGCCACGCCATATCCCGGCGCGAGCCCGTGGTGCGCAGTTGATCGACACGTGAATCCGCGATGATGTCGCCGGCCTCCCCGAGGTCGCTACCGTTGTGCGGCGGCCCCGCCGTGCACCGGCAGAGGAGCTCTAGCTGGTCGAGGAACGTGCTCTTGCCACAGCCGTTGGGTCCCACGAGCACCGTGAACGGCGCGAGTTCGACGCTCACGTCGAGGAGCGACTTGATGCTCTGAAACTGTACGTGGGTGAGCATCGGCCGGTCTAACCCGTCCTCGGCCAGAGATACACGACCCCCACCGGCTCGATGCGCCGGGCCTTCACCACGTAGCCGGCACGGATGCGCTCGGGCTCCGTCACCAACTCGACGTCGAGATCACGGAGGCGTCGCTCCTGGTGTCGCCGGTCGGCGGCGAGCTGTGCCAGCTCGTCGGGGGCGAAGAGAGCCAGCTGCCGGGCCTGCTCGCGCGCAGACCAGTCGCGCATCGTGTCTGCGATCCGCTTCTTCTGCTCCAGGAGAATGGCGACCATGTCCCTCGCTTCCTGCTCCCCGCGCCTCGTCAGCTCCCGCAGCGCGGCGTTCGCCATCGTCTCGGCGCGGCGCTTGAGGTGGCCGGTCAGCTCCTCGACGTCCCGCGGGGCAATCTCGGTGAGCCGCGCGCGGACCGCGTCGGGCACTGGGCGCGCGCGCTGGAGCGAGGCCTCCAGGAGCGCGAGCGTCTGGCGCTTGTCCTCGTCGCCGAGCGCGCGGAGTTTGCGGGCGCGGAGGTCGGGTTCCACCCACTCGGCGGCGGCGACGAGCACCTCGTCATGCAGGCGCGAGGCGTGATCGCCGTAGAGCGAGAGCCGACCAAGGACGAGGACATAGGGGGTCGGGTGGTCGGTGAGCACCACGCAGGCCCGTGAGAGGTCATCGTGGACGAAGCCCTGCGCGAGGAAGCGGCCGAGCAGCCGTTGGACCACGCGGTGCTCCAGGTGCAAGTGGACCACCTTGCCGTCGAGAGAGCCCGCGTCGCGGAAGACGATCGGCCGCAGCGGGGCGTCGCGTCGCCAGTCAACTTGCTTCTGGTCGCGCCGCCTCGGCACGCGCAAGGCATCGAGGGTCTCGGCCCAGCCGTGCCCCCCCGTGCTGCGGTCGAGCGCGGGGAAGTTCCAGGGAACACGCGCCGGATCGTCGGCGAGGTGCGTGGTGTCGTGCGGCGCGAGTGCTGGTGCACCGAGGACGGAGAGCGAGGCCGAGACGGCGTCACGGAAGGCGTCGTCTTCAAGTCCCAGCCACGCCTTCGACTCGTCGAGCAGCTTGCGGAGCACGTCGAGCTGCTGCATCAGCGCGTGCTGTCGAGCCCTGACCGGCTCCAGGTCTTCCTCGACCGCAGTGCGTGGTGGGGCGAGGTCACGAATCTCGCTGGCGAGCTTGTCCGCGTCGGCGTGGCGGATGCCGCCGACCAGTTTCTTCTCGACCAGGCTGTCGAGCAACGGCGGGAAGACGCCGAGCTCCCGGTGAATCCGCTCGGTCTTCTCGACCAGCACGTCGAGCACTCGGTCCTCGGCCCGCTGCGGGATCACGAAGTAGTGGCAACGCACGACATCGGCCCGCTGGAGCTTGCGGTCGATGCGCCCGTTGCGTTGCTCCATGCGGCTCGGGTTCCAGGGCACGTCGAAGTGGAACAGGTCGGCGCAGTGGTTCTGGAGGTTCACGCCCTCGCGGGCGGCGTCGGTAGCGACGAGGACGCGGACCGGGTGTTCTGATGGGTCAGCGTTGAAGGCGCGCTTCACGTCCTCGCGTGCGTTCTCGTCCATGCCCCCGTGGTAGGTCAAGACGCGAGCACGGGCCTCGTCTCCCAGCGCGGATTCGATCTGCTCGACCAGGTAGCGCTTGGTGTCGGCGTACTCGGTGAAGATGACGACGCGGCGATGCTTCCAGCGGCCGCCCGTGAACAGCTCGGCGCGGATCCAACGGTTGAGCCACTTCATCCGCTCGTCGGGCTGGTGCCGTGCGGCCTCGGCGATGCGCGTCATCTGGTCGAGGATTGCCGTCTCCGCGGCCAGCGCTCCACCGGCCGAGGCCGCTTCCACCTTGGCGGCGGCTTCGGCCTCGACCTCGGCCTCGGGCAGCTCGGCGCGGTCGTCGTCGCTGGAAGAGCTGTCCGCGAGCGCGTCGAGGTGCAGCTCACGCGCTGCGAGCTTGCGGGCGATCCCGGCCCGGTGGGCACGCAGCGTGCAGGCGAAAGCCTCGGGTGAGGAGAGTAGCCGCTTCTGGAGCGAGATCAGGACGAAGAGCGCGTTGTGGAGCGCGCTCCTGGGCTGACCGGCGAAACGCTGCTCGCGAGCGGTGCGGTAGTCAGCGAGGAGGCGCGAAAGCTCCAGCTCCGGCGCGTCGTGCGGAAGGTCCTTGAGCACGATTCGCTGGGGGTCGCGCCGGGGAAAGCCGCCCTCGATTTGGCGGAGATCTTCCTTCAACCGGCGAACCATCACGGGCTCGGTGATCTTCGGCGAGGGCTTCACGCCTCGGCAGAACCGCTGGGGGTCGAGGATTTCCAGGAGTGCCGCGAAGCTGCTGCTGTGCCCGTTGTGGGGCGTGGCCGAGAGGAAGAGACGGTGCTCGAACCTTGGCGCGAACTCCCGGACGCGCTGGGTGAACTCCGACTCGACCGGGTACAGGCTCCCGCTCGCCGGCGCGGCATTGTGGGCCTCGTCGAGGATGAGCAGGGCGCCCTCGGCGAAGTCGCCGAGCCAGTCGCGGAGCGGCGCCGCGTAGGTCTCGTCTCGCAGCAGGGCGTGCGAGAGGATGAAGCGGGTGTGGGTGTTCCAGGGGTTCACGCCAAAGCCACGCTCGCGGCGGCAGGAGGCGACATATTCCCGGTCGAGCACCACGAAACCGAGGCCGAAGCGGCTCTCCATCTCCTCGCGCCACTGCACGACGACCGACGGCGGCGCGCAGATCACGACGCGGCGCACCTTTTGCCGCATCAGCAGCTCGCGCACGATGAGCCCGGCCTCGATGGTCTTCCCGAGGCCGACGTCGTCCGCGATGAACAGGTTCACCCGCGGGAGGCGGAGGGCCTTGCGAAGCGGCTCCAACTGGTAGGCTTTGACCTCGATGCCCGCGCGCCACGGCGCCTGGAACAACTCGGGGCGGGTCGAGGTGACGCAGTTCCAGCGGAGGGTATGGAGCCAGGCCGAGAACAGCTTCGGGTCGTCGAAGCCCTTGTGCAGCGCGGCGTGCCAGCCCGCGGTGCGGAGTTGGGCGTCGACCTCGCGCTCCCAGAGGACCTCCAACTCCTCGCCCTGGGCGTCGTCGTCCAGACATGACATCCGGACCCGAGTGGCCAGGCCCTCGCGGGTGCTCGGCGTCACCTCCTCGACGAGGTACTGCCGCGAGCGCACGCGGACGATCTGGCCGGGTTCGGGGAGCACTACTGTCGACCCGGCGGCACTCCGGGCGGGCGTGTCAGGGGGGAGGGCGCGGGGGTCCATTGGGTCGGGCAAGCTACCACGAGCGGCGCACGCGGGACGCGCCATTGCGGGCGGCTGACTGACAGCCCTTTGCCTGCAGGTTGAGCCCTAGCGTAGGCTCTCGTCGCGACACAACTACGCGGCGGGAGGCGGGAGGTAGTAGCAGTGGGCAAACCAGCCGAGGGCATCGCCCGCGCTGATCGCGGCGCACGCCGTGGTGATCGCGGCATGGAGGTCCGCGAGCCGCTGCGGGGCGCTCGCGCGGACGGCAGCCTTGAGTTTCGACCAGGCGAGTTCGATGGGGTTGAGCTCCGGGCTGTACGGCGGCAGGAAGAGGACGGTCGCGCCAGCAGCCTCGATGGCGGCCCGGACAGCGGCCGGCTTGTGGGCGCCGAGGTTGTCCATCACGACGACGTCCCCGGGGCGTAGTACCGGCGCGAGCACCTCCCGCACGAACGACAGGAACACGGGGCCGGTGGTCGCGCCCTCGCCGTACATCGCCGCGATCAAGCCCCGCTCGGAGAGAGCGCCGAGCACGGTAGTGACCGTGCCGCGGTTCCTGACGCACCGCTCGACGACCACCGATCCCGGGCGGCGCCAGGCCAGCGGGCGGTGCATGCCGAGCTGGCAGCCCGACTCGTCGATGAACACGAGGCGGCTGGACTCGATGCCCGAGACGGCCGCGAGGTACGTCCGCCTTGCCTCGCGCACGCGCTCGCTGTCGCGCTCCGACGCGAGCACCGCCTTCCGTCGGCGCCTGAACCCCGCGCGGTCGAGTGCCCTCCAGACGCCGGAGAGCGACAGCACGCGGCGTGCCGTCGCGAGGAACCACCCAGCGAGCTCGCGCAATATTCGGTCCGGCTTCTCCTCGACGGCAGCGTCGAGCTGCGACCGTGTCCTGGCACCCCCGCGCCGGTCGCCGCCCATTGGGCGGTGCGCCACGGAGCCGCTCTCGCGGGCGAGGCGCCTCCAGCGCTTGAGGGTGGCCGTGCCCAGCCGGAAGACCCGGGCAGCGTGCTCGAGGCCAAGCTCGTCGGAAGCGAGAACCGCGCGCTCACGAAGTTCGACGGGGTAGGGGCCGGGCATTGGATAGACAGCCTTGAACGCCAACAACGATAACACACCAAATTGCCGGCTGTCCAGGCCAATTTTCAAGGGATCGACCTGAACTCAAACCGCTGTCAGACGCGCGTCCCGAGGTGTCGCGGACACCTGCCCTCGTGCCGGCGCGTCCCGGCGGCCCGGTCCTGGTCTTCGCGCTGTCCGGGCTCGGCAAGAGCACGCTCGCGCGGGCCCATCCCGGCGACGTGCTCGACGCGGACGACATCCTGTACTCGGCGGTGGCCGAGGGCTTCCCTGGCCTCGAGCCCCGCGACCGCCTGCTCGCGTGGCGCGATCTCTGCCGCCGGAAGCCCTGGGTGGAGGGCGGCGAGGCGCTGCTCCGGTGGGCCGCCGTGCGCCGCGCGTTCACGGTGCCCTTCGTCGAGGCCATGCGAGAGGGCCCCTACCGTCTCGTCGTCACCAGCCTGTTCGATCCGCCGTGGGTCGCGAGCGCCTTCTACGGCGTCGATCGCGGGGGCTACCTCGCGCACCTCCGCGCCGCCGGCCGGGCCCTGGACAACACCCAGTCGGAGGCGATGAACGACCGGCTCGAGGGCTACTCTCCGCTGGTGAGGCTGGCGCCGGGGAGCTTCCTGGGGGAGGTCCCTGAGATCCTCGCGCTCGTCACCGGGGAGCGTCGGGACCGCGTGGAATGACGAGCACCGTCGTGACCGCCCCAACCCCCGCCCCTACCACCCAAACCGCCGCGCCGCCCACCCCCGTCGATCACGATCCAGCGCCGCTAGATCCACGCCCAGGCTCACGAGCGAGGTCGACCCCGTGCGCGCCGCCGCCTCGAAAACCCGGGGCAGAGTCCCCGTCCAGCTCGGCTCCTCCAGCATCGTGCCAATGACCGTCCAGGTCTCGCCATAGTACTGCGCCTGGACGTGCGCGCCGTCGCAGAGGCGCGAGAGAGGAAGCGGCCGGTCGAGGTGGCGACGGAGGCCATCGGCAAAGCTCGGCTGCGGGTGGAAGCGCAGCTGGTACCAGCTGGCGAGGCCCTCCTGGAGCCACTCGCCGCTGTTGGGGAGAGTCGAGGTCGCGGTGAGCAGCGCGTGCACGAACTCGTGGGTGTAGACCGGCCGCGCGAACCCCTGGGCCGCGTCCCACGAGGATGTGGCGATGCCCTCGATGGTGTGGCCGTCGTGGCCCGGGGAGTCCGCTCTCGCCGCGAAGGCGGCGCCGATCCGGACCACGCCGTCGCGATAGCTCGGCTCGTCGGGGAAAACCACCAGGGGCACCGGCGCCGCCGGGGCGCCCAGGAAGGGGATGTCGGCGAGCACCGCCTCCGCCACCGCGTCGAGACGGCTCGCCAGCGCGCTGGCGTCCAGGCTCGGCACGGCCGAGATCACCGCCGCGTACCGGCCGAGCGTCACGTGGCCCCCGGTCACGGTCGCGACCGCCTCGGGCGAGAGGAAGGGGCTACCCGCGGACACCGCCACGTCGTCGAGCCACACCTCCGTCGCGTCGCGGAAGGTGAACGACACGGCCTTCACCGTCGACCAGGACGGCGCGGGGCCCTCGGCGCGCCGAAGCCAGCCGAGCGGGAGGCGAACCGTCTGCCAGCTGCCGCCACGCAGGTCGACGCGGCGCCAGTACGCCGCCCGGCCCTCGCCCGCGGGCACCCGCACCTCCACGCTGGTGTCGGCCGCGGCGCGCGCTCGGAAGGTGAGCTTGCCAAAGCCGGTCCAGTCGCTCGGCACCTGCCGCGAGCCGATCCCCGACTGCGGTGCCGGCTTCACGTGCAGGCACCAGCCGGACTCGCACGCCTCCCGCGAGGCCTGCCCGCCGCGTGCCATCTGCCACTGGTCCGCCAGGCCGGTCGCCTCGAAGTCGAAGAGGATCATGGCCCGGAGTCTAGTCGAGGGACGCCGCCCGCGTCACGTCAGGCTACATCGCGCCGCATGTCCAAGAAGTCCAGCAAGGTCGACAAGCCCGATCACGGTAGCTTCAGCCTGCACAGCGAGCAGGAGAGCGTGATGCTCGTCCAGCTCGACGAGCGCGCGCGGAAGAACCCGCAGAAGCCCGGGCACGCCTGGGGTCGCATCCAGGGCTCTCGCGTGATCGACGGGCGCACCGAGGAGGGGTTCAAGGCGTACCATCTTGATCTTCACGCGAACCGGCTGACGATCACCGAGGAATGGGCCGGCCGCGAGACCGCGCGCAAGACCATCGACCTCGCCGAGCACGAGGACGTGGAGGTGCCGGAGGGCCCGACCGCGCCGCCCGAGGCTGGGCCATCGACGCCGACCTTCTACCGGATGCCGTTTCGCGCCGCCGACCTGCTCCCGGAAGAGGATCTCCGCGAGTGGGCGCTGGCCCGCGCCGAGCAGGACGTGCTCGGCCTCTCGGTGCTGCCGCGCCGCATCCGCCTCGTGGGCGAGGGCTTCCAGGAGATCGTCGCCCTGCCGCAACCCTTCGCACCGAACGTGGCCCCCGGGACAGGGGCCACGCTCCGGGCGCTGGCAAGGCGCCCCGGCGTGGAGCGGCGGCTAGTCGAGGGCTGGTTTGGCAGCGTGGACGGGCGGGGCACCGCCTGGATCCTGGAGGTCGGCGAGGACGACGAGTGGTGGGTGGCGATGCGTGCTTTCGAGCGGCGACCCGGGCTCATCGGGCGGTGGACCAGCGCCTGGTCGCAGCGCGCGGGGACCGGACTCGACACGCTCTCCTCCTCGCTTCGCGGTGTCCTCGCGCCGCCGCCGGGCGAGCAGCCCATCGCCGTGGGCGAGCCGCGGGCCCCCGACGAGCCGGAGCTCGGCATGTTCGGCGGCACGCTGGCGGCCACCGAGGAGGTGCCGCTCACGGCGGAGGCCGTGGCCGATCGCGTCGGCCGCGACTGGGAGGCGGGCCTTCCGCTCGGCAAGGCCCCGGACGGCGCGCGGCTGACGGTGTTCCGTGGCCCCGAGTGGGAGACCTGGCATCTCGACGGCGAGTTCCCGATGGGCCTGGACGACATGATCCGGGCGATCTCCGCGCGTGGGGAGCCGCCCTCGTCGCTGGCGCTGGTGCGCATGGGCGTGATCGAGTTCGAGGGCGACGCCTACCGGGCGCTTGTCACCGAGGGCGAGGCGCAGGGACGCCGCTGGACGCGCGCGATGTTGATCCGGATGGCACCCGGCGGCGCCGTGCTGGGGCATCGCATCGTCGTTCGCGACCACGGGGAGATGGGCGACGACGGCTGGATCGGGGTGCCGCCGATCACGGAGATGTCGTTGTTCACGCTTGGCTCGGGGGAGGCGTAGGCTGGTGATGGCGAAGGCTGCGGGCTACGCGCATCGAGACAGGGTCATGCGCGCGTACTTCAAGGGGCGCGACTGGGACGAGAACCCGGAGTTCCTTCTCAAGCGGCGGCTCGTGCTGGCAGGCGACCCCCTCTTGAACGACTTTCCGTTCCTGATCGACGACGAGTGGGAGGTCGTTGCAGGAGCGAGCAACGCCGGGAAAGGCGACCTGCTGTTCGCGGATGGCTCCGGGCGGTTCGCCGTGGTCGAGGTCAAGTGGATGAACGCCACGGGTGGCGGTCGCAGCGCGCGAACTGCGCGCAACCAGAAACGGAGGGGCGTCCGTTCTCAGGCATGGAGCTACGCGGTCCAGGTTCTCCAGGGTTTCCAGGACGCCCGCGAGGTCCGGGCGATGGTTCTCACCGACGACTGGCGAGACCCCGGTCTTCGTGATCTCGGCCCGGTCTCCGTGGGCGTTGCCGCTCCCGCGGGGAGCGAAGACGCGGGTGCGCCGGAGCAAGGGGACGAGTGACCACGGCCGGCAGTCCGGCGGACGCGGTGGCTTTCGGGCGTGACGTCGCCCCAACACCCGGCGACCGGTGACCACGGGAAGCTCCGGTCGCCGGGCGAGATTCGACAGGGCGGCCCCGTGAGAACCGCGACCTTGAGACGCTCGCGCAGACCTACATGGCGAGAGCCCTTGTTGGTCGTTGCTGAGCGTGCACGTCCGCTCGCCCGTCTCGGGTTCTCGAGGTTTGGACTGCGTCTCCAACAACCGGCCGACGGCGGCGAGCGCCGCCACAGGGAGCTAGCCCGCGGCAGACCCCTCCACGGCAACGGGAGCGTCCAATGTCCAAGCCCGCACCACCGCCGCTCGACCTGGAGTCGCCGCTGTCTGCGCAGGCCGGGCCGCGCTATCAGGAGCTCTTGACCGTCACCCGGGCACTCAGGCAGGCAGCGAGGACCTTCGACCCGGCCCACGACGCGGGCCGACACGGGCGTGGGCCGGAGCTGGCGCGAGCCGTGGCCGACCTGCTCGCCGACCTGCATCTCGCACCGGGGGAACGGGAGTCGTTGCAGCGTTGGTTGACCGAGGACCCACCTTCTGGCCTGCACGCGCTGGGTCGACGCCACCTGGACCTGGCCTCGAGCGCCGCGGCCAAGTTGGAGGAGCACGTCGGGCGGCCATCGACCCTGCTGGCGGGCGGACATCGCTTGACGGAGTCCGAGTACCGCGCGGCTGGTGCCCTTGGCGTGATCTTCGCCCGCCCCAGGGACCTGGATCTCGGGGAGGTGGACGACTTCGAGCTGTTCGACAACCTCGTCTACGAGGACGATGCCTGGCTGGGCTACCTCAACCTGTCGCCGCGGCCGCCTCGGGGCTCGCGGGCAGACGAGTCTGGAGCCCGACTCGTGACGGTGGGCTTCTCGGTAGGGCGACACCCGGAGGCGTGCAGGCTGTCCGCACTTCGAGGCGAACAGCTAGCGTTCTTCAAGCGGTTCATGCCTCACGTGCTCGTGAGGTTTCAGCCGGACTAGCCGGCCGGGGAGGGCTGCTCCCCGCGGGTGGGTTGCCGCGCTGACCCCGCTCGAGACCACCTGCGCCCCGTTCGGTGCCGCCTCTTTGGGCGGCCTCGATCAGGCGGCGACGAGGAGCTGCGGCAACGCCGCCAAGCAAGGGGATTGAGCCGTCGCCAGTCCGTGCCACTGATACATCGACCAATGTATCAAATGTATCACCGGTAGGGTCACGCCGCGGTCGGCTCCCGAGCGATAATCCTCCCCGGGCGTGCCCCGCCTCCTCCCCGCCCTCGCCCTCTTCCTCCTCCTCGCCGCGCCCTCCTGGCCCGCCACCGTCGACGACGTGTACATCACCCTGGGCTACGCCCGTCACTGGGCGGACACCGGCGTGCTCGAGTGGACCACGGGCGAGCGGGTGGAGGGCTACTCCAACTTCGCGTTCATGGCCGCGATGGCAGGCCTGTCGCGACTCGGCGCCGACATCGACCTCTGTTCGCAGCTCCTCGCCCTCGGCTGTGGCGCCGCGATCATCGCCCTCGCGCACCGCGTGCTGCCCCGCACCCCCCTGGGCACCATCGCCCTGCTCGCCCTCGCCACCTGGTCCCCGCTCAACCACTGGTCGATGGTCGGCATGGAAACGACGCTGTACGCGCTCCTCCTCGCGGGCGGCTGGCTGCTCGCGCTGCGTCGTGACGCGCGGGGGATGGCCCTCCTCGCCCTGGCCGCGATCACCCGGCCCGAGGGCATCGCGCACGTGGCGGTCGCGACCGCGCTGGTAGGCTGGCGCGCGTGGCCGGCGCTCCTCGCCCTCTGCGCGTACCACGCCGCTCGGGTGGCCTACTTCGAAGAGTGGCTCCCCACGCCGATCCTCGTGAAGGCCGCTTCTGTCGGCTTCACTCGGCATGGACTCTCGCAGGTTGCTGGGGACCTGATCGTCGCGGCCGGCGTGCTTGGCGCTACCTTCGCCGCCGGGCGCGCCAGCCGTCGCGACACCATCTGTACGATTGTGCCGCTGGCCCTCCAGTCGCTTGTGCTCTGGAGAGCGAGCGGCGACTGGATGTCGTGGGGGCGAATCACCATGCCGGGCGTGGTGGCGACAGTCGTGGCCTACGCTTCGGTCGCGACACGACCGTGGGGCATCTCCAAGCCCCCGCACGCGGGGGCGCCGTCCGCCTCGGGTCGGCGGATGCTCACCGGTCTCGCCGTCGTCCCCGCGCTCGCCTTCGCCCTGTTCGTCCCCCGCGGCTACGGTACCTTCGACATCCAACTCCGCGACCTCGCCGCGGTGGCCCGCTTCCCCGCGCACTTCACCCACGGTCTCGACACCCCGGTTGCCGAGGACTTCGCCTGGGCCATCGACAACGTCCCCACCGGCGCGCGCGTCCTGGTCGTGGACGCGGGGATGCTCGGCGACGTCCCTGGCGTCCACGCCATCGACATGCGTGGCCTCACCCACCGGCCCGCCGCCGAGGCGGTCGCGCGCCGGGAGGGCGAGGCGTGGCTGCGAGACACACTGGCCGCCGACCCCCCGGAGTTCATGCGCCTCGCGACGTGGCCAGGCGAGGCGCCGCCTGAGTACCCCGGGTGGATGCTCGCGCCCTACGTGCTTCGCGACACCGTCCGCTACGGGGGAGGGGAGTCGCGCTGGTACGCGGTCGACCACGCCACGCCGTCGGCGAGCGAGCGCGCGGCACGATGGGACGAGATGCTGCTGCGGCACCCGTCGCATCCCTTCCTCTGGCTCGCGGCCTCGCGCTCGGCAGGCCTCGCTGGCGACCCCGTGCGGGCGGAGTCACTCCGCGCGGCCGCCGCGGCCCGGTGGCCCAGGATGGCCGAGTTCGCGGTCTCGCCGTGACCCGTTGGCGCGCTCTCTACCGTGGGACGGGAACGGTCAGCGCCGCGCCCGCATCCGCACCGCCCTGCACGTCGCTGTACCCGCCGAGGAGGATGTCGTCGCCGCCGTCGCCATCCACGTCCGCCGAGAGCGCTACCCGGTAGCCGAATCGCCCGTCCGTGCGGAGCGACGTGGCGGTGAGCAGGGAGTCCTCGAAACGCACCACCCCGCGGAAGTCGAGATCTGCGCCGAGGAACACGCCTGCCACGCCGGTCTCCAGCGCGGGGTACCATTGCAGCGGGACAAGTGTGTCGTCGCGACCATCACTGTCGATGTCGCCGAGGTCGAGCAGGTCGTACGCGAGCGAACCCTCGCCGAGTTCGATCGTGAGGGAGGCATCATCCACCTCGCGCGACACGGTCCCGGCTAGCGTCGTGAACACGCGGACCTCGTCGAGCGACGGCATGCAGGCGAGGTCGCGTGCCCCGTCGCCGTCGATGTCGCCGAGCATCTCGACGGTGCCGGTCTCGCCGGCCCCGGTCCCCGTCAAGGTGAAGAGCGCGTCGCCTGGGAGTTCGGGGACGGCGAGGCCCCCGGGGACGATGTAGGCGAGGTCCCCGTAGTTCACCGAGACGAGGAGGTCCGCGATGCCGTCGCCGTCAACGTCACCGGCCCCATGACATGGTTCCCGATTGCCGCGTCGTCGTAGGGGCCATCGACCACCATGTCGCCCTCGCCGAGCGTAGAGTCGGCGAGGGTGTCGAGGCTGAATGCAGCGGCGCGCCCGGCGTCGCGAAGGCCGGAGGGGTCAGCAAGAAGGGCCGTGACCACCAAGTACTCCTGACCGTCGCCCATCACGTCGCCGACGAAGGCGGCGCCCGTGCCGGCATAATCATCCTCGGCGTTGCCCTCGATCGTCGCCAACGACAGGTCCTCGACGAGTGCCTCGCCGGTGCCTGCCAGGTCGGCGCCGCTCAGGAGGAACGCGGCCCCGCTGGCCCCAGCGCCGGTGGCGGTGATCACCATGTCCGCAACGCCGTCCCCAGTGAAGTCGGGGCCGCCCTCGACCACCTGCGGGAGGAACCAGTACTCGTCGCTGGGGAGGAGCGTCGTCGCGTCGGCGAGGTCGCCGGCGGAGTAGCCACCAGGGACGACGTAGACGGCCCCATCGTAGGCGTGCTCGGAGGACTCGTACACCGCGCCCACGAGGTACTCGGCGAGGCCGTCGCCGGTGATGTCTCCCAGGGCGCTGACGCGGCGTCCAGCCTGCGCACCGGGGCTGGCCCCGACCCACGCCTCCGCCCCGTACGCCAGCGTCACCGCCTCGATCTCTCCGTCACAGTCGTTGTCCGTCACCCCGTTGGCCCAGGTCTCCTCCGCACCCGGGTACACCTCGGCGTTGCTGTCGTCGCAGTCGTCGCCCCCGGCGTCTAGACCGGTGGCGCCGTCGCCGTCGAGGTCGTCGTCGTCCTCGCCGTCACAGTCGTTGTCGACTCCGTCGTATGGGACCTCGGCGGCCGACGGGTTGACGGCCGGCTCGGCGTCGTTGCAGTCGTCGCCGCCAGCCTCGAGGGCGTCGTGGCCGTCGCTGTCGGCGTCGACGAGGTCGCCATCGGCGCAGTCGTTGTCCAATCCGTCGTAAGGCAGCTCGCTTGCACCCGGGTTGACGTTGGTGTCGCCGTCGTCGCAGTCGAGCGCGTTGGCAACATGACCGGCGGGCGCCACGCAGTCCGCCAGCGGCGCGCCCAGGGCGTCGCCGAAGCTGTCCGCGTCGGTGTCGGGGTACCAGGTGGAGGCGTCGGCCGCGTCGTCGTCGATCTCGCCGTCGCAGTCGTTGTCACGCGCGTCGCAGCGCTCCTCGGCGCCGGGGAAGCTGTCCACGTCGGTGTCGTCGCAGTCGTCCTCCTGCACGAAGCCGTCGCCGTCGTGGTCGGTCAGGTCGGCCATGCGGCGTTCGTAGAGCTCGGTGTTGATCAGGCAGCCGATGAGGGCGAGCATCGGGGGAGCTTACCGTGGCACGTGGGTGGGGTGGGAGGGCGACCCCCCGGGGTGGATGGACTGACAGCGAGGGGGGCACTTGACAGCGTCGGATCCAGCGGTCGTCCCCGCCGCCGGTTGCCCCGGGGGCGGTTCGTCGGCACCGTTTCCTTCTGGTCGCGGTTCTGGCGCATCAGAAGGGTCATCCAGAACCCCTGGGCCTCCCCAGCCCGCGACCGCCGAGCGCCGCCACCGGCACCGGCACCGTCGCGAAGCACCCCGCTCTCTGGACCGCGCCACCACGCCGACCGGGAACGGCGCCACGAAGGCCACGGCCATGGAGGCCCCCGCAATCACCCGCGTCGCTGCGCATCCCGTCACCCGTGTCACGCACTACCGGTCACCCGTGTTTTTGGTCGTCACCAGAGCACCACGTGTCCCCGCTTTCCCGGTCGCCCGGCGGCCTACTCCGGCCCCCGAGTCCCCTGCAACAGCGCGTCCGCCCCAGCCCGCAGCCTGGCGATCAAGAGCTCCTGCTCGCCTGAGGCTGCCGTCGCCTGCGCGATGCCCACGCCCACGGCGGCCCCGCCGACGCCGAAGGTCACCGCCACGGTGGCGAGGTCGCCGACTGTGAACCTCGCCTCCCCCTCACCTCCCGCCCGCACTACGGGCGGCCCCTGCCGGGAGCCGCCCGCCCGATCTCGCCGGGCCTCCGCCTCCACCAGCCGCTCGCGCGTGACCTGGAGCTCGGCGTGGAGCGCCTCGACCTCCGAGCCATGGTCGAGACAGGACAGCGGCAGGTCGGCGACGTCGACGCCGCGTTTGCCCGCGAGCACCCGCGCCCTCCGTCGTGACGCGGTGAGCTCCGGCTCGGCGGCACCGCAACCCGGCGGCGCTCGCCGGGGCAGGTGCACGGGCGCGTGCGGCGGCCTTTGGAGCAGGGACCAGGCGTGAGCGAGGCGTGACTGCGCGTCGGCGGCCGCCAGCCCCGCGCCCTCCAGCAACCCGGGGACGGCCGGGGCGACCACCGACGAGCGCACTGCCGCGCGCGGCAGTCCCGAGGGCCGCGCGATGGCCTGACCCAGCCGGCGAACGTCGTCGAGAGAAGACGGCTCGACCCCTGCCCGCTCGCTCGCCCGCCGCAACTTTTCCGACCAGCGGCTGGGCTGCTTTCCGGCGCGGGCGAGGAGCCAGGCCCGCCCGCCTCGCGCGCCGACAGCGAGGGCGACAAGGTCGCGACACCACGCTGGCATCGCGAGCGCCCGCGCGCAGGGCTTTCCCCCCCGCCCGCGTCGGCAGCCGTCACGAACGTCGACCATCCCGGTAGCGATGTTGATGTCCTCCACTCGCAGCGCCGTGAGCTCCGAGACGAGCAGGCGGCAGCCCAGAGCAAGCGCGATCGCGGCGCGGAGCTGGACGCTCCGGGTCGACGTGAGGGCCGCCACCAAGGAGCCGAGGCTGACATCGACACGCTTCGCCGGGGCCTTGCCGCCCGGGGGAAGCACCTTCCAGCGCGGCGAGACGAGCGGTCGCATCCCGGCGGCGGCCTGGGCGAGGTGTACCCATTTGCGCAAGCGGCGGCAGTCGCCGGTCCACGCAGCGCGAGCCCCGGTACCGCCCCGCGACGCCGCGCGCGCCGCGATGAACACCCCGAGTTGCCGCTCGTCGATCCGGCCGATCACGGTGTCACCAAGCCAGGGCAGCCACCGCGAGGCGCTGGCGCGTTCGGCCCGGTACGCATCGCGAAGGTTTGCCTGGGGGAGCAGGCGCTCTCCTGCTCCTCCCCGGAGCCAGCCGGCCAGTGGCACGCGCGGACCGGCGGCGACCTGGCGCAGCGCCACGGTCAGCGCGCCGGCCGCGATGTGCTCGGCAGAGAGCGCTCGTAGCCCCCCGAGCGCAGTGGCATCGACCTGGCAATCCAACAATTCGCTGCGGCGTGGAGGCATGCCTGGAGAATAGTCACTCTCGCCCAATTGTGGCCAGGGCGTGCTGTTACGGAAGAAACGCCGCGGCCCCGGAGACCCTGTCCCCGGCGCCAGGCACGACCGCCAGCGAAACCTGCCGGGTAGTGATTACCCTCCGCTATCGTGCCCGCCGTGACCGCCATCTTCGCCCCCGGTCCCCCGATGTTCGCGGCTGGGCTCGGAACGATCCCTGGGCCGCCCACCCGGTTGTGGTCGGTCGGCGAGCCCGGCGTGCTTTGGGTCGTCGACGACCGGCGGGCGGGCCTAGTCGAGGAGCACCGTGGCGTCCGGGTCACCTTCGTGTCGCTCGCCGAGGCACTCGCGATGCTGGGGTCGCCCCCGGCGGCTGCGGCCCCGCCCCAACCCCTCTCCACCGCCGCCGTCGCCGTGCGGGTGGGCATCGCGCGTTCCACGCTCGAGAATCTGATCCGCAGCCTGCCCCCGGAGTCCGTTGGCGCGGCGGTGCTCGTCAACCCGCCCGGGGCGAAGCATGCACACCGTCGCTGGCACGCCGACCGGGTGGACGATTGGCTCGCCGCAGTTCGAGGCACCGCCCCGCCGAAAGCGGCGACGACGCGGCCGCCGCCGAAGGCGGCCCCGGCGCCCAGCGGCCCCGTGGACTGGACGGCGGTCGCGCGGGAGCTGGCGTCGCCGAGCCCCTCTCGCCGTCGTAAGAAGACGACGTAGGGATGCCCCACCCCCGCGCCAGTTCGCCGAGAACCCCTTACACACCGGTTACACACCGCCTCGGCAAAGCGCGGAAAACCACGACAACCCGCGCAACAAGGCGCGCGGCACTACATGCGATAAACCAGACTTATTCGATTCTGTGCGTCGCCAGCCGGGAAGATTTCTTCGCCCACCTCGACGCCCCCCGCCACGACGGGAAGTAGCCGTCGCCGTCTACCCCGCCATGGCGTACACCGCGAAGGTTGCCCCCTCGGGATCCCGCGCCACCACGATGCGTCCGCCGCCGGGCACGTCCATGGGCCCCAGGATGAGGCTCGCGCCGAGCCCTGGCGCCTCGGCCGCCACGTTGTCGGCGTTCTTCACGCCGAAGTAGTACAGCCATGCAGCCACCGGCATCTGCTCCGGCTTGAGCATCATCCCGCCAAAGGTTTGGCCGCCCTTGCCGAACATCTGGTACACGCCGCCCACCGGCATGTTCATCGCATCGGTCTTCTCCCAGCCGAACATCGCCTCGTAGAAGGCCATCGCGCCCTCCACGTCGGTGGTGTAGCACTCGTGCCAGGCCACTGGACACTTCCAGTCGGCGCCGTCGCCCGGACGCGAGCTCTCGTACACCGCGAAGGTGGCGCCCTGGGGGTCGGCCAGCACGGCAAAGCGACCGACTTCCGGACTGATGGTCGTCGCCGGCACGATCACGCGCGCGCCCAGCTCCGCGGCCCGCGCCACGGCGGCTTCCGCGTTCTCCACCCACACGTAGCCCATCCAGTGCGGAGGCACGCCCATCGCCCTGGCCTCGGCCGGGAGCGCCATCAGGCCGCCGAAGCCGGTTTCACCGTGTTGCCACATGGTGTAGCTGTCGTCGCCCACCCGGTGGGGCGCGGAGGTCCACCCGAGGAGGGTGGTGTAAAACTTCTCGGCGGCGGCCGTGTCGGTGGTGGAGAGGTCGTACCAGCAGAAGGTTCCAGTCATCGAGGCTCCGAGGATGCCCCGGCGATCTAGCATGCTAGCGCTCTGGGGCGACCACCACGCGGTCGCGGCCCGCCGCCTTCGCCTCGTAGAGCGCCCGGTCGGCGGCGCGCAACAAGCCCGCGAGATCATGCTCGCCGAGCGTCGCCACGCCCACGCTCACGGTGCAGCGCGCCACGTCGCTGCCCTGTCACGCGGCCGCGACCGCCTCCCGCATTCGCTCCGCCGCGGCATGGGCCACGCTCGCCGAGGCCCCGGGCAAGACGGCCGCGAACTCCTCGCCGCCGAGGCGACCGAGGAAGTCTCCCCCCCGCAGCTTGGCCCGGAGCACCGCCCCGAGCTCGCGAAGGGCCCGGTCGCCCGCGTCGTGACCGTGCTCGTCGTTCACACGCTTGAAGTGGTCGAAGTCGATGAGCAGCAGCGAGAACTCGCGACCGTCTCGGCGAGCGGCCTGGAGCGCGTCGTCGGCCAGGGCCAGGAAGTGAGCCCGGCTGTAGCACTGCGTGAGCCCATCGATGGTCGCGAGGCGAACGAGCTCGTCTTCCGCGCCGAAGAGGCGCCGGATCAGCGTGAAGATGATGATGTAGAGCGGGGGCGAAACGAGCGCCGGCATCATGGTGGCCATGCCGACGGCGTAGTTCAGGCGCGCACCGAGCACCGGGGCAAGGAGGGCGGCGACAGTGGCCGACGCGACCATGCTGATGATCACGGCGCCGCTGGTGGCGCGAGCCACGCCGTGCCGCGCCATCAGGTGACGGCGGAAGCGCGTGGGCAGCGGGCGCGTGGGGTGCGACTGGGTCATGGCCTGTGGAAGGCCCTGCTGTGGGAGCGCGCGAAGCTAGCCCGGCAACGGTGTTCTGACGAAGCAAATCTCGGGGCCCCTTGCGACGATAAAGGCGCCGACGCGGTCATCGGCGGTCCAGCCGGCTACGCTGCGCCCGTGCTCACCTTCATCGCCTGCGTGGCCGGCTCCATCGACCTCGGCACCGACACGCCCGAGGCGGCCGACCCCGGCACGGACAGCGCGGAGACCGTGCCCGGCACCGACACCGCCGTCGAGCCGGAGGATTCAGGCGACACCGAGGGGCCGGAGACCTGGCCGCGGGACTGCGGTTCGCTCTACGATCCGGACGAGCTCCAAACCTTCAACCTTGACTTCCCGCCCGGCGGTTTCAACGACCTCGTCAACGCCTGCTACAGCGGGTCGCAGGCCTACTACCCCGTCGAATTCAGCTGGAACGACGAGACGGTGGCGGCGATGGTGCGCCTCAAGGGCAACTGGTCGTGGAGTTGCGACAAGCTCCAGTTTGTCGTGTCCTTCAACGAGGTCGATCCCGAGGCCCGCTTTCATGGCCTCCGCAAGGTGATGCTCGACGCGCCCTGGTACGACCACACGCTCTTGCACGAGCGGCTCGCGCACCCCCTGTTCCAGCGACTCGGACTGCCGTACTCGTGTGTCAACAACGCGCGGGTGAATGTCGATGGCGAGTACTACAGCCTCTATGCCAACGTCGAGCGCCTCGATCACGAGTACCTCGAGCGGCATTTCGAGGATCCGAGCGGCAACCTTTACCAGGGTGGGAGCGAGCTGAAGACCAACGAGGACGTCGGCGACACGCGTCGGCTGCAGGCGCTCAAGGCCGCCACCACGGTCGAGGAGATCGCGTCGCTGGTCGACCTCGACGAGGCCACGTCGGAGTGGGCTGCGGAAGCCGTGATCCCCGCGCTCGACAATTACTGGGCCGGCGTCGAGATCAACTACTATCTCTACGACCACCCCGCGCGCGGGTTCCTGTACCTGCCCTACGACCTCGACATCAGCTTTGGCGACTCCGCCTACACTGACGGCTCGCCGGTGTGGTCGGGCGTGGTCGACGCCGACCCCATCACCTGGGAGCACACCGGTTGGCGCAAGGAGGTGCTCTTCGAGATTGTCCTCGCGGATCCCGAGTGGTGCGAGGTTTACGTCGAGAAGGTGGCCGCCGCGCGCGAGGCGTACGACCCGGAGCTGATGGCGGCGCAGGCCACCGAGTGGGAGGCCCAGATCGAAGCAGCCTGGGCCGAAGACCCCCGGGCCTGGGTGAGCGCGCGCGACCACGCCGATGCCATCTCCGAGCTGCGTGAGTTCCTCGTGGATCGTGCCGCCGCGGTCGATGCCTGGCTCGCGCAGGGCGACCATTGCCCGGCTCGCTGGTGAGCGTGCTGCCATTTTTTTGTTAGTTGGTATACAAAAAACTAGATCACGGGGTCGCGAGGTCCTGGCGGGTGCGACAATTCGTCCATGCACCAGGACGCGAAACCGCATCCCACGGGTGAGTGGCTCCGCGCCGAAAGGCGGGCACCGAGGGGCGCCTTGGCGCTCGGTCCCGCCGACGGCTCGGCCGACGACTGGTTTGACCTCCTCGAGCCGGTGAGCCCGGTGGCGCTGGTCGGGCTGCTCGGCGCGGTGGCCCGCGGCGCGGTGAGCGACATCAACGGCGCGGTGGCCCTTCTCGACGCAGGAGGCTGCACGGCGGACTTCGTCGAGGCTGAGAACTGGTTCTCGACCCATGGTCGCGCCGCGCTCCGCCCGTACTTGCACTGGGAGGTGACGGGCGGCTGGCTTTCCGGTCGCGGGCCCAGGACGCGCTTCGAACAACTCGCCGACCGGATTCACGGTGAGCTCAACGGGGGCGCGGGCGCAATCGCGGCCGACGTTGCCGCCTTCGTCGGGCTCGCGGCGCGGAGGCAGTTCCGGGGCTGGCGCGAGCGCGGTGGCGACCGTGTCGCCTGGGAGGGCGCCTGCACAGCGCGGTGTGCCACAGGGCAGGCCAGCCGGGGCGAGGGCTGGGTCATCCTGTCGCCTCGCATCGACGAGGTGTGCGTCGTTCCCTTCCGCGTGCCGGGCAGCAGCCGAGCCGTCTTCGTGCCTGCGCCCGGTCGAGTCGGCCGGAGCTTCCTGGTGTCTGCCTCCGGTCGTTCGGCCCACCCGCTGGTGCTCTTCGATGAGAACGGCCGGGGCGTCTCGGCCGCC
The DNA here is from genome assembly GCA_005778355.1 of Pseudomonadota bacterium. GTDB lineage: Bacteria > Myxococcota_A > UBA796 > UBA796 > SXON01 > SXON01. The sequence goes on along the minus strand of SXON01000147.1, from coordinate 2,011 downwards.
CACGCGGTCGACCTGCAGGGCGGATGCGTCGTGATTGACTTCGCCATCCCCACGCTCGACCGCGACCCCAGCTCGCTCAGTCGTGGGCGCGCCGAGGGCTGAACATTCTCGCGTCCCGTTCGCTATTCGGGGGCGCCGCAGGTCTCGCGCAGTGCCATGCGTTGATCGTCGGTAAGGGTGTACGAGTATGCGTTCGCTGGGTCGATGTTGGTCAGCGTCAATGGGGAGTCGGACAGGTCTACGACGCCGAACTCGTGGTTCACATAGCAGGTGGGTGGCGCCGTTTCGGAGGAGAAACAGGTGGCCGAAGCGGCGGCGACGGCGCCGGCGGTGTCGCCGGAGTCAGTCTGGCCACACTCGCAAAAGAGATAGAGGTCGCCTCCGTCGGTGTCCACCCAGTCGCCGCGCCAGGGGTCGCTACACTCCGATCCCTGGCACCCGCTGGCAAGCCCCGCCGCCAACAGCACTCCCACGCCTGTAGACCTCAACATGTCGTGAGCCTCCATTCGCCCGAGGACTGCGAGATGCCTGGAGCGTCCGCGATCGCCTTAGCTCGCGCCTCGGTCCACACCCTTTCGTCCCACGCGGTAACCGGGCTGCCGGTGCAGCACTTGGAACTGTAGCCGTGCGCATCGGCAAACTCCGACTTGTAATGCGCAACGAGGAGGTAGGCCGGGATCTCATCGAGCAGGCACGAGTGACAGGTCTCATGCAGGATCACTGCAGCGAGCTCGGCGGTGATGCACGCACAGTCGCCGGCGCCCGAGCTGCAGGTGTGGGCGGCTCGCGAGTTGTAGACCGCCTTCACGAATCGCTGGGCGAGTTGAATCACCACGGCCCCCGGCACGGTGCACCCTAGCCAGTTCTTGCTGCCCGAACATGGGTTGCCCCTGCGATCCACCCGCTCGAAGTGTAGGTATCCAGCAAAGGGACTTGCAGCTGTCACGAGGTTGACCACGCACGCGCCCGAGACCTTGGCCCCGAGAACGTTCCGGTACCGGTCGAAGAAATCCTCCACGATGTCGATATTCTCGTTGATCTGTGACATAGCCTTGGCGATGATGTGCTCGCCGTCGTCAGAGAAGTCTGGATCCAGGTAGCAGTACTCCGAAGCCTCCCAGCCGAGCTCCGGGGCAAGCGCGGGCATGCCCTGGCGGGGAAGAGGGCCGCGGCCCACCCAGCGGGGCAGCTCCGCGCCCGTCCCCCGCCGTGTCACGGATGTGCGCGGAAGCTTTGCTTTTCCTCTCGCTCGTGCGGCGTCAAGGAAAAGGCGCTCGTCCGCAAGCAGGGGTCGGGAGTACCCATCCTCGCCAGCCCCGCCGCACCCGCATCCCGCCGGGGCGGGCATCGCTCGACGCGGGACACCACGCAGCGGAGCCCGCGACCAGTCGAAGCCTCGGCTCACCGCTAGGCTCGGAACTCGAAGGCGAGCGCAAGCGTGACCACACCCGATTCGATGGCGGTGCCCGTCGCGGGCGAACAGACCAGTGCCACCCGGATGAGCAGGCCGAGCTTGCTCTTGTCGGTGAAGTCGGTCTGGATCACGTAGGAAGTCGCGGTGCTGTACGCGAACAGGTTCTCCGGGGTGGTCGACCCGTTGATCCCGTCGATCGACGTGTACAGCACGGCCTTCCAGCGGAAGTTTGCGGTCTTCGACTCGAGCTTGGTGTGCGGGGTGATGGTGAGCGTGTGCGGGCCCCAGTGGGTGATCTCCGGGAGATCCACGTCGAGGATGACATCGGTATTCGAGTCGCCGCCTGCGGTCTGCAAGCGAACGCGGTCGGCGACGGGGACGACGGTGACTCGACTCCCGGGTTGCCCCGAACGAATAGACATTTCTAGCTCCGGTAGCCTTGCCACGATACCGCGTCGTCGGTCGTCGGTCGTCGGTCGTCGGTCGTCGGTCGTCGGTCGTCGGTCGTCGGTCGTCGGTCGTCGGTCGTCGGTCGTCGGTCGTCGGTCGTCGGTCGTCGGTCGTCGGTCGTCGGTCGTCGGTCGTCGGTCGTCGGTC
>SXON01000146.1 GCA_005778355.1 Pseudomonadota bacterium | reverse complement strand
GCCGGGGGCACCCGGCAACCACACCCCCTGCTGGTGGTGGTAGCGCCCGGGGGTCACGACGACGTTGCACACCGGGAAGCGCAGCTCGAGCAGCTCGCTCTCGGGGCCGCCGTCGAAGTTCACCGGCTGGTGGGCGTAGAACGCCGGGTCGGTGAAGGCCCGGTCCGTCACCCAGCTGCCGCCCTCGTCGAAGGCGAGGGAGATGGCGCTGGCGGACGGCCAGTTGTCGGCCTCGCTCGCACGCGCGGCGCAGCGCAGCGACTTGCCGCCCGAGGCCCCGGTGGCGCCGTCGGGCACGCGGAGCACGCGGTGGAGGAGCGTCTCGCCGGTCCCCGCCGCGAGGGTCTCCGCCGACCAGCTCGACCGCTCGGTGGCGGTGTCGCAGGTGCTCGCGTCCTCGTCGTCGTAGGCGATCTCGTAGCGCGCACCGTCTACGCGCGCGCCCGACGCGGAGGCGGGGTCGCGGCTGGCCACGGAGATCGACTCCAGCCGCCCGGCGAGCACGCGCGGGGTACCGGAGCGCGTGTCGATCCGCGCGTCCTCGCGGGGGTTGTAGTCCAGCGTGACGAGGTGGACGCCGTTGCCATACGTGATGGCCACCGGGACGTGACGGTGGGCGAAGCTGTACGGTCCCTCCAGGCGGGAAGGGTCGGCGTCGATGCTGGAGAGCGAGTCGTACTCGATCTCGATGGTGTTGCCCCACGGGTCTTCCACCGAGGACAACAGCCACGAGGTGGTCTCGGCGAAGGTCGGCGTGCTGCTGCGCGCCTCGCAGGGGCGCGCGTGGCTGTCCGCGACGGTCTCGACCGCGCAGCCGCTCGGCGTGTCGGTGAAGCCACCGTACACCCAGGTCCACCCGTCGCGACGCGCTGCCCACTCGTTGGACGCCCCGGCGTAGGAGAAGTACCGCTCGTCGTCGACTTCCGCGTGGTAGTAGCCGCTCTCCTCCCAGAGCAGTTGACCGTCCACGAGGAAGCGGTCGGTGCTGTCGAAGGCGGGCACGCCGAGCTGCTCCCCGGCCCGGTCGATGCGCGAGAAGCCCGACAGCGCCCAGCCCGGCCCGAGCAGCCCGTCGGGGAGACGAAAGTCGTACGCGAGCGCGAGGCCCGGCACCATCCCCGCGGGCGCGGGCGGCAGGTCGATCGGCACCGAGTGCGACCAGCTCCCGCCTTGCAGGGCGGCGGTGAGGCCCTCGCCGGGGGCGGCGTGGGCCGGCGCGGCGACGAGGGCCGAGAACAGGACGGCGATCATGCTCGCACCGCGCGCGGCTTTAACTGGGGGGGGGGGGGGGGCGAAATGCAGGACAAAGCTCGCGCATGGATGACTCTCCTCGCGGGACCCGGGGTACCCGCTACGAGGATCACACGTCGCGACCGGGCGTGTCAATCGGTCGAGCGAGAAAAATGTGATCGGGATGCGGAGTCATCCGCTCGTCGCGAGCGCGCGTCGACAGAGGCGCAGGACCGGCAGCTGGCACGCGTGACGAGTCGAGGCCCCGCCCGGTCCGTTCGCAGAGGGGGTCGAGCCGACGTGATTGAGGTGCCCCGCCCCCAGCTTGAGACGACCGGGTGGCACCACTGGCGCGCCCCATCGCGGAGCGCAGCGCAGCCGATGGGGACGCCAGGGGCGACAGGACCCGGCGGCCGAAGGCCGGGCACGACAGGCCGGGCACCGGGATCGCCTGGAGATCGGGGGTCCCCGCGTCGCGACACAGGGCCGGGCGGGGCCGACCGTGGCCGCCAAGCGGGCGAGCGGGGTCGCGCGCGAACCGCGGGGCGCAATGGCGCCCCCGGGCAGGTTCGAACTGCCGACCCCCAGTTTAGGAAACTGGTGCTCTATCCAGCTGAGCTACGGGAGCTTGAAACCGGGAATTAGGCCGGCGTCAGAGTGATAGACACCGTCGTGGAGCCGGCCATCTCGGTGCAGCCCACGGAGAGGCGGTCGCTGCCCTTCTTGAGGGTAACCGCGTAGGTGCCCGAGGAGTTCACGTCGAACTCGGTGGTGAACCCGGCGCCCTCGGCCCAGGACTTCACCGACTTGCAGGCGTCGGAAGGGTTGCCGGAGCCGCTGAGCACGATGCTGTCGTTGCCGCCGCCCTCGCTGCACACCATCACCGACATGCCGGAAGGAGCCTGGAGGCTCATCTCCTTGAACTTGCCGCAGGTGCCCGCGAGCATCGCGCCGCCGGTGGAGCCACCGCTCGCGCTGCCGCCATCGCCATCGACGTTGATGTTGATGTCCACGTCGTCGCCGCCGGCCCCGGAGAGGCCCTCGAGCTGGGAGACGATGTCGCCGCAGCAGCAGAAGCCGCCGGCGAAGATGACGGTCGCGATGGGAAGAAGAAGCTTCACGGGGGCCTCGGAAAGCGCCGCGAGACTACTCCATCCCGCTCTTCCGGGCTACCCTCCCCCCATGCTTTGGTTGATCGGCTGCGCCGAGACAACGCCCGTCGACTCTGCGCCCACCGAGCCAGTCGCGTGGACGAGCGAGCGCGCCCCGCTGGTCGAGACCCGCGCCGACGGCACCACCGTGAAGCGCGCCATCATCCATCTCCACAGCCCCCTGTCTCACGACGCGTGCGACGGTCACGAGATGGACACCCCGACCTGCCTGGCCGACTTCCGCGCGGGCCTGTGCAACGCGGCGATCGACGTGGCCTTCGTCACCGACCACCCCTCCATGGCGGCCGAGCACCCCTACGACGAGCTGTTCAACCTGCAAGACGGCGACCAGATGATCGACGGAGTCGCCAGTCGAATGACCTGCGACTCCGGTCACGCGGTGACGATGCTCCCCGGCATCGAGGACGAGCTGATGCCCGTGGCGCTCGACCGGCACGTGGCGGAGAGCGCCGAGGCCAACGACGCCACCTACAACGCCTACGACGAGGCCAGCTTGAAGGCCACCATCGAGGCGGGCGCCATCCCCTTGCAGGCCCACACCGAGGGCAAGACCCTCGACGAGCTCTTCGATCGCCAGAGCTGGGGGCAAGCCGGCGTCGAGATCTTCAACCTGCACGCGATGGTCGACCCCACCAAGCGGGAAGACGACCTCGGCCTCGGCGGCCTCGACTACCTCACGCAGGCGGGCCCCTTCATCGCCGGCGATAACGACGCCGAGCCGGACCTCGTCTTCCTCGCCATCTACGAGGAGCAGACCGTGTCGCTGGAGCGCTGGGACGCGCTCAACGCCGTGGCGCCGAGCCTCGGCACCGCCGGTACCGACGCGCACGAGAACGCGCTGCCGATGGCGATGCCCGATGGCGAGCGGGTGGACAGCTACCGCCGCATGGTCAGCTGGTTTGCGAACTACCTCGCCGTGGCCGACGACAGCCCCGCCGCGCTGGAGGCCGCCCTCCGCGAGCGCAAGAGCTTCGTGGTCTTCGACACGCTCGGCACCCCCGAGGGCTTCGACGTGGCCTACGGGAGCGCACATCTCTCTGCCGACGGCGTGGCCACCGGCGAGTCGCTGGACGTGGCCTGTCCCACGCTGGCGGCGGCCTCCCCGACCAACACCGCGGCGCCGGAGATCAGCGTCACCGTCTACAAGGACGGCGAGCCCTGGGCGGAGGGCTGCGGCAGCCACCCGGTCTCCGAGGCGGGCGTGTACCGCGTGCGCGTCGACATCGTCCCCCACCACCTCGCCGACTTCCTGGGCACCGCCCAGGACCTCGTCCACGCCTACCCCTGGGTGTACTCGCAGGCATTTCGGATCGGGCTGTAGGACGCGGCTCCGACGCCCGATCGCATGTTGTAATCTACATTACATTATTCAGGGATCTGTCTCTCTCTCTTTCTCTTGCCACCTCGCTCGCGACAGCCTACTTGCTCCAGAGAACGAGGTCAACATGCGACGCCTCGAGATTGAACTGCCATGGACCACCCTGATCGGCGAGGTCGCGTCGCAATCTGGGCTCGTGCTCGACCTGCCCAGCCTCGGCTATCGATCCTGCGCCAACATGCTCGCGGTGCGATCGCTGGGCGAGGTCCGCAACTTCACCCTCGCGGGCGCGACTTCGATGACCCTCCGTGCCATCCTGCAGTTCGCGAACGTCGAGGATGACGCGCCCACCGCGGTCGCCTTCGGCCCGACGTATACCGGCGACGGCTGGCAGGGGCCCGGGGCCGGGGGCTACACCGACATCTCTTCCTATGCCGGGCAGTATCTGCTCGTCCGCCCCGGGTGGCGGCTCACGCTGACCCTCGCCTCGGGCACCGCGCGGCCCTTCCTCAGGGCCTGGGGCAAGGCCGACTTCAAGCTGCAGTAGCATGTCCGGAGGGTGATCCCATGAGCCTCCTCGCGCTGTTGCTCGCCTGCCCCGCGGCCGCCGAGAAAGACTCGCCCTCCGCCGATAGCTCCCCAGTCGACACCGGCGACAGCGCCGACACGGCGGACTCCGCCCCGCCGCCCGACGGCGACGACGACGGCTGGGCCGACGGGGAGGACTGCGCACCCGGCGACCCCGCGATCTCGCCGGGCGCCGTGGAGACCTGCAACGGCGTGGATGACAACTGCGACGGGGAAGTAGACGAGGGCCTGCTGGCCACGCTCTACACCGACGCCGACGGCGACGCGCACGGCGACGCGGCCGCGCCGGTCGATGCCTGCCCCGGTGCAGCCGGCACGAGCGAGCTGCCCGACGATTGTGACGACGCCGAGCCCCTCGCCTACCCGGGCAACACCGAGACCTGTGGTGACGGCATCGACAACGACTGTGACGGCACCGGCAACGGGTGCCGGTACGACGGCAACTATGACCTCGACGCCACCGGACCCTGGATCGACGCCGCGGCAGACGGCGACTTCGCAGCCTGCGCGGAGGACTCGATCGCTGGTCTAGGCGATGTGGACGGCGACGGCATCGACGACTTCGCCGTGGGGGCGACGGGCGCCGGCGCGCGGGACGATGTCCAGGACGTGGGCGGCGTGCACGTGGTCCTCGGGTCAGCCTCAGGTTTGCCCAGCGACCTCTCAGGGGCCTGGGCCTTTCTTAGCGGAGCGCAAGAGAACTCCGCCACCGGAGAGGACGTTGCGGGCCTAGGCGACGTGGATGGCGACGGGCTGGGTGACCTCGTCGTGGTTGGGGCCCGGGAAAACACCCCCGTCGGCGAGGGGGTGCTGTACACCTGCCTCGGTCTCGGCCCGGGGAATGACCTCGTGACGACGGCCTGCCAGGGACGGTTGGAGGGCACGGCTGCCTTCCCTTGGGCACCGCTTTCCATCGCCCCTAGGACCGGCGACCTCACGGGGGACGGCACCATGGACCTCGTGCTCACGCTGTGGGGGGACGACGGTGACGGCGCGGTGGTGGCCTGCGATCCGCTCGCGAGCGGCACCCTCGACTACGACGCCTGCACGTGGCTCCTCCCCCCCGACGCCGTGGAGGCAGGCGACGTGCTTGCCCGCGACGATCTCGATGGCGATGGCGTGGCCGACCTCGTCAACGCCATGCCCTACGACTGCGGCGCGTCAATCGGCTGCACGGACTACAACGGCGCCACCGGCGCGATGCGAGTGTACTCGGGACCGGTCGCCGAGGCGACGCCTTGGTCGGCGTGGACAACACAACTGCTGGGCGAGGCGGAGGGCGCGCTCTACGGCTCGACGGTCGCCACTTGCGACACCAACGGCGACGGCTACTTCGACCTCGTGACCGGGGCCCCCGAGTGGGCGGAACCGGAGGCAGGCCTTCCTGGAGGCGCTGTCTACTGGCACGAGGGACCACTAGCTCCGGGCAGCACCACGTCGTACGTGGCGCGAGTCGTCGGCAGCAGTGACAGCATCTTCGTTGGCTACGCCATGGCCTGCGCCGGGGACAGCGACGGCGACGGCAGGGCCGACGTCGCTTTCTCGTCGCGGGCCTATCCCGCGGATGATCGCGCGACTCTCCACCTGGTCTACGGCCCAGGGGCTTCCTCGGCAGCGGGAGATGCGGGCCCGCGCTTCGAGAGCACGCGGGAGAATGGACTGGGCGTGGTGGCATCGCTTGGGGACATCGACGCGGACTCCCTCGCGGACGTGGGTTTCGGCCACCGCGTGGGCGTCACTTACGACGTGCTAACGCCCGACGGCGGCCTCTTCGTCCTGCCTGGGTTCGGGTTGTAGGCGTGTCCAGCGAGTCCACCGCCACGCGGATGTGGTTTACCCGGGTTGCGAGCGGGCACCTCGCGCTCTCAGCGCCGGGCGCGACGGCGCTCTGGTCCTTTGCAGTCGACTATGGCGACGCGACATACGCCTGTGTGTCTTGGGAGCAGGACGGCAACCTGTGGATCGGCCTAGTGGATGTGCTCAACGGACTAGACCCAACGACCGGGCAATGGACCATCGTCTCGAGCACCAACATCACCCTATCGTCGTCGCAATCGGGAAACATCTCCGATCACTGGCACATTTACGCCCATGGCTACCATGTGCTCACCTACTCCGTCGATGGGGCCGCGCTGTACATGATCGTGGTCTCGGTCTCGGGGACCACCTTTGGGACTGCCACGGAGACAGCGTTGGTCAACGTGAGCGGCGACAAGCCGTTCCTCGCCTCCCTCCCGACCGACGCCGAGACCAACGACCACCACTGCCTACAAGCCGACGATGGCACCAACACGCTGGTCGCCATCGTCGTTGGCAGCCCATCGTCGAGCACTGACGGCATCGTCCAGCAGGAGGTCTATGTCGTCAACATCGTGAGCGGCACGCTCAGCAGCCAGATGTCCTTCGCCAGCGCCTCCGAGGACTTCCGCAACCTGTCCTCGGCCGCGTACGTCTCGACCAGCCACGCAGCCTCTGCCACGGCCCTCGGCCTGCTCAGCACGGCGAGCACCGCCGAGTCCCAGGTGCTCGCGACGGGAAACCACGACCGCTTCACCGGCAAGAACGCGCTGTATCTCTACGCCGCCTCCACGCTGAATTCCGCCGCGGAGGCGCCCACCCTGCTCGCCGAGCTGCCGCGCGCAACCACTGCGGGCGACCGCAACTTGGCGATGGGCACGCAAGTGCTCTTCACCAATGGCTGGCGGCTGGTGATGTTTCGAGACCGCGACGCGGCGAGCGCCACCAGCCCCACGGGGAACGACGCGGGCAACGTGGTGCTGTGGCTACTCGACGAGAACCTCGACTTCGCCTACGGCTACTCTGAGGAGCAGGGCTTTACGGTAGAGGGGGTCAACCGCATGAACCGGCCGCACGCCACGAGGATGACCATCGGCGGCGCAGACTACTTGCTCGTCGGCTATGACACCCGAGTTGGGGCGTTACTGCGAGTGTACGACATCAACTACTACGGGTGAAGGTCAAGGCCCGGCACCGCCCAGGACCTCGTCCACGCCTACCCCTGGGTGTACTCGCAGGCGTTTCGGATCGGGCTGTAGGGCATCGGCCCCTGATCGGCTTGTCGCGTTGACGATCCCCCCCTTCTCGACTACCCTCCCCCCGTTCCGGGAGCCGCCTTGCGGACGTCCGCCACGTTTCTGATTTGCGCCCTGTCCGTCGTCGGCCTCGAGGCCTGCGAGGGCTGCAACGACACCCAGGTAAACGAGGTCGTTACCGAGGGTGAGCCCGAGTTCACCAACGATGCCGGCTCCTGGCTCTCGATGGCGGTCACGCCCGAGGGCACCCCCGCCGTCGCCTACTACGACCGCACGATGGATGCGCTCGGCTACGCCGTGGGCGCCATCGCCGACGACGGCACCGTGAAGTGGACGCGCGAAGAGGTCGACTCCTACCCCGACGACAACGGGCTCAACCCGGGCGACGCCGGCAAGTACGCCTCGCTCGCCATCGCGAGCGACGGCCAGGTGTGGATCGCCTACCAGGACGCCAGCAACGGCACGATGAAGTACGCGCACAAGGCCGACGGCACGTGGGACGTGGCGATGGCCGACGCGGGACAAGGCGCCACCCCCGACGGCGGCTACTGGACGAGCCTCGCGCTCGACGCGAGCGGCAACCCCGTGGCCGCCCACCACGACAACGGCAAGGGCAACCTGCGAGTGGCCCACTGGAACGGTGCCTCGTGGACCGGCGAGGTGGCCGCCGAGGGCGAGGCCTACGACCCGCCCGACACGGCGGCCGATCCCGACACCGTCGACGCCGACGTGGGCGAGTACGCGCGGATCGCCATCGCCAGTGACGGCACGGAGTACATCGCCTTCTACGACCGCGCCCAGGGCGACCTCAAGCTCGCCACCGGCAAGGCGGGCTCGTACAGCGTGGAGACCATCGACAGCGACGGCGACGTGGGCCAGTGGCCGAGCATCGCCTTCGACGGCAGCACCACCTGGATCGCCTATCAGGACGCTGGCAATCAAGACCTCAAGGTGGCCCAGGGCTCGCCCGGCAACTGGAGCCTCCAGACGGTCGATGACGGCGACCACGCCGGCGCCGACACGCACGTCTTCGTCGACGACGGCGCCGTGGGCGTCGTCTACTTCGACGGCTTCAACAACGACATGAAGCTCGCGCGGCTCCGCGACGGCACCTGGTCGACCGAGACCGTGGCGGGGAGCACCGGCGCGCTCGGCTACCACAACGAGTCGGTGCGCATCGGCAGTGCGCGCTACGCGGGGTGCTACGACTTCACCGCGCGAAACATCTTCTTCACCGCGCTGCCCTAGTTCGCACGCGTGTTCGCGGCCGTCCTCGCAGTACTTGGCGCTGCCCTCGCGGGCGAGGTGCGCGTCGACGTGATCGACGTGGGCCAGGGCGACGCGATCCTCATTCGCACGCCGGCCCAGAAGACCATCCTCATCGACGCCGGTGATCGCGACAGCAACGTGCTCGCCCAGCTCGCGAAGCTCGGCGTCGATCACCTCGACCTCGCCGTCGCCACGCACCCCCACGCCGATCACGTGGGACAGATGGAGGCGGTGATCACTGCCTTCCCGCCGAAGGTCTACGTCGACAATGGCATGACCCACACCACTCAGACCTACGAGGGGCTCATGCGCGCGGTGGAGGCCAACACCGCCATCGGCTACCGCGAGGGCAAGCGGGGGACGGTGTTCAACCTCGACGATGGCGCGAAGCTCGAGGTGCTGCTCCCGGGCGACACGCGCTTTTCCAACACGCGCTCCGACCTCAACAGCAACTCCGTCGTCACCCGGCTCACGCACGGCGACGACTGCTTCCTCTTCCCGGGCGACGGCGAGGAGCCCACCGAGCGCGCCATGGTCGACATGGGCGTGGAGCAGTGCGACGTGCTCAAGGTGGCGCATCACGGGAGCAATCACAGCTCGGTGAGCGCCTTTCTCGCCGCCATCAAGCCGAGCATCGCCGTGATCAGCGTCGGCATCGGCAACCGCTACGGCCACCCGGGCGAGGAGACGATGTCGCGACTGGGCGCGAGCGGGGCGACGGTCTACCGCACCGATCGCGACGGCACCGTGAGCCTGTTCAGCACCGGCAAGGGCATCCGCGTCGTCACCGAGAAGGCCGAGGGCGAGCACACTGCGCTCGTGCCCGTGGCCGGGATGCCGGAAGCCCACGCCGACACCGGCGAGAAGGCCAGCGAGCCGGCGCCGAGCGCCGCCGCCGTGGTGATCCCCGTCGATGCCGAGGCCTGCCCCTTCCCGGCCTCGAAGAAGTCCGAGGTGTACCACGAGGCTGGCTGTGGCAACGCCAACAAGATCAGCGCGAGCAACCTCGTGTGTTACCCGTCGAAGGAAGAGGCCGAGAAGGCGGCGAAGCGGAGCGCCGGATGCTGCAACCCATGATGGTGGTGGATCGCATCGACGGCGAGCTTGCCGTGGTCGTGGCGGGCAGCGCCACCTTCACCCTCCCGGTGGTGCTCCTGCCGGAGGGCACCCGCGAGGGCGACGTGCTCGTGCTGTCGCGTGACGACGCCGCCACCGCCGCGCGAAAAGACGACGCCGCGGCGCGGCTTGAGCGCCTGCGCAAGCGAACGCCGCAGGGCCCGGATAGCATCGACCTCTAGTCGAGGTCTTCGCGTGCTCTGGCTCATCGCTCTCGCTCTCGCCGCCGACCTGGTCGACCTCAACAATGCGGACTCGGCCGCGCTCGAATCGCTCCCCGGCATCGGCGAGGCCACCGCCGCCAACATCATCGCCTATCGCGACAGCAACGGGCCCTTCACGTCGATCGACCAGCTCGACGCCGTGTCCGGCATCGGCGAGAAGACCATGGAGAAGCTCCGCCCGCTGGTGACCGTTTCCGCGGCGGGGAGTAGCCCCGGGACGGCCGTGGTGGGAACCGTCGTTTCCGGGAGCGAGATCAGCGGGAGCGTGCCCGCGCTCTACCCAGACGCGGCCGCCACCAGCACCGCTGCCGGCTGCCCGGTGAACATCAACACCGCCGGCGCCGCCGAGCTCGACGCGCTGCCGGGCATCGGCGAGAGCAAGGCCGCCGAGATCATCGCCTACCGCGACGCGAACGGTGCCTTCGCGAACTGCGAGAGCCTCGACGCGGTGAGCGGCATCGGTCCCTCCACCGTCGAGAAGCTCCGTAGCTGCTGCGTGGTGAAATGATCAGCGTGCTGCTCCTCGGCTGCCCGGTGGAGCAAGACCTCAAGAAGAGCGCTGCCGAGACCGGCGGCGACGACAGCGCCAGCACCAGCACGCAAGACAGCGACGACACCGACGTGGCCGCGGGGGAGTGCCCCCCGGACAATGGCTACGTCGCGACAGACCCACACACGGCGCGCACGCTGAGCGGCAGCGCCGACTGGACGCTCGACTTCGACGCCGAGGCCGAGGCGCTCGGCTACGCGGACTGCAGCTACCATCGCGAGTACCCCGAGATGGTGGAGGTGGCCGGGCACGAGTGGAGCTGCCCGGATTGCGACTGGTTCACGCTCGGCGAGGCCTCGATCACCGAGGGCTACGAGTCCTGCTACCTGCTCATCTCCACGAGCGACGCCGTGCGTGGCGAGCACCTGGGCCTCGGCGAGGTCGACGGCGCCTTGCACTTCTGGCGCTCCGGCTCCGAGAACGTGGCGCTCGGCGACATGGGCCCGGTCACGGGTACCGGCACTGCGGGCGATCCCTACGGGGTCGCCTGGGCCGACGACAGCGAGCTCAGCGGCGGAGGCAGCTTCACGCTCAGCGCCACGGGGAGCTTCGTGACCGGAGAGCGCGCCGACGTGGAGATCCCCGACCTGAGCGCGGCGCTCGACACCGCGTCGAGCTGTGGCTGGCCGATGTGCAACCCCGGCGGCCCCACCGAGTCCTACGTGCTCGCGACGGGCAGCACCTTCCCCAACGCTCGCCTCGTCGACCAGTGCGACGAGCAGGTGGACATCTGGGACTTCTGGGGTCGCTACCTCGTGATCGACAGCTCGGCGCCCGACTGCGGGCCGTGCATCGCCATCGCCCAGGAAGAGGCGGCCTGGGTGGCCGAGATGCGGGCCGCGGGCGTGGAGGTCGAGTGGATCACCCTGCTCAACAGCACGCTTGGCGCCATCAACCTACCCGCCACCAGCGAGCAGGTGGACGAGTGGATCGAGGGCACCGGGACGACTGGAGCGGTGTTGCAAGACGAGGGCTTCGCCTACGCGGTGATGCCGGCCTACGCTGGCTACGAGAGCGGCATGAGCTACCCCACGATGATGGTGGTCAACGCCGACATGAAGCTCATCGGCTGGGACGGCGGCTACAACGCGGACGACCCCTTTGGCGTGATCGAGGGGATCATCGTAGAGGATCGGGGGCGGTAGTGCGCTCGCGGTGGTCGGCGCCCGTTGACTTCTCTCTCGGCGGACGCGCCAGGTGAAGCGCACCGTCCTGCTCACCGCGCTGGGGGCGTCGGCGGGCTGCGAAAACAGCGCTTGCGACCAGCCTGGGAAACAGGTCGCGCTGTCGCTGCATCACGCCGAGCTGCGAGACAACGACCCCCGGGGCGATCAACTAATGTTCGCGACAGACCCTGCGGTCGGCGACGCGCTGTTCGCGGAGGTCGGGCTCACCGTGCCCATGCCCGACCTCGGGGACAGGTTGCAGCTCATCATCTACCAGGGCGAGATGAGAGACCGCTACGACCTGCCCATCTTCACGCGCGCCGACGAGGTCGGCGGTCGGCTGTTGCTCCGCGTGGTCGAGGGCTCGGCAGCGCAGTTCGACACCGGCTTCGGGTTGGGTCTGGACACCGGCCCAACGTCATGGATTCTGACGGTGTGGACCGTCGATAGCCAACTCAACCCCGTCACATGTGGCGACTGAGTGGCAAACGCGATGACCGGTCGCGCCGTGCTGCTCGCCGCGCTGGGGGCGTCGGCGGGCTGCAAGAGCAGTGCCTGCGACGCGTCCGGACGGCAGGTGGCGATGTCGTTGCATCACGCCGAGCAGCGGGTCAGTGACCCCCCGGGCGACCAACTCATGTTCACCTGGGACGACGCGACCGGCGCCGAGATGTTCGAGCAGGTGGGCCTCACGGTGCCCTTGCCCGAGTTCGGTGACCGGCGGCAGCTCATCATCTACCAAGGGGAGACGAGAGACCGGTACGACCTGCCCATTTTCACGCACGCCGCTGAGGACGATGGGCGATTGTTGCTCAGCGTGGCGAAAGGAGCCGTCGTGCGATCCGGCCCCTCCGCCAGCCAGGCCGCAGGCCCGACAGCTTGGACGCTGACGGTGTGGACCGTCGATAGCCAGCTCAACCCGGTGATCTGCGGCGACTGAGGCGCCTCATCTCGGACGGCAGTCCGCAGCTTGCCGGCGCCAGCGCCTCCGCCGCACCGTCGCGAACACAGCAAGCACGGAGGCCAGTCCAGCCCCCGTGGCCCCGCCGTCGCAGGAGCAGGTGCTGGCGTCGACCGCGCCACCCCCGCCGCCATCGGCGTCGGCCTTGTCGCCGGTGTCGCTCGGCTGTCCACTGTCCACCGGCGTGACGAGGTCGCTGCCATCGCAGTCCTGGTCGATCCCGTCGTCGGGGATCTCCTCGGTCGGCTCCCCCACGGCGGCGTTGGCGTCGTCGCAATCGCTGCCGCCGTAGACGGGCGACACGAAGCCGTCGTCGTCCGCGTCGGCGTCTTCGCTCTCGATCGTCATGTAGTAGTAGTGATTCTCGGCCTCGTCGGGCTCGAAGGCCTCGGCCGCGCCGCGCGATTCCACCTGGTAGGTGGCGATGGCCCGGCCAAACCAGGGCTGGTCGGTGCGGTCGTCCTGGTAGTAGTAGTACCAGTCCCCCCCGATGTAGGCGCCGATCGCGTAGCTTGCGCCGGCCTCGAGTACCCAGCTCACCTCGCCGCTCGAGGCCCAGCCTTCCTCGCTCTCGGGCAGCCCCTGGGCCTCCACCGCGTCGACCAGCGTGAACTGGTCGCCGTCGCGCACGTACAGCACGAGGTACACGTCGCCGTCGCTTCGCGCGTTGTACACCGCGAAGCTCAGCTCGGTCACCACGGCGGCTTCGCTCACCGCCACCTCGACGAGCTTCAGCATGTCGCCGTTGTTGTTGTACTCGTCGTCGCCACCGATGGTGGTGGTTTCCGCCACCGCGAGCGTGGCAAGTGCAAGGATCATTCCGTTATTCCTCTTCGTGGAGACCAGCTTCCTCGTCGAGGATCCACTGGTCGAGATTCTCGGCGGCGCCGGCCATGCTGTCGATCACGAGGCCCACGGCGAGGTCCTCATCGATATCGGTGTCGACGAAGGTGTAGACGAACCAGGTGGCCTGGAGGGAGCGCGCGTTGCCGTCTTCATCGGGCACGAGCGCCCAGAAGAAGAGCTGCGCGTCGAGCTTGAGCCAGTCCACGGAGATCACCGGCTCGCGGATCAGCCAGGTACGCTCGATGATCACGTCGCCCCGCTCGAAGGCCACGCGCCGATACTGAACCTGGCTCATCACCTCCACCTGGAGGATGGTGTAGTCGATGTCGTTGTCGATGGTGGTGTCGAGCCGATCGCAGCTGCCGTCGATGAAGCAGTCGGGATCGGTGAGATACTCGCGGTCGAAGGCGGTGTAGCTGTCGGGGTAGAGCTCGGTCGAGGGGGTGGTGATCGTCGTCGAGATGAGCTTGTCGGGCGAGTGGACCGAGGGGTAGCCCACGGCGGCGCCCGCGAGGTTGCCATCGATCTCCGCGTGCACGTTTTCGAGGCCGTCGATGGCCTCCTGCGTGACGTTGTTGACCGAGTACCCCTCCCGGGTCTCGTCCATGCCGTCGATGAGCCACGTGTCGAGGTTGGCCACCCCGGCCTCGAGCTCCGCGGGATCCTCGTCTTGGAAGTGCTCGAACAGGAAACCCACGAGATCATCGAGCTCGTCGGGCGCCTCGGCGGGGGGCTTGCACGCCACCAGTAGCAGAAGGGACAGGTACCTCATGGGGACGGAGTGTAAACCACGGGCGCGGCGAAGGGCGCGCTGATTCGAATGCCGAGATGGTCGCTCAGGTGCAGCCCATCAGCCTCGATGCGCTCGCAGGCCAGCGCGGTGCCGGGGTGTCGCGCGTCGAAGGCCTCGTTGGTGCCCACCCGGTCGAACACCGCGCCGGAGAAGACGTTTTCGGCCACGCCACGAAGGGCGCCGAGGAAGCTTCCCCCCTGGCAGGGGCCGCGATCGGCTGCGAATCGGATCCCCGTGAAGGCGGAGAATCGCTCGAGGGTGGCCGCGTCGGCACGGGCGGCCTCGGCCGCGCTCGCGTGCGCCGCGCCCTCGAGCAGGTTGAGGTCGCCCGTCACCAGCACGGGGTGCTCGGCATGGCCCAGATCACCCGCGAGGTCGGCGAATTGCCCCACGCGACCGCGCCCCTCGCTGCCCGCGCCGAGGAGCGGCCGACGCTCGTAGCTCGCCTGCGTGTGGGTCCACACCCACGCGGTGCCGTCGACCTCCACCACCGCCCATCCTTTCTCGAACCCCACGATCTTGCCGAGGAAACCCTCCGCCAGCGACACGGCGCGGGCCCGGTACACGCGGCCGGCCTCGGCGCCCATGTCGCGCTCCGTCCCCGTGGCGCGCTGCCGCACGCCGAGCACTAGTCCACCGGGCGAGAGGCTGCCGAGCGCCCACCGGTAGGCCTCGGGTGCGCCCTCCTGCGTGTAGAAACACCAGTCGGTGAGCCTGTCGCGAAGGGGGTCGAGCGCGCGGGCCTCCGCGAGCAACAACAGGTCGATGTCGGCCTGCGCTTCCAGGTAGTCGGCGAGGATCGCGGCACGATCGGCCTTGGCGGTGCCGGTGGCGATGAACTTGAGGTTCTGCGAGAGCACCGACACGTGGTCGTCGTCGTCGCGCAGTCGCGGGGTGGCGGGGCAGTCGGCCAGGGCGACGGCGAACGCGATGAGACTGAGCATCCGAGCCAGCGTGGCCCCGCCACGCGCGATCGGCAAGGGCGGTGGGCTATCTTCACCAGGATGTTGCTTCTCCTCCTGGCCCTCGCCTGCACGGCGCCCAGCGTCGATTCGATCGACGCCAGCCCCCCCGCTCTCGACGACAGCGCCCTCGACGACAGCGCCGCCCCCGCCGACTGGTGGAGCGTCGTGAGCGGAGACATCGGCGCCGAGGTGGCGGGCATCCATCACGCCGAGGGCAGCTTCCGCTCGGTCGACCCGACGACCGGCCTGCGCGCCGACTACGACAACGACGGCGTGAGCCTTCGCGTCGGACTCGAGCAGATTGAAGTCCGGACGTCCGCCGTCGGGCGAGAGTCGGGCACGCGCCCCCTCCCCCTCGTCGATCCGATCGAGGGCGGCTGCGTGGCCGCGGCACGCGACTGCCTGCCTCGCCTCGACTTCCCTCGCGAAGGTCTCACCGAGTGGTGGGTGTCGCGACCGGGCTCGCTCGAAGTCGGATGGGACCTCGACGATCGACCGGATGGAGTCGGCCTCGTCGTCATCGACGTGACCGTGAGCGGCGGCGGCGTGGAGCCCGGTGCCGACGACGAGAGCCTGTTGATTCTCGGCCACGGTGGCGGCCAGCTCGGTGTGTCTGGCCTGCGCGCATGGGACGACCTCGGCGAGCCGCTCGAGGCCTGGATGGAGGCCACGCCGGAGGGTCTGCGCGTGCTCGTGGACGACGAGGGCGCCAGCTGGCCGATCCACGTCGACCCGGTGCTCAGCTCCTATTCCTGGTACGCGATGGGCAGCACCAGCAGCTCCTACCTCGGCTGGTCGGTGGCGATGGCGGGCGACGTGAACGCCGACGGCTACGACGACGTGATCGTCGGCGCCCCCTACTACAGCAGCTACACCGGCCGGGCCTACGTGTACCACGGCTCCTCGTCGGGGCTCTCCTACAGCGCAACCACCACGATCACCGGCGGTTCAACCAGCTACTACCTTGGCTATGCCGTAGATGGCGCCGGCGACGTCAACGCCGACGGCTACGACGACGTGATCGTCGGCGCCTACTACTACAACTCCGGCTACGGCGCGGCCTACATTCACCACGGTTCTTCCTCGGGGATCTCGTCGAGCGCCTCGCGCACGATCACCGGGAGCACGAGCTACCGCCTCGGGCAGAGCGTCGCGGGCGCGGGCGACGTCAACTACGACGGCTACGACGACGTCATCATCGGCGCCCCCGGCTACTCCTCCGGCACCGGTCGCGCCTACGTGCACCATGGTTCGAGTAGCGGCGTGTCGTCGAGCGCCACCACCACGATCACCGGCGCCAGCACCTCGTACTACCTCGGTTACGACGTCGACGGCGCCGGGAGCGTCAACGGCGACCGCTACGCCGACGTGATCGTCGGCGCGTACGGCTACAGCTCCTACACCGGTCGCGCCTACGTGCATCACGGCTCGTCGACCGGCGTGTCGTCCTCGGCCACCTCCACGCTCAGCGGCAGCACCAGCAGCGAGTACTTCAGCCTCGCGGTGGCTGGCATCGGCGACACCAACGGCGACGGCTACGACGACGTGGCGGTGGGCGCGCCGTACTACTCGTCCTACTCGGGCCGGGTGGCGGTGTACCGGGGCGCGTCGAGCGGCGTGTCGACCACCGCGTCGACCAACCTCTACGGCTCCTCGTCCACCTACTTCGGCTACGCCATCGACGGCGCCGGCGACACCGATGCCGACGGCTACGACGACCTCGCCGTGGGCGCCTACTACTACAGCTCTGGCTACGGCCTGGTGGAGGTGTACCAGGGGAGCAGCTCCGGGCTCGCGAGCAGCGCCGAGTCGTCGGTCACGGGCTTCTCCACGAGCCACTACCTGGGTCGCGCCGTGGGGGGCGCGGGCGACGTCAACGGCGACGGCTACGCTGACATCATCGCGGGCGGCTACTACTACTCGAGCGGCTACGGCCTCGCGACGAACTACCTTGGCTACGAGGACGCCGACGGCGACGGCTACGTGCTCGGGGGCGACGGGAGCTACCCCGACTGCGACGACACCGACGCCACGGTGTACCCCTACGCCACCGAGACCACCGGCGACGGCATCGACAGCGACTGCGACGACCTCGAGACTTGCTACTACGACGCCGACAACGACGGATACCTCGCCTCGACTGCCACCACCGTCAGCTCGGCGGACACCGACTGCAGCGACAGCTACGAGGGCCTCGCCAGCGACCCCTTCACCGACTGCGACGATGCCTCCTCCGCCGATAATCCGGGTGCCAGCGAGACCACCGCCAACGGCGACGACGAGAACTGCGACGGCTACGAGCTCTGTTACGACGACGACGACAACGACGGCTACCTCGACACCACCGGCGACACGCGCCTGTCGACCGACAGCGACTGCTCCGACAGCTACGAGGGCACCAGCAGCGACGCCACCACCGACTGCGACGACAGCGACGCGGGCGACTACCCGAGCGCCGCCGAGACCACCGGCAACGGCGACGACGAGAACTGCGACGGCGCCGAGACCTGCTACGACGACGACGACAACGACGGCT